>DAHWPS010000010.1:0-4052 GCA_027342785.1 Acidimicrobiaceae bacterium
CGGTCCTCGGCGTAGCGGGCGAGCAGCTCGTCGGTGGGGAGGTCGGCAACGATGCGCCCCGAACGGATGACCGCGATCCTTCCCGACAGCTCCTGGGCCACGTCGAGCTGGTGCGTGGTGAGCACGATCGTCTTGTGCTCCTCGGCGGCGAGGCGTGCCACCCAGTCCTTGAAGGTGCGCGCCGCCTCCACGTCGAGGCCGAGCGTGGGCTCGTCGAGCAGGAGCACCGGCGGGTCGGTGATGAGCGCCGCCGCCACCGCCACCTTCTGCTGCATGCCACGCGAGAAGCCCCCGACCGGCTGGTGGCGCCGGACCCACAGGTCGAGCTCGGAGAGAAGCCGCGTCGCCCTCGGTGCGATCTCGGCCTTTCGAAGGCCCTTCAGGCGGCCGAAGTAGAGGAGGTTCTCCCACGCAGAAAGAGGCCAGTAGACGTTGCGCGACCCCTCCAGCACCGCGCCGATCTGCTGGACGGCAGCGGAGCGCTCACGCCCGACGTCATAGCCCCCGACGCGCACCGAGCCCGAGGTGGGCAGGATCAGCCCGGCGATCATCTTGATCGTCGTCGTCTTACCTGCCCCGTTCGGGCCGAGCAGGCCGAGCACCTCGCCCGCCGAGACACCGAGGTCCACTCCGTCCACCGCAGTGAAGGCCCCGGCACCTCTCCCGTAGCGCTTGGTGAGCGAGGACACCTCGATCGCGCGGGCCTCGCCCGTAAGACCTGCCCTCGGAGCGATCGACACCTCAACGCTCCTTCCTGCCGCGACAAACCATCGGCACGTATGTCATACGGGTACAATATACGTATGCCGTACGTCATGGCAAGCCCGCCTCCTACGTAATAGATACGCTGTTGTCGGTGGGCGCCACGACGAGACCGGCCGGTCGGACCCGGGCTCGTGTCGGGCTCACCCGGCAGCGCATCGTCGCCGCCGCCCTCGACGAGATCGACGCCCACGGGCTCCACTCGCTCACCATGCAAGGCCTCGCCCGCAGCCTTGGGGCCGGGACGATGTCGCTCTACAACCACGTGAGGAGCAAAGACGACCTCCTCGGCGCCGTGAGCGAGCGCCTTTGGGCCGAGATCGCCGCCCTCGCACCCGCCAGCGACGACCCAGCCCGATGGCTAGAGAGCCTCGCCAAGGCCATCCGCGACACCGGCCGGCGCCATCCCAACGCGCTCAACATCCTCGCTGTCGGCGGGGTGCTCCCCCCGCCGCTGCTCGAGGTGATCGCCGAGCAGTTCGACCGCTCCGGCGGCTCCGAGCCCGACCCGAGGCTCGTCAACGGCATCACCACCGTCGCCGCCTTTGCCATCGGCTGGGCCGTCACCGAAGCCGCAGGCCTCACCCCGCGCGCCACAGTTGCCCACGAGACCGAGCGTCAACGCATCCGGCGCATCACCCGGGCACTGCCCCCCGAGACCCCCGACCGACTCGTCGACGCCGCCATCACCGTGTGCGCAGCCGAGCCCGAGCCGATGTTCAGCGCCAGCGTGGCCGCCATCATCAAAGGTTGCGGCTACGAGCCCGCCTCATCTCGTCCGGGCTCCAAACTGGCCGAGCCCCGCCCTTAAGGCGCTCGGGGCTCTCGGCCCTCCCACCATCAGCGACGTTGGCGCCGCCAGGCCACGAAGAGCCGATCGGCTGGGCGGCCTCATCCACGAGTACCGCATCGTCGCTTGAGCTGGACGGACGGGGTTCTCGGCACCCACAGGGTCGAACGTGGTGCCGCGCCCACCTCGCTCAGGACTCGGCTTGGGTGGGAACCAGGCAGAACGGGCGGCCCTCTGGGTCCAAGAACACCCGCCACCGGTCGCCACCGGGCTGGAATGCGGGCACCGTGGCGCCCAGCTGTCGAGCCGTGGCCTCAGCTTGGGCGAGATCCTCGACGCGCAAGTCGAGGTGGTACTGCTTGGCGTGTTGCTCATCGGGCCAGGGCGCTGCGGTGTAGCCGTCGATCCGACCAAACCCGATGGAGGTCGATCCGTTCGAGATCATCGAGTACTCGTCTTCGCAGTACGGCATCTCCCAGCCCAGAAGGGCCGAGTAGAAGGTGGCCATGCCACGGGGATCCGCGCAGTCCAGGTTGACCATGTACAGGCTCGCTACCGCATCGGGGGCCATTATCTACCTCCTTGCCAACTCCGCACGCCAGTCGTGCCTAGGATGCGTGAGTGCGTCACACATATGACGTTAGACTGCCGGCGTGGACCCGTCAACCGAGGTGCGCCAGGCGAACCTGCTGGCCGTCCTGGCGTTGGGGATCTATGACCGTGTCCGCCAAGCCGAGGAGGATGCCGCCGGCTATGGGTCAGCGGCGCCAGCGGCGTTGGTGGCCCTGCACGAGTTCCTTGGTGGGGCCTCGATCGACCAGCTCCGACAGGTCGTCGGGCTCACCCCCTCGGGCGCGGTGCGCCTGGTCGACAAGCTCGCCGAGGCAGGTCTCGTCCGGCGCGGCCCCGGACCCGACGGCCGGTCGGTGGCGCTGACCCTGACCCGGCGGGGCAACGAGACCGCACGACGCATCGTGGCCGGCCGCCGGCAAGCGTGCGAGACCATCCTGGCGGGTCTGAGCCCTGGCGAGCGAGAGGCGCTCACGCCTCTGCTCGAACGCCTCCTGGAGCAGTTGACGGTGGTGCGCCTGGCCGAGCGGGAGAGCGCAAAGACCCCAGCCGGTGGGTGGCTGTGCCGGCTCTGCGACTTCTCGGCCTGTCGCCGAGACGTGGGCGACTGTCCGGTGGCCAACGCCGCCCGGCCGGCATCCGAGTCGCCGGGACCCGTCGAGTGATGACCGCCCGCAAAGGTGAGCCCACCCCCGAACTGGTCGTCGCCGACCTGGCCGCCTGGCGGTGCTGGCTGGCCGACCACGCCACGGCATCCGATGGCGTCTGGCTGGTGCTGGCCAAGAAGGGCACCACGCACCCGACCTCTCTCACCTACGACGAGGCGCTGGAAGAAGCCCTGTGCCACGGCTGGGTCGACGGACTGACAGCTCGCCGGGGGCCACGAGGGCACCTTCCGGCGCCGGTTCACCCCTCGCCGCGCCCGCAGCACCTGGTCCAAGCGCAACGTTGCGATCGTCGAGCGGCTGGTCGCTGAGGGCCGGATGCGACCGGCAGGGCTGGCGGCGGTGCAACGAGCGAAGGCCGAGGGAACCTGGGACGCCGCCTACGCCGGAGCGGCGACCATCGAAGTGCCCGACGACTTCCAGGCGGCACTGGCCGCCAACCGCGCCGCGTCAGAGATGTTCGCTCGGCTCGACGGCGCCAATCGCTACGCGCTGCTCTACCGCATCACCACTGCCCGGAGTCCCGACACCCGCGCCCGGCGCATCGAAGAGCTCGTGGACATGCTGGCTCAGGGAAAGACGATCCACCCCAACCGCAAGCGAGCGTGAGTGTCATAGATGGTCGGGGAGAACCGATGGCAAGTGGTGGCTGGCCACAGGCAGAACACCCCCATCGCCACCCCCCATCTCGATGAGGGCACCTCTTGCGGACATCATAGGAACCAGATGCGCCCTGGTTCCCGCCGGTCCCGCAACACCTGCCCGGGGGACGACCCGGTCATGGGGCGTCATCCGCGACAGCCTGGAACTGGCCGCCCGGCCCCTCGCCGCTCCAATCCGCGCGCTTCCCCAGGAAACTCGTTGAGCAGGGCAGTGCCTACGCATGCCCTATGCATGCACACGCGAGAGGGTCTCGACGGGCGCCGCCCGACGGCCATCCGGCACGAACCCGCAGCTAACCGGCCACATCTCGCCGCGCACACCCTGCACCCGCATGCGTAGGCAGCGTTGATCAAGCCCCGAGAAATCCACCCGAGAAACCCGCCCCTCCAACGAGCCTCGAAACGCGAAACCGCTGGTCAGGCGCATGCACCCCTGCACGAGGTGCGCGCCCGACCAGCGGTCTTGGTGGCGGGGGCAACGTGTGAATGGGCGACCTCGGAGTTACGAGCCAGGTGGAGTGTGCCGGTGCGATGCGTGCGCTTGCAGCGCGCGGCTGTACCACTCCCAGGTCTCCACGACGTCGTCGGGGGCTTGGTCGGGTG
>DAHWPS010000185.1:0-4092 GCA_027342785.1 Acidimicrobiaceae bacterium
CCGAGCGACCAAGGCGTGAAGGACCACGAAGGAATCCGCGTCTTCGGTGGCATGCTGTATTGCGTTGCGACGCCCGATGAGTTGTTCGACAACCCTCCACCGCCACACTTCAAGGTTGGTCAGCTGAGAAAGAAGGCCACCAACGAAGAGCGTCTGAACCACGAGTACAACACCAAGGCACTGGAAGTGTTTCTGGCCCGAAACGCCAAGCTCCAGGAACACGCTTTCGTGTTCAACCAGAACACGCCCACGAAGAGCGACCCCTTCCAGACACAGTGGATCTGCCCGGGTAAGGCGGGCAAGCTCAAGTGTCAGCTGTGCCCACTGTCCGAGAACTACCCAGCGGACCGACCGGTGGTTGAGAACCCCGGTCCGCTCGCCACCGCACCGAAGTGTTGTCGCCAAGCGACGATCGTCGTTCCGGGACCCGTGCTGGCGAAGCTCCGCCAGCGAGACCCGTGGCGATCGCCCAAGTGGATTAACTCCTACGCTCGGCGCAGCGCCATCGAAGGCATCTTCGGGAATCTGCGCAACCCGAGCACCCAGAACATCAAGCGCACCTTCTGCCGTGTCGTCGGCCTCGTCAAGACGAGCCTGATGCTCACGTTCGAGGCGGTGGCCGCCAATATCCGTCTGGTGCGCAAATGGGCCGAACGCGTCGCCCTCACGTCGGACCCGCTCTGTTCCCCGTTCCCCGAGGATTACGGCTTCGAGGAACTCGACGAGAACGGTGAGATCCGCCTGGCCGAACCGTTCGATTTCGACGACCCACCCGACGACCCCGCCACGTAGGCGAGGAGTCCACTCCAGTTAGCAGCCCGCGGGACGAGTCACGTCCCGCGGGCCGTTTCCGTTACGTTCATCCGCTTGCGCGCTTGGTCCCGTCCGCTTGGAGCCGACCAAAGATGTCTCGCGGGCTGAGATGGACCGTGATGCCCGCTCGGGGGCTCATTCCCCGGACTTTCGTAAGTAGTTGGGGTCTACTTTCGTAAACAGCCCGTGGCGGGGAGTTGACGAAAGTGCACGAGGGCTTGTGTCGTATCGACTTCGGGTTAGGGTCCTCGAGTCCGTGCACACGGCGTGGGCAGTACACACCACACGCCTTTCGAGTGAGTTTTGCTCCGATCAGTCCTCGTCGAAGTTCCCTTCCCACGCCTCAGCGCCTTCGCGCAGGGCGAGGGCGGCGACGGCAAAGCCTGCAACGGAGTCGGCCCACCACCAGCCGGCGATCATGTACGCGAGCAGACCGGCCAATGTCGTCAGAGCAAGCAGGGCGCACAGGCGCGACTCGGCCGCGTCCGCCAAAACGACTGCGCGAAGGCTGCCGTCAAGCCGACGGGCGACGCGCCCTTTGGCGAGGGCCAGAGTGGGCATGACGCAGAGCGCGGCGACACTGATCGCGACTCCCGTGGGACTCGTGCTTGGTCGGCTGCCGGTCACCAACTTGTCGAGCCCATCAATAGTCAAGTACGCCGCAAGTAAGAAGAACGTCACGCCGACAGCCCGAAGGGCTCGTCGTTCTCGTCGTTCGTCGGTACGGCCGTCGAGGCCAGCTCGCAGTCGACCCAGGACTATCAGAGCCGAGACGACCTCGATGCCCGAATCCAGTCCAAAGCCGGTGAGAGCGATGGAGTTGGCCGCAAGTCCACTGATCACGGCGACACCAGCCTCGAATCCGTTCCAACCAACCGTGAGAAGCTCCAACCGTCGCGCAGTTCGCAGCGCGGAATGGGTGGTGGTCGCAGTCATGGGTGCACCGAGGTCTCGTGGCCCCGATGGCTGGCCGGTTCGAGTTGGAAGGTGCAGTGCTCCACATCGAAGTGTCCGACGAGACACTCTCCCAGACGATCGAGTAGCCGCGCACCGCCACCTTCGGCAAGGGAAGCGTCACTGACGACGACATGGGCGGACAGGACCGGAATGCCGCTGGTAATCGTCCACGCGTGCAGATCATGCACACCGAGGACGCCAGGTGTCTCGCACATGTGTGACCTGACCTGGGCGAGGTCAACGTTACGAGGAGCCGATTCGAGGAGGACATCCACAGCATCGCGCAGCAACTTGGCGGTGCGCGGGAGGATCAGAACACCGATGCCCAACGATGCCCACGCGTCCGCTTCTTGGTAGCCGGTGGCGGCAATGATGGCGGCCGCGAGGAGGATTGCAGAGGCCCCAAGCAGATCCGACAGCACCTCAAGGAATGCTCCGTGAACATTCAGACTCTCGTCGTGGCCCCGACGTAGGAGAAGCAGGCTTGAGGTATTACCCGCCATGGCCACTAAGCCGAAGATCACCATGACGCCCGGCGTGACGTTTTGTGGATGGAGCAAGTGCCTAACCGCTTCGACGAGGATGTATGCGCTGACTGCGAATAGAAAGACGGCGTTCACCACCGCGGCCAGGATCTCGGCTCGCTGATAGCCGAATGTTCGAGTGTCACTGGCGGGCCGAGCGGCAAAGGACACCGCTAGGAGGCTGAGGCCGATTCCAGCGGCATCCGCCATCATGTGGCCGGCGTCGGCGATGAGCACAAGGGAGTGCGCCAGCACTCCGCCCACGACCTCGGCAGTCAAGATGCACAGTGTTATCCCCAGGACCAGAGTCAGTCGACCGCGCTCCCTAAACGCCGCGGTGCTGTGCTCGTGACCGTGGCCCATCAGCAACGGACCTCGACCAAGTTCAGACGGTCGTTCAGACACGCCTTGCCATAGTCAATCGTGAGAACCAGATCCGCGAGATCCGAAAGGGCGTGAGTCAAGTTGGCGTCGCTGATCTCGTAGCGCACCTGGCGGCCTTCGGGCTCGGCCACGACAAGGCCACAGTCGCGCAGGCACGCCAGATGATTGCTGGTGTTCGCTCGGCTAAGCCCTAATCGATCAGCCAACGCGCTGGGATACGAGGGACCGTCAACTAATGCGAGCAGTAACTGACAACGTGTCTCGTCCGCCAAAGCCCGGCCTACTCGCGCCAAAGCGTCAAGGCGGGCATTGGCGACGGTGGGCACTCCGGAATGATACAGCGTGTGCTGTACTAATGCATCCAGGGTGTTACGCGGACCCGCAGGGTCGACCCGCCTGAGTTGAGACCCACGCTTGGATGAAACTTGGGAGAGAGCGCTAAACATTGGCGCTTGTCGCCCGTGTCTCCTGGCGGACCGGTCACACTCGTGTCCGATCTTGCCGACAAGCTCAACCGCTACCAACCGCGGGCCCTGAGTCGTGCTCAGTGGGATCTCGCTCGAGCCGGTGCGGTCACCCTCGTCACGTGTGCCACAGCAGACACGCCCGCAACCGCGCGCTCATTGCTGTCGCTGCTCGCGAACTTTCTCGCCCGGCATCCGCTGTGGGACCGGACGGTGGAGCCGGATCTCACCGCGCTGCTCGCTCCGATCCACATAGACACGGACGTGGCTTCGTCGGCCCAGCACCGCAACGCTGGGGCTGGGCTACGCCGCCTTGCACGGTGCGTTGGCGCGATGCCCCAGCATTCGACCACTCCGAGCAAGCGTCCGCCCGCCGGTGCGACAACGTTCTGGCGTGCTGTGGCCGGCCGCGGCCCCCTGACGGCGCTGGTGGTGGCCAGCCGTCGCAGCGGGCGAGTCCTCACTCCGCGCACCTTCACCGACGTGGCGGGCAGCCTGATCGAGGAGGCCCCCGATCTCGCTGAACTCGTGGCGGGGTGTGCGCGAGAGGGCGACGCCGGCACCGTGAGTGTGCTTCATGATGTCGCTCGGACCTTGCGGAGTCTGTCCGACGGCGAGCCGGTGGGGGGCGAGGTGAGTTCCCGGACAGCCCGCCCGAGTCGGACCACGAAGACCTCGATCCGCACGCCCTCGCGCACCGCCGTGCTGCGCCAGGCACGTGAGGCCCGTCGTCGGCGCGAAGAAGCCCGAGTCCTCGCTGAAACGGGGCCGAAGGCGAAGTCCCTCGACGAGTTGACGGCGCCCCTGCCGGCGATCGAGGAGGCGATCGCCACGTACCGGCCCTACCGCTCCTCCAACGCCGATTGGTCGCTCGTCGAGGAGACAACGCGCACGTTGCTGCGCGCCTACAGTCCGCCAAGCGTGACCTGGGTTCAGACTCAGGCGGGGGT
>DAHWPS010000210.1:0-2307 GCA_027342785.1 Acidimicrobiaceae bacterium
CGAAGCAAGCGCCTGCAACAAGTCCCGCGAGCAGGTACCTATGACAGAGCATCGCTCCCCCTAAGTTGTCCGGCCTGCGTCCATGGCTGCCTGGACACCTTATTGTAATCGTATATTCCAGTGGAGTTTCGCACTTCTCCCACCGGCATTCGCTCGTCAGCGTGCGGCGCTGCGAGCCGGCCGTCGGGGTGCTGACGCCGCTGTAGCGACGCGTTTGCGGTCGGCGCGCAGTCCCCGTGGGTCCTCGTCGATGATGCTCACGCTGAGGTCGTAGAGCTCAGCAACGAGCTCCTTGAGCCGGCGGGCGTTGTCGAGCCACTGTCGGTAGTCCTCGAGCTGAGCCTGGGTGAGGACCCGGGTCTTGGTGGTCGATCCGACCTTGCGGGTCCAGTAGGCGTAGGGCCCGTGGCGTGCCGCAGGGTCGCTCTTGCACCTGCAGTTCGCCTTGCCACACGCGTAGGCCCGGACCGTGAGTGTGCCGGGGAGCGCGTAGCCGATCGTCGAGAGCTCGTTGGCGATCCGGCGCACAGCGGCGTCCCGGTCGGCCTCCTTCTTTGACTTGGCCATCGATCATCCACTCTATGACGCAATATCCGAAGTAGAAAGGACTAGGACATGATTGGAAGGAGTGGCCTGTGGACGTGGCAGCGGACAAGGGCGCCTGGCGGCGATTGCTGGACTCGACGAAGACGGTGTTCAGCGCGCCGAGCTTCGAGGTGTTCGTGACGCTCATGTGTGGGTGGGTGCTCGCACCCGGACGCCGCACGATCACCGCGATGATCGGTGCCGGCGACCTCGAGGGTCGTCGGGCTCACGACGCCTATCACCGCTTCTTCCGCTGCGCGAGCTGGACGACCGCCTCGCTCTGGCAGGTGCTCGTCGTCCAGGCGGTGAAGGTGCTCTGCCCGAGCGGTTCACTCGTGGTTGACTGCGACGACACGCTGTACAAGAAATCTGGCCGCAAGATCGACGGGGCTGGGACCTTCCGAGACGCCGTGCGCTCGACACGGAGCAAGGTCGTCTACGCGACCGGCCTCAACCTCGTCGTCGTGACGCTCCGGGTGTCTGCGCCATGGGGCGGCATGCCGATCGGTGTGCCGCTCGGCGTCCGCCTGCACCGAAAGGGCGGCCCCACCACGACCGAGCTGGCGGTCGAGATCATGGTCGAGCTTTTGAGCTGGCTGCCCGAGCGATCCTTCTCACTGTGCTGCGACGGGGCATACGCGACGCTTGCCGGCAAGGGGCTCCCACGAACGACCGTCACCTTCCGGATGCGCCGAGACGCCGCCATCTACGAGCAGGCGCCACCACGGAGCGGGAAGCGGGGGCGGCCACGGACCAAAGGGGCCAGGCTTGCGACCCCTGCCCAACTGGCGGCGGGGCTCGCCGACGACGCCTTCTGCCAGGTAAGCGTCTCTTGGCGGGGGCGGACCAAGGATCTCCTGGTCTGGAGTCGTCCAATCCTGTGGTACTCGGTCGACAAGAAGAACCTCGTACTGCTCGTCGTCGTGCGCGACCCCGCCGGCATCATGCACGACGACTTCTTTTTCACGACCGACCTCGACGCTGCTCCTGGCGCCGTCGCCTCCAACTACGCCGGCCGCTGGTCGATCGAGTGTGTGAACCGGGAGGTGAAGCAGTGCCTTGGCGCCGAGGACCCGCAGTCCTGGAAGGGAGAGGGACCAGAGCGAGCCGCCTCGGTGTCGCTGTGGCTCTACGCGGCGATCTGGACCTGGTACATCCCGACAGTCGGCACCGCCCGAAGCTGGATCCCCCGGCCGTGGTATCCGAAGAAGGCAACCCCAAGCTTCCTCGACGCGCTCGCCACCCTGCGTCGGGTGCTGTGGACCGAGCGAATTACGCCAGTGTCGTCCTCGCAGCTGCTCCCACCAAAAATCCTCGACGGCCTGCTCGACGCGCTCGCCACGGCTGCGTAGAGCTGGGACAGGACGGGCACTACCGACCAAGCAGGACCCAATGAGAACAGCGAAACTCCACTCCTCAGTCTCGCCCGCCTTTCTGGCTTGCGCGGCGCCGGATTGCACGCACGAGCTGCAGCCGTTGATCTGGCTGGCCCGGAGGTGAACGAGGGCCAACGTCGTGGAAGGCACGCCACCCCTGTGAGTGGCGCGAGCCAGTTCCTGAATGGCCGGCATTGCCTCGGGAATGAGTTCGACTGGGTTGTTCATACGTTGCTGCATCATGGTTCCCTCTTGGTGTGGTGAGTGCATGTGGAGATCACCGAGCGACATCGCGGGTCGGTGATGTACTGGCGCTCGGATGGCCGAACCATCGGTCGCCTGCGCC
>DAHWPS010000228.1:0-2801 GCA_027342785.1 Acidimicrobiaceae bacterium
GTAGAGGCCGCCGTCGCCGTCGATCACGACTTGGTTGAGGTCGACCACGTCCGTCCTCTCGTTGTCCGACACACGAAGCAAGGCTGGATGGTCGAAGGGCGCAGCCAGCACCGAGGTGGCCCGGCGATGCAGTGGGTACACCCAGTACCGCTTCGCCTCTCCGTGATGGATCCACGAGCCGTTGCGCCGGGCGTAGCCCTGCGTCTCACCGATGGGCAGGAAGTTGGCAGCCCTGTAGCAGGTGCCGAGGTGGCGGGCGGGATCGGTGAAGGTCTCGACCAAGATCACCGGGACGCCATGGGCTGCGACCATGTCGGCGCTCAATCGTCTCATGGTGCGCGACAGGACGGCGGAGGCGAGGTTCTTCGGGTGCGCACCAGGCAGGATGCAGTAGCGCTGGTTGTTGGCGACGTAGCGCAGCCTGCGGCGCTTGGTGGCCGGGCTCCAGCCGATGAAGCGGTCGCGGGCGGCAACGCTGAGCGCGGCCGATCCGAATCCGACGAGCGCGACCCACTCGTCCTCGATCGTGGCTATGTAGCGCAGCACCCGGCCGAAGAGATGGTGCCCCAAGAAGTGGTGCTCGTCGAGGAGAGCGTTGAACCGGGCGACCTCGTCAGCGCGCACGAGCCGGACGGACAGTTCAGTTCGTGGCGGTCCGAGGTCCCTGCTGCCCATCTACAAGCTTGTACCAGACGGCGACGAGAAACGCCAGTACCGTCGCCATGGTCCTGGTCAGGTCACTACGTCAACGACTATGAATTCGCCCTGCAGCGCTCCGGCTCCCAAGGCTAACCCAGGGTTAGGACCAATAGCAATAACTTAAGGAGGGGCGAGGACGGCGATCACATCCCTCATCGGCATCGTCGGCTGGGGCCAGTCCCGGTGAGCAGCCCGCTTCACGTTGAAGTTGCTCATCTTTCGGCGGACGACACGGGCGTTTGACCGCAGCCGTCGGTCCGGAAGCAGACCGCGGAGCAGCTCCTCAGTGGCCCGCTCGAGCGCTCGGGCGAGCGTCATGGTGGCGTCGAGACCCCGTCGCACGCTGCGCCGGGTGGCGTGGAGCGCGGTCGTGAAGCTGAGCCGGTCGGGATCGTGGCTCCCGGTGTCCGCGGCGCGAGCGATGAGCGCGCGGATCGCGTAGTGGACACACAGGTAGCCCCAGGCCTCCTGGTAGACGCCGGCCGGGGTCCGCGACCGCAGGATCACCCGCGCTCCGCGCTGGTGGGTCTTCAACTCGTCGAAGATCGACTCGATCTCCCACCGTTCGGCGTAGAGGGCACAGAGCTCGGCGGCGGGGGCGTCGTTCGGATCGAGGATGTTCGTGACGAGCCGGTAGGTGGTGTCGGTGGCCTGGGGCCGTCCGGGGTCGACGATCCGGTACTCGATGACGCGCACCGGCGTGACGTCGTTTCGTTTGCGCTTGTCGTCGCTCGCCACGAGCTCGGAGCGGAACGACCCGTCGCCGTGACGTTCGAGCACCGGGAAGACGGCGTTGGACTTCGCCCGCCAGAGCAGTGCCGCGCCGCTTCGAGCGGCCTCGGTGAACAACGGGTGCGCGGTGAAGCCACGATCGGCGAGGCAGAGCATCTCTGGGGCGAGGGAGGTGACGACCTTCTTTGCGAGCGTGACCTCACCGGTCGCGTAGGAGTCCATCTCGGCGGCAATGACCGCATGGGTGCCGGCTTCGCCGATCGCGACAATGCGGAGCTGCGGGAAGGCCGAGCCATCACCTCGGCCGGTGCCTGCCCGTCCGAGCTCGGTCGCGTTCGCCTCAGTGTCGGCAACGTCGATCGTCGTGCCGTCGATCGCGACGACGCGCCAGGAGCGATAGAACGCCCCTTTGGTCTCCGGCGTGGCGAGCGGCACGCACGCCCGTGCGAAGAGCTCGGCCAGCGGCTCAGGGCCGAGGCGGGCCCGTGCCTTGGTGATCGCCACCTGGGAGGGCACCGAGTACTGCTCTTCGCCGCCGGAGGTCCACGACAGACCTTCGGTCAGGCTCCGCATCACCTCCTCGTAGCCCGAGGACGAAAAGAGCGTCATCGCGAGCACGTAGTAGACGACGAGGTGCGCGGGCAGGAGGCGGTTTCGCTGCTCGCGCCGTCCCGTGGACTCGATCACGGAGTCGACCAGCCGGCGAGGGAAGGTTGCGGTCAGCACCCCGAGGGCGACCCGATCGGTCAGCCGCTCACCGTCGGCAACTCGGACCTGTCCTGCCCGCGGCATGACCGTGAGAATAGCACCGGTGTAACTCTAAGTTATGGGTATTGGGGCTAACCCAGGGCTAACCCGAGAAGTATTCAGGTGAGCGGATTGGGCCTCTCGGTGGCAGAGCAGCGTGGGACGTCGACACTCGTTCAGCCGGGGGCAAGGCCGCCGCACCCGTTGGCGAGGCGACCCTCAATCCGGCCATCGGTCGATTACTGTCCTCAATTGGTTGCGTGTCTAAACGCAAAGGCGCAGGGAGGCGAGTGTGATGCGTGCTCTTCGATTCAAGCTCATCGGCCTTCCCCTCGCAGCGGCACTGGGGCTTGCGGGATCGACGCTCCTGTTGCTCCCCGCTGGGGCAGTGCAACAAGTACGCGAGGGGAACTCGCCTTCTTTGGCGGCTTCGGACGCGGGCCAGAGATTGGTACTGAGCGCGCCGGTGGCTCCGAGCGTGACGACTGATCCCCCCATCTTCGGCGTAGCCCCTGGGGGTCTCGATTGGCAGTTGCGTCACGGTCACGTCCGTGTAGGAGCCGGAGGAGCAATTCAGGCCAACATCGACGGATTGGTCGTCACCACCACGGGTGTCAACCCAC
>DAHWPS010000008.1:0-56263 GCA_027342785.1 Acidimicrobiaceae bacterium
GGTCACCCTCCTACTGCGTGGTCTCGGCAGGTGGCGCACCGCTGGATATCATCAGGCGATATATCGAGACCCAGCAGTCACCCAACCGGCAGGGGAGGCCGCCACGCAACCGGCGACCTTGACCCCGCCCTCACGGACGGGAATTGCGGTCGCCACTCGTTCAACCACGGTGTAGTGATCTTTGCCAACGTCGCACCGAGGCCACGCCGGCACAACGGGATCACGACGGCCGATCGAGAGCCGCGCCGCCCATGCGAGAGCACCGTGTTCGTGTCGTGCCGACAGGCAGCTCCCTGCCGGTCGGCGCCCTCGGACTCTGCCAGATCAGTAGCCGTTCCCCGATGTGGACTTGGACGTGGACTTGGCGGTCGTCGGCGTCGTGCTCTTCGAGGTAGAGGACACCGCCGAGGTCACGACGGCACCGCTCGACGAGACCACGTACCAGTGGCCCGTGGGGCTGGAGGCACCGACGGGAAACGAAAGCCCCTCACCGTTGGTCTGGCCGGCAGCCGTGTCACCCGAGTACTCGTAGAGCTGGTGACCGCCGTAGGTGACTTGCGACTTGCCTGTCGACAGGGCAAAGGTGCCGAGGTCCGAGGAGGTGACGCCAGAGCCCGCCACGGGGGTCCCGCTCACCGTGAGAGGGGGCCAGATCGTGAGGCAGGCGCCACTGCATGCAGACTTGGTCGGCGTATTGGCCGTGAGGGCGTAGAGCACCTGGCCCGACGGCGTCTCGAGGATCTTGCCGTAGGCGGTGGTGGCCACTTTCACCGTGGCCGCTGCCGCCGGAACGGTCGTCGATGACGGCCGGGAGGCCGAGGACGGGGTCGACGCGGTGGAGGTCGTCGAGCTGCTGCACGCAGCGAGGAGCAGTGCCCCTCCGGCGGCCAAGGCCGCCACGCCGGCAACCCGCCCGGCCCTCGATCTCGCGTGTCGTGCGCTGAACGGTCTGCGTGCCATCAGGTTGCTCCCTTCTCACAGTTGTCGAGGACGCTGGTGCACCGGCGCCCGGGGCGACCCCGGTACGCGCCAGGCTCTGCGAGCGTCCTGCACATGTGCCAACTTCCTCAAAGGCTAGGCCAACGGGCCACCCCGGCGACGTCGCCTCCCCCCGGTTCGGCCACCGGGATCAATGCCCCAGGTCACCACCTTCGGCGCACCACCCATTCCGAGGAGAGCCGGCGTCGTAGGTCGTCGGCCAGGTGGGCGCGGCCCGTCGCCTCGAGCCGGCGCTGGTAGGCCGGGACCGAGAACGCGTCGGCGGGGCTCTCGTAGCGCCGCGCCTCCATCGGGTCGGGGTCGGGGTCTCGCAGCGTGAGATGGTCCTGTCGCCATTCCTCCAGCAGGCGGGCAAGCCTCGTGGAGAGCGCGCCAGCGTCGGCCTCCTGGCCGTGCTCTCGCGTTGGGCCCGCACCGGCGTCCAGCAGGTCACGGGTCATGTGCGGATCGGCCTCTATGTCGTAGAGCTGCTCGGGCTCCAGTCGCCAGCAGCCCGGGTGCAAGGTCCGCACGTAGAGGTGATCGGCCGTCCGCACAGCTCGCTGGTAGGTGTACGCGCCGTGGCTCAGCACCAGGTGGTCTCGCCCGGCGAACGGCTCGCCGCGCAGCACCGGCGCGAACGAGCTCCCATCCCAGCCCGCGGGCACCTCGATGCCGAGGAGCTCGCAGACCGTCGGCGCGAGGTCCAGATGGTAGACGAGGCCCGACGAGCGGCGATCGGCAGCGACGGCCGAGGTGGTCATGCCGGGCCAGCGGATGACCATGGGCACGTGGTGCGACGGCTCGTTGGCCATCGGGTGATCTCCGTAGCAGCCGTTCTCCCCCAGGCACTCACCGTGGTCCGACGCCACGATGACCGCCGTCTCCTCGGCGATGCCCAGGGCGTTGAGCGTGTCCATCAGACGTCCAAGATGGTGGTCCCAGTAAGCAATGGCGCCGTCGTAGCCGTTGATGAGCTGCACGGCGTCGTCACGGGTGCGAATGGCGTCGGGCATGGTGGCGGGGTTGGGCGAGGGCGGCGGGGGCACCGACCAGCTCCCGTCGCCCTCGTACAAGTCGAGCGCGGTATGCGGTCCGTAGATCTCGGCATGGGCGGCGATCGCCTCCTCGTCCGGCCAGTCCGGAGGGTCACCGGCGTCGGCAGCACGACGGCACCACTCGGTCGGCTCTACGTAGGGGATGTGGGGGTCCCAGAAGTGGACCTGGAGGAACCAGTTGTCGGCGCGACCTTTGCGGACCAACCAGTCCACGGCAGCGTCGGTGACCGCGGCCGCGTCCTCGTCGTCGCCATTGGACAACGACGGCTTCAACCACTCTCGGAAGTTGCCCAAGAACCAGTACGCCATGTGCCGCTCGGGGAAGCAGGAGATCGATGCCGTGTAGATCCCGTTGCGGTAGAGATGCCCACCGAACGTCGGCCCGTACCTGGTGCGGTCGAACATCCTGATGTCGGCGGACGGGCCGAAGTTGGCGATGGCGCCGGTCGTGATCCCGAACTGCCCACTCGTGAGCGCCGCCCGGGACGGCGCGCATGGCGAGTCGGAGGCGTAGCAGCGGTCGAGGACCGCTGCCTCGGCAGCCAGGGCGTCCAAGTTTGGGGTGATGGCCCGGCGATAGCCGTAAGGACCGGTGTGGTCGGCGCGCAACGTGTCCACGTCGACGTAGAGAATCCGCACGAGAGGCGAGGTTAGCGCCCCGCGCCTCCGTCGCCGCCAACCGCGCATCCATGTGCGAACTGACGAGCGGTGTGCTGCGCGGCATGGGAGGCGGAGCCGCCGCGCCCCGGTCCGCCTACGCCGGCGCGGCGGACCATCGGCTTCGGCGCCGGACACATGGCGGGTCCGTGCTTGCAGCCGCGCCACCACCCAGCGAGGTGGAAGAATAAGCTCGTGGACGTCGCCGAGCTGCTGTGCGAGCTGTACGGGCGCATCCCTCCGCTGGCCGGGGCAGCCGTCGACGGCTTGAGCGCCGGTGAGCTGGCCGAGGAGCCGTGGACCGGCGCCAATCCGGTCGGTTGGCTGGTGTGGCACCTGGCCCGCGTGCAGGACCACCACGTCGCCGAGATCCTCGACACCGAGCAGCTCTGGGAGCGTGGCAACTGGGCGTCGGGCGTCGGCCTGGAAGCCGATCCGCACAACACCGGCTACCGCCACTCGCCCGAGGATGTGCGAGCGGTCCGCCCCGAGAGCCCCGGCATCCTCTTGGACTACCTCGACGCGGTCCAGTCCCGAACCGTCGGCATGCTGCGCGGGCTGGGAGCCGCCGATCTCGACCGCGTGGTGGACCGGCGCTGGGATCCACCGGTCACTCTCGGCGTCCGCCTGGTGAGCATCGCCGACGACAGCCTCCAGCATGCCGGCCAGGCCGCCTACGCGAGAGGGGTGCTGGTGGCTCGCCGCCTGCCAGGAGACAGCGGATAGCTCAGCTGCGAGACGCGGGGAGCGGCGGGGGCGGGAGGGTTCGCACCCGCCACGCGCCGCCGGGTGCCGACACGGCGACGACCGCCGAGTGCGGGTCCAGCCCGGGCTGCCAGGAGGCCACGATGCACGGACCGGCGGCGGCGCAGGCTGCTGCAGAGTTGTCCTCGCTCTTTGTACCTCGAGATCGAAAGAGGACCGCTGCTCGGCTCCAGGTTCGGGCCCCGTCGACCGAGAGGCTCGCTTGCACCGGCTCGGCCGCGCCGCTCTGCACCCGCGCACAGCCACTCACAATGCACGACAGGTACGAGGAAGACAGGGACGAGCGAGAGCCCCCCTGCACCCGCACGCAGGCGGTCGCTGAGCAGGACAGGAGCGACACGGACGGGGCCATTGGCACCGGGGTCCCCCACGAAGCGCCGGCGTCGTCGGAGAGGACAAACGTGAGCCGACCCGGCGAAAGGGTGTTGGCCACACACACCGGAGGAGAGGAGCACAGGATCGGCATCGGTGAGGCACTCTGCGGGAGCGACGAGCGCGACTTCCAGCTCAGACCTCCGTCCGTCGTCGCATCGACGACCTGCAAGTACGGGCAGCCTCTGGCGGCCGACACCGGCCGGCATCCCTGAGCCTCTGCCGACACCGAGACCAGGCAGGAGCCGGTGCCCGTGCACCACGGCCCACGGGCAATCGTCGCTGACGCCGACGATGCCGCGTGCACGACCGTTCCGGACACGTAGGGGATGGAGACGTCCTGCCACTGCGTCCCTCCGTCGGAAGTGATCAGAGCCGTCTCGCCCGGCGAAGCGGTCGTGCCCGAGCTGGGTGCAAACGGCGTCGATGCCGGGTGTGTCGCCGGGAGGAGTGTCACCGACGGCACGATGAGCAGGCAGTCGAGTGGCGACCAGCAGGTGCCCTTTTCGTAGCCCTCGACGGTCAAGCGGCGCGCGACCGGACGGCTCGTGATCCTCGGGACCCCGGAGCTGCTGATCGACACCGACACGATGGCGTGTGCGGGTTGACCGCGCTGTTGGTCGGTGTTGGAGGCCCACCCCCAGCAACTGCTCGCGCGGCACGTGAGGCCTGTGGGCGGGAGCTCAAACCCACCCGCCACGAGTACCGAATGCCACGTCCGGCCGGCATCGGCGGTCGCAGAGATTCCCATGATCTGACCTTCTGAGGCCGGAAGCCCCTGCACCCCGGCCACGACCACGCAGTGCTCTGGGTCCCCGCAGACGACTTGGTACGGCAAGGTCAGGCGAGGCGCGGGTGCCGGAAGCAGCTCGGCAAAGCCTGTGAGCACCACTGACTCGCCGACCGGTGAACCCGCCGCGGTGACCGCGTACGGAACCGCCGTGCCGATCAGCACCAGCAGGAGCGCGATCGCGTTGGCCGACCACGGTCCGTGCCACAGGACTGCCAACCGGTGCCGAGGCGCCGCCCACAGGATGACGAGGGCCACGGTGGTCGCCACGACGAGGATGCCGGCGGCAATGCTCACCTCCTGGGCGGTCGATACGAAGAAGTCTGGTCCTCCGTCGGTGAGCAATCCCAGGATGACGAATGCGAGAGCTGCGGCAGGGAACACGAGCGCGGCACGCACGACGATCGGGAGCGGCCCTGGCACGCCATTCCCACTCGATCCTTCCGGCGGCGGGGGCTCCCGTAGGACGAGTCGCCCGGCGAGCACGAGCAGCACCACGTCACCAGCGGCAAGGACCGTGAACGCGACGAGGCGCGGCCACTCGAGCATCACCCGGTACCCGCCATTCGTCGCGACCGCGACGAACTCTCCCACCGGGTCCACCGCGACGGCCGAGAGAACGGCAAGCAAGGCCAACGCCACCGCTGCGCCGACAGCGAACAGGACCCAGGCCACCACTGCAGGTGCCGCCGAGCGGGGCACGGGCCGCCCGGTGCCCGGATGGTCCTGGTCCGGCGTGCCCTCTTGAGCCATCAGCGTGCCCGTGGCCCGGCGCTCCCGATGGCCATATCGGTCACCAACGGGCCGGGTTCTCGTCGGCTGGGTGCGACCTGGGGCGGTGCGCGATCACTCGCGGAGGGTACCGCCTCTTGCACTCTCGAGGCGGGGATCGCCCGCCACCGCGGACGCGCTGTGGAGATTGCCGGTCCGGGGTGCGCGCTCTTGTGTGACCGCGCTGTATTGTGTTTCCGGTACGCGGACGTGGCTCAGTTGGTAGAGCATCACCTTGCCAAGGTGAGGGTCGCGGGTTCGAATCCCGTCGTCCGCTCTCGATCTTCTTCGCGGAAGTTGGACTTTCTCGCTCACCGCGCCACGTCCGTAGGGTGCCTTGTTGAAGCCGCGGGAGAGGACCTATCGTCGACGATGCCCGACGAGCTTTCGGTGCTCCTCGCGCAGGTCCTCGCAGACCTCGCTCAGGCTCCGAGAGCGACGATGCAAAGTTGCCGGCGAATTCCGAGAAAGCCAGATTTGCCACCGCGGGAGAACGGGGGTGCTGCTACCCCGCCACTCCCTGGGCGTTGACGGCCGCGTCCACCAGCTCCCCAAAGGCTTCGCGCAGCAGCACTGCAAACGCGTCCACGTCCGGCGCCAACCGCCGGCACCCGAGTAGACCAAAATGGAGCATGTCCTGGTAGGACATGCACGTCACGTTCAGCCCTACGCCGTCGACCACAGGTCCGATGGGGAACACCGACACCACTTTGCTGCCGGCACACCACAGTGGGAACCCGGGACCCGGCACACTCGAGACGGTGACATTGAACAACGGCGGCAACCGGTCATAGAGGCCCAGTCCTCCCGTCCACCGCAACAACCGGGACGCCACTGCCGGCAGCGCGATCTGGGCGATGTCGTCCACGAGCGCGTCGCGCACGAGACGCTGCTGTTCTTTGGCCGAGCGGGAGGCTCGAGACACTGCTGCCAAGCGCTCCACCGGGTCCACTACATCGGTCTCCAGCGATACCAGCATCCCCGAGATCTGGTTTCCCAGCACCGGCATATTCGATGCCTGCGGACCTAGCGTGGTCCCACGTGATGTTGTCGGACCCGACGTGGTGAGGCCACCACGCTGCCCGGTCGAGCTCGACTCGGTCAGGCGAGTCGATACCGGGACCATAGCCACCAGCGGGCGGTCCGGGTGCTCCTGGCGCTGCTCGAGCAATCGAATCAACGCCCCCCCGACGGCGGTCAGTACCACGTCGTTGATCGTCCCCCCGAACGTGCGGCGTGCCAGATGGACGCCGTCGAGCGGCACCGACACCGTGGCGAAGCGCCTGCGCGCCGTCACTGCTCCGTTGAGCGCGGTGCGGGGGGCACCGAACGGAGACGGGGGTGGCGTCTCGCCGACGTCGGCCAAACGGCGATTCCTCTCGGCCACGTCAACCAGCGTGTCTACTCCCCTCTGCCATGCGTCGAACAGGATCTGGGGCTGGCGAGCCAGAGAGGATGCCGCGTGTCGTAGCAAAGCTGCCGTCGAAGGGAGCGGGTCCGGGCTCCATGGCTCGGCGGGGAATGGAACCGTCCGGGCTCGCGGCCCCGTGTCCAAGAAAGCCGCGAGCAGCGACGCGCCTGAGACGCCGTCGAGCATGGCATGGTGGACTTTGGCTACCAGGGCCGTGCGCCCGCCGGCGAGCCCTTCGAGCACGATCATCTCCCACAACGGACGCTCAAGGTCCAGAGGTTGGGCCATGATCTCGGCAACGAAAGCCTCCAGCTCCGGGACGCCTCCGGGTTCCGGCAGTGCAGCTCGAGACAGATGGTCGTCCAGGTGGAAGTCGGGGTCGTCGACCCACACCGGGTGGCAGATGCCGAGCGGCGGCTTGACGGCTCGTCGTCGGAGCTGAGGGACGAGGTGGATGCGCTGCTCGACGACCCGGCGGATTTGGGTGTACGTGGAGCTCGGCGAGAAGAGCGAACGTTTGCCCTCCGGGGGGTCGAGCACGAGGACGGCCGCGACATGCAAGCGGGTATGCCCCGTCTCGAACGCAAGAAATGCCGCGTCGACGCCGGCCAGCGGTTCCACTGCTCAGCGACCCGAGTGTCCGAAACCGCCAGTGCCGCGACCAGCACCTCGACCAGCACCGTGACCGATGCCGGGGCCTTCGGACGGTGGCAGCTCGTCGAGGGAGCCGACCACGACGAACTCGGCACGGCACACCGGCTGGACCACCAGTTGGGCGATGCGATCGCCCGGCCGGACTTCGTAGGGCTCGACCGGGTCCGTGTTCACGAGCAGCACCGACAGCTCACCCCGGTACCCCGAGTCGATGAGCCCAGGGGTGTTGAGGCAGGTGACGCCGTGGCGAAGGGCCAGGCCGCTGCGGGGCTGGACGAATCCTGCGAACCCCTCGGGAATGGCCACTGCCAGTCCGGTGGGGACCAGCGCGCGCCCGCCGGCCGGGGCCAGCAATGCGTTGATGCGCGCGTAGAGGTCAGCGCCTGCGTCTCCTTCGTGAGCGTAGGACGGGAGCAGGACATCCGGATCGAGCCGGGCCACCGGCACTCGGGCCACCGGCACTCGGGCCACCGGGGCCAGGGGGTCCGGGGCGCGGGCGTTCGGCACCGCAAGAGCGTACTTCGAGCATCGACCGTCCCCAACTGGGACGCGACCAGCGTCTACTTGTAGCGGAAGTGGACGAACACCCGGCCGAAATTTTTCGAGTCCTTCTCCACTCGGTCGTACAGTGCCTTGATCTCCTTTTGGTCGAGGAAGCGCAGGACCCTCTTCTTCAGCTGGCCGCTTCCTTTGCCGGGGATGATCTCGACGGTCCGCACCTTCTTGTCGATCGCTTCGTCGATGATGGCCCGAAGAGCCCGGTCGATCTCGTCGCCCCGGTTGTAGATGTCGTGAAGGTCGAGCTTCAGCTTCACGTGACCAGGTCTACACCACTCCGGGGTCTCGCGCCGCCAGGCGCACGTGCACCGGCCGGATCTGCTGCACACGTCCCCCCGGCGCTAGCATCACCTCGGTGCTGGCCTGGATGGACCTCGAGATGACCGGTCTCGACCCTGCACGGCACACGATCGTGGAGATCGCCACCTTGGTGACCAACGACGATCTCGAGATCGTCGCCGAGGGTCCCGACCTAGTGGTCTCTGCCACCGAGGCACAGCTGGCCGCGATGGACGATTTCGTCAGGGCAATGCACACCCGATCGGGTTTGCTCGCGGCTATCGAGGCCTCGACCGTCTCACTTGCGGACGCCGGAGCAGCGACGCTCGAATTCCTACGCCAACACCTCCCGGTCGATGAGAAAGTCCCTTTGGCGGGTAATTCGATCGGGACGGATCGGCGCTTCCTGGCCGCCCATCTCCCCGACATCGACGAATTCCTGCACTATCGCTCGGTCGATGTCTCCACTGTCAAAGAGCTGGTCCGGCGCTGGTTCCCGGCCGCGCTCGAAGCCGCTCCGCACAAGAAAACCGCCCACCGAGCGATGGACGACGTGAAAGAGAGTGTTGCCGAGCTGGCCTTCTACCGGGCAGCAGTGTTTCGGTCTCCCAATTCGAGCCCTTCTCCCGAGACGGGCGCCACTACTGCTTTGACGAACGCTTCTGGTGAGCCACGGTGACGCCTGACACCGAAACGCCGGACACCGGAACGCTGGGCGCCAGAACGCCTGACACCGGAACGCCTGACACCGGAACGCTGGGCACAGAGAACCCAGAGCAGACCTCGACGATGTCCATCGCCGAGGCCACGGAGCGGCTCACCGCCCCTGGTCAGCTCTTCGAAATGGAGGAAGTGGAGATCCGTGGCGTGCCCACTCGCATCTGGAAGGCGGCACCGCCGACGTTGCGATCGGTCCTCGATCTCTCCTTGGGGTATGGGGATGCCGATTTCTTGGTCTACGAGGACGAACGGACGTCGTTCGCCGAGCACTACCGCATCGCATCCACCTTGGCCCGCCGCCTGCAGGACCGCTTCGGCGTGGGCAAGGGCGACCGGGTGGCGATCGCCATGCGCAACCTCCCGGAGTGGGTCATGGCGTTCTGGGCGATCGTCACCGCGGGAGGTGTGGCGGTGCCATTGAACGCCTGGTGGACCGGGGAGGAGCTCCAGTACGGCTTGGCCGACTCGGGCTCGGTGCTGGCGTTCGTCGACGAAGAGCGTGCCGCCCGCATCCGCCCTTACCATCGCGAGCTCCCGCGCCTCAGATCAGTGATCGTGGTCAGCGAGCAGCGTGGCCAGCCGCCTGTGGCCTCGGCACAAGGCATTCTTGAGCTTGCCTTCGGCGAAGCGCTTGGAGTCGTGGAACCGTCGGCCAGCCCGCCGGACGTCGACCTCCACCCCGACGACGACGCCACCATCTTCTACACGTCGGGCACCACCGGACGTCCCAAGGGAGCCGTCGGGACCCACCGCAACACCTGCACCAATCTGATGAACCTGTTCTTCATCAATTCGCGGAGCCAGCTCCGCTTCGGTGCGTCCCTCGTGGACTCTTCGGGCGGGACGCAGAACTGCTACCTCCTCACGGTTCCTCTGTTCCATGCCACCGGATGCCATGCCGTGATGATCACCAGCGCCGCGGCCGGCGGGAAGATCGTCATGGTCCACCACTTCGACGCCGAGCGCGCCCTGGAGCTGATCGAACGTGAGCGCGTCACGACCTTCGGAGGCGTGCCCACGATGGTCATGCAGGTGCTCGACTCCCCAGACCTGCACCGGCGGGACACCTCGTCGGTGCGGTCCGTCTCGTACGGAGGGGCACCTGCGCCGCCCGAGCTCGTCCGTCGAATACGCCAGCACTTCCCTGTCGGCCAGCCGGGAAACGGGTACGGGCTCACCGAGACGTCGGCGGTCACGTCCATGATCACCGGAGCCGACTACGTCGCCCATCCCGACAGCGTGGGACCGGCGGTCCCGGTCACCGACGTCGCCGTCGTCCCCGAGGACTTCACCGGCCTCGAGCCGAGCACGGAGCTGCCCCGCGGGCCCAAGGTGACCGGCGAGCTATGGGTGAAAGGACCCCAGGTCGTCCGGGGCTACTGGAACCGGCCCGAGGAGACGGCCCAGGTGCTCACCCGTGGCTGGCTCCACACCGGCGACGTGGCCCGCATCGACGAGGAGGGGTTCATCTACATCGTCGACCGGGCCAAGGATGTCATCATCCGCGGGGGAGAGAACGTGTACTCGATCGAGGTCGAAGACATCCTCTACGAGCACCCCGCCGTCGCCGACTGTGCCGTGCTGGGCGTGCCACACCCCACCCTTGGCGAAGAGGTCGGCGCTGTGGTGGTCCTGCGTCCAGGACACAAGGTGACCGGCGAGGAGCTGGCTCGCCACGTCAGCAGTCGGCTGGCCGGTTTCAGCACCCCCACCCACTGGTGGTTCCGCGACGACCCACTCCCCCGGAACCCTGCCGGCAAGGTGCTGAAGCGCTCGCTGCGGTCCGAGATCCTCGGCACCGAGGACCCCGGACCCGCACCGGCAACCGGGAACTGAAGAGGAGAATCTGGCTCCTGGGCTCGCTCTGGAGCTGACCAGACCCCTCTCGCCTCAGCGGTTCGGCTGAGGGGTGACCCGGAGGTAAGGCTTGAGAGCCTTGAACCCCTTGGGGAACTTGGCCTTGGCATCCTCGTCCGACACCGACGTCGCAATGATGACGTCTTCACCGTCCTTCCAGTTCACCGGCGTCGCCACTGAATAGCCGGCCGTGAGCTGGAGGGAGTCGAGCACCCGGATGATCTCGTCGACGTTGCGGCCCGTCGAGGCCGGGTACGTGAGGGTGAGCTTCACCTTCTTGTCCGGGCCGATGATGAACACCGAGCGGACGGTCAGGGTGTCGTTGGCGTTCGGGTGGATCATGTCGTAGAGATCGGCCACCCGGTGATCCTCGTCGCCGATCAGCGGAAAGGCCAGGGCAGCCCCCTGGGTCTCCTCGATGTCGCCGGCCCACCCCTTGTGCGACTCGACCGAGTCGACCGACAAGCCGATGAGCTTTGCGTTGCGCTTGTCGAACTCGGCCTTGGCCGCCGAGAAGGCGCCGAGCTCGGTCGTGCACACGGGGGTGTAGTCCTTGGGGTGCGAGAACAGGATGCCCCAGCTGTCCCCGAGCCAGTCATGGAAACGGATCGTCCCCTCGGTGGTCTCAGCCGTGAAATCGGGAGCGGTGTCGCCCAGTCGAACTGCCATGTGTGGTTCCTCCTCTATCGCTTTCTGCACCGGCTCGACGCGTGTTGCGCCGGTCGATCTCGTCGTTGCTCGACACCCTAGCGGCTCCCCGCTCAATTGTCGACTCGAATAGTCAGGAATCTGTTCGCCGCTCACTCGTCCGCCCTCGGGGCGTGTGGCATATCAACGAACGCTGTTGGCTCCCGTGCGAGAATCATTGCGTGAGCCAGGGGGAGCCAGCAGTCGGCGGTCACGGGTCGGAGACCGTTGGCGTGGAGAAGGATGGGTCGGTCACGATCGTCTCGATCAAGCGTCCCGAGGTTCGCAACGCGGTCGACAGCGCAACTGCGGCGCGCTTGCGCACGGCGTTCGCCGACTTCGACGATGACGACAGCGCTCACGTGGCCGTGCTGACGGGTTCCAGCGGTCATTTCTGCAGTGGTGCCGATCTCAAGGCGCTGAGCTCGGGCGACCGGCGACCGGTCCCCGATGCCGGCCCAGGGCCGATGGGGCCGACTCGCATGGTCCTCTCGAAGCCGGTCATCGCTGCCATCGAGGGGTACTGCGTGGCCGGGGGCTTGGAGCTGGCGCTGTGGTGCGACTTGCGCGTGGCAGCGCGTGACGCAGTGCTCGGAGTGTTTTGCCGGCGCTTCGGGGTCCCCCTCGTCGACCTTGGCACCGTTCGCCTGCCCCGCCTCATCGGGCAGAGCCGGGCAGCCGACCTCATCTTGACCGGGAGACCCGTCCCGGCGGGCGAAGCCTTCGAGATCGGTCTGGTCAACCGCTTGGCCGATTCCGGGCACGCGCTCGCCGATGCCATCGCTCTGGGCCACCAGTTGGCGGACCTCCCCCAAGTCTGCCTGCGTAGCGACCGGCTCTCGTCGCTCGAGCAGTGGGGTCTCGGGGAGGAGGCAGCGGCGGTCAACGAGGCTCGTCGAGGACGGGAAGTTATCGCGAGCGGCGAGACGCTCCAAGGTGCTGGACGCTTCGCCGGCGGGGCCGGACGAGGCGGGCGCTCCGTCTGATGAGCTCACCGCTGTCGAGAACCGAGACGGAAGGGTCGCCGACTGGCGTGCCGACGGTGGCGGCATTCGACTTCGACGGGACGATCACGAGTGGCGGCAGCGTCATGCCGTTCCTCATCCGGGTCCGGGGGTTCCTTCCGGTGACCCTGGCAGCCCTACGGACCCTGCCGCTGCTGCTGCGGGCAGCTCTCCTCGGCGGCGAGTCTGCCGACCGGGCCAAAGAGGCGCTCTTCTCCCGTCTGCTCGCAGGGCTTCCCTCCGATCAGGTGGACGCCGTCGCGTCTGCGTTTGCCGCCGAGCACCTGGCGCGGCGACTGCGTCCCGAAGTGAGGGAGCGGATGGACCTCCATCGCTCGCTGGGCCATCGGCTCGTCGTGGTCTCGGCGTCTCCTGAGTGCTACGTACGGGTGGCCGGCGAGCTCCTTGGGGTCGAGGCGGTGCTCGCCACCAGGCTCCAAGAGGGTGGGGGGCTTCTGACCGGGCACTTCGAGGGGCGCAACTGCCGCGGTGCGGAGAAGTACGCGCGCTTGACCGGCTGGCTCCGAGCTGAAGGTCTCCACGGCGCAGGGTTGCCCCAGCCAGTGCTGTGGGCCTACGGGAACAGCCGAGGCGACCTCCGCCTGCTGTCGGCGGCCGACCATGGGATCGACGCCGGTCGGCTCGGACGGCTCGGTCGTCTACGCCGCTTCCCTCGCCTGGGTGACCCCGCCGTCGCTCCGCGGGCCTGAAAACATCGCCGCCTTGGCGCTTCGGTGGACCGCCCGACTTTTTCGCGAGCCGCCTCAGTGCTTGGGCGAGCCGCTCCCAGACGTGTGAGCGGTCACGGTGCGGGTCGCAGCCGGTGACGAGCTACCACCGGCATGCCCCGCCACACCCGAACCAGGTTTGACGGTCGTCGTCTTTGCAGGTGCAACCGGACCTGAGTTGTGGCTCCAGGGCGTCGTCACCGTCATCCCTAGTGCCCCGACCGCCAAACCGGCCACCAAGCTGCCGGCGACGACGAGGCGCCTCGTCCGCGCCCCCGCCACCTTGGGGTTGCGAGCTGCAGCGTCCCGGCTGTCGGCCGCGGCCAATCGGGTCGCGCGCAAGACGTGGGCCACGACGTGCACGGCCACCACGGCGAACCACAGCACGAACGTCACCTGGTGGATGCGGAGGAGCAGCAGGTCGTGGGGGCCGGCCAGCCAGAGCGCCACACCCGAGCCGATCACGGCGACGGTGGACAGCATCACCAGCGGTCCAAGCACTCGCAGGAGCGGATGGGGCGGACCCGCTTTCCGGAAGCGAGGGTCACCCAGGTAGTAGTGGGCGAACCGCCAGAGCGTCGATCCGATCTTCAACAGGACCGGGGGGATCAGGATGAGCCCGATGACGATGTGCCAGGAGAGGATCCGGCTGATGAACGGGATCGTCACTCCCTCGCAGAAGAACAGCACGATGAGGAGGAGCCCGGTGGTCCCGGTCAGCCGGGCATTGGCGACCACGCCAGGGTCCTGCTCTGCTCGATCCTCGAACACGCCAACCACCCGGGCCACTTCCTCGAGGGCTCTCGGCGGGGGGGTGGGCGGAGGGTGGCGATCGGGCCTCGCGATGGGACGCGCTGCGGGTCCCGACGCGCTGCTCGTAATGAGCCGGGACGCAGATGCGCGGGGGTACGCCGCTCCCATCGGCATCGACGACCCGACCTCGGCCCCAGTCCTGGGGGGCGGCCCATTACCGTCGTCCGGCGTGAGCAGCTCGCTCGCCCGTGAAGGCTCGAGCGAACGAGGCAGGGGGTGGTGCAGCGGGGCGTCAAGAGAGCGGGCGAGAGGTACGCGACGAGGCGGGCTCGGCGGATCGCCCGGTGCCCGGCCCCCCGGCGGCACCAACACCACCGACCCCGACCCGCCAAGAGGCCGAGGGCCCGACCCACTGAGAGGCCGGGATGCCAACTCGCTGCCCGAACCCGAGATCCGCCTCGGGGGTTCGTGACCAGCCTGCTCAGCTTCCGGGCGCTCGTCCCTGGGGCCACGAGCACCCCCATCCAGACGGGACCGAGACCTTTCGGATTTCTCCGCCAGGGTGCGCATTGCCCGGTCGTACTCACCCATCGACCGAGCCTCGCTCCGGCCACCAAAGCCCCAGGCCAGCAACAGACCACTGACGGCCAGCACGGCGAGCACGGCGATCACGATCACCACGAGCATCACCAGCCGCTCAGCCGATCAACATGCTGGCAGACCCGGCTCCCCGAGCCTGAGCCGACCTCGTCGGTTGGTCGCATTGCACATCCACTATTGAACCCCACAGCCGCCAGTGGCCGATCGCGCTCGCTGGGATGGGTGAGTGCGCCCCGGCGCGCCTCCAGCTCACCCCGCCGGGCATACCCTGAGAGAACGAGAAGAGCACGGGCAGTGACCCGACCTCTCGAGCCCCCTCACCCGGGCACCGCCGATCGGTCGAATCATCCGTCGGTCGCGGCGCCGCCGACAACGCCACCCGGGTAGCCGGGCACCGCTGTTGTGAGATCACCGAGCTGCGGCGCGTCACCGAACGGCAGCACCGTCCCCACCCCGGTCACCACGTCGTAGCCGCGCCCGGTGAGGGTTGGCAGCATGGCCACCGATCCTTCTCCGGTCACGGTGCCAGCTGCCGATCCCTCGAACACCGCGTCGCCGAACGTGAAGATCCCCCCGTCGGAGGCGACCTCCCAGTAGCCGCCTCCCGTCGGGGTGGCGGCCATGCCCACGATCGGCTCGTTCAAGGGCTTCCCACCCATCGACCCGTAGAACCTGGCCGAGCCGAAGCTGAAGATCCCCCCGTCGGAGGCGACCTCCCAGTAGCCGCCCCCACCGGGAACAGCGGCCATGCCCACGATCGGCTCGTTCAAGGGCTTCCCCCCCATCGACCCGTAGAACTTTGCCGCACCGAAGCTGAAGATCCCCCCGTCGGAGGCGACGAGCCAGTACCCGTCGATCCCTCCGCTCGCGCCGACAGACGCGGGAGAGCCGGGGAGTCGACCGAGGGCCGCCGGAGCGTAGTAGTGAGCCAAGATCTGCTGGTACGTCCAGTTGCCCGCACCACCGTCTGTCCCGATCGCATACCCGAGCGCACCCCACTGCCCCATCCCGATCCCCGAACCCCACCCGTGCCCTGTGAGGCGAAGTGTCGTCGCGGTCTCCGAGACCGGGTTGAACCAGTCCGAGAACAGTGTGAGTGCCGACGCGAACGTGTCCCCTGTCACGACCCCCGAGGTCCCGTTGCCCGACAAGGTCACCTGGGTGACTCTTCCTGTCCACGCGCCGTACCCGTTGCGCCCGGTGACATTCACCTGTGGCGTGGGGCCATACTCGGGCCACACCGCTTGGATCGCGGAAAACGGCACTGTGACCGTCCAGTCGTGGCGCGGGTTGCACGCGCTCGGTACGCAGACGGCGTCGCCTGCGTCCGGGACCGCTTGGAACGGTGCTCCGGCCGTGTACCCCCCGGTGGACGCCGAGTACTCGGTGGTGGCGATGGCACCGCCGGGCATGTACATCACCTCACCGGCGGTGTCGTCGGCGGCGGCGATGCTGACCGGCGTCACGTACTTGGTGCCTTGGTAGTTCTGGCAGGTGAGGTCGCACGTGTCGGCATAGCCGCCGTACCCACCCCTGTTGGCCAGGACGTAGGACCTCACTGCCACCGCCTGCGCCTCCAGCTCTTGGAACCCCCAGTCGGCACCCTGGGGGCCAGGCCCGCCAAGTGTCGCCCAGTACGTAGGCGACTCTCCTGGCACCGTATCGGCCACATATGTCTCGAGGGGCAGCGTGTTCACCGTTCGAGCCGAGCCTGCGACGTTGTACAGCGCCGTGAGCGTGCCATCCACCGTCACATCGGCTGTCGTGCCCGCCGGGGATCCGGGGGGAGGCGCGAGGCAGAGTCGTAACGGCTGCGACGTGCTCACTGGGACTGCCGTCGGTGTCGCCTGCCCGCTGAGCACCGGCCCGCTTCCCCATGGTCCGGCGCACGATGTCCCGGCATAGACCTCCCACGTCGAGCCGTCCTGGTGGAAGTAGACGGCAGGACTGTCAGGCACCCCGGGCGCCGAGACGCCGCCCGGCGAGGTCGCGATCAGATCGTGACCGTCGTTCTGAGTCATGGCGATACGCACTTCGGTCGAATCGCTCGGGACAGCGGCCGTCTGGGACGTGGACGTTGACGTGAGCGCTGCCGCCAGGGGCGCTGCCGCCACAAGCACGGGCGCTGCCGCCACGGGCGCTGCCGCCACGGGCGCTGCCGCCACAAGCACCGGCGCTGCCAAAACGACCAGTGCCGCGATGACCGCCCCGGCGACGACCGGACCAAGCCGCGCACCCCACGAGCCCCGCGCGCCCCACGAGCCCCGAGCACGCCACCAGCCCCGCGCACCCAAAGCGCCAGGCGAGCGGCGAGGGCTAAAAGAACGGGGGCAGGAGGGCGGGAGGAAGAGGCGACCGATACACGACAGCCTACGGCCCGCTCCCACCGCGTCACTGACATCCCCCCAGCTCACCCGCCACCACCAGTTGACCCCATATCGAAGACTGCGCGTATCAAACAAGCCCTCACCGGTCCGCCGGTACACTCGGCACCGTGCGCGTGGACCAGGTCATCCCGTCGCTGGCCAGCCGCGATGCCATCGGCGTCCACACCCTCACGCTCACCGATGCCCTGCGCCAGGCCGGCATCGACTCGGACATCTACTACGGCACGTGCACGCCCGACGTGGCCCACCTGGCCCGGCCGGTCGTCGACTTGGGGCGGAGCGCCCGGGATCGCTGGCTCCTCTACCAGTCCTCGATCGGCAGCCCGGTCTTCGACATCCTGGTGACCCGGAGCGAGCCCAAGCTCGTGAACTACCACAACATCACCCCGGCCTCCCTCCTCGCGGAGTGGGAGCCGAGTGTGGCATTCGAAGTGAGCCTTGGCCGGGCCCAACTGGAGCGATTGGCACCCGAGTGCGTGCTGGCTGTGGCCGACTCTTCCTACAACGAGGGTGAGCTCGTCGAAGCCGGGTACGCCCGGACGGCGGTCGTCCCGCTGCTCATCGACATGACTGCGACCGGGTCCGAACCCGATCCGGCCACCGCCGCCCGCCTGTCGGCCGCCCGAGCCCGCGGTGGGATCGACCTCCTCTTCGTGGGGAAAGTCTCTCCTCACAAAGCACCCCACGACCTGGTCAGAATGCTGGCCGTCCTCCGAGAGGTCTACGATCCGACAGCCCGCCTCCACCTGGTCGGATCGCCGCTCGGTGAGCGGTACGCCGAGGCGCTCACCGGTTTCGTCAAGGCGCTCGGCCTCGCCGACGCGGTCTCGATCACCGGATCGGTCGACGCCGGCCAGCTCGAGGCCTACTACCGGGCGGCCGACGTGTTCGTGTGCGCGTCAGACCACGAGGGGTTTTGCGTGCCCGTGGTCGAGGCGATGGGGCACGGGGTGCCGGTGGTCGCCTATGGGGCGGCAGCGATACCCGAAACCGTAGGCGACGCCGGGATCGTGCTCGAGGACAAGGACCCCTTACGCTTCGCCGCCGCGGTGGCTCGGGTCGCGCGGGACCCAGACCTGCGCAGCCGTCTGTCGGCCGCCGCCCGCAGGCGGGTGGCCGACCTCTCGGTCGAGCGTTCCAGGCGGCACTTCGTCGAGCTCGTCACCGGCGCGATCACCCACTGACGCCGTCCACCGCGAGATCGCCCGCCGCTCTCCCGCCGACGTCCGGCGACCCGACCGCGCCCCTTGGCTCCTCTCCTCCAGCCACGCCCGTCTCACCAAGCGCGCCCCCGCCCTCGGCCACGGCAAGGAGCAGATCGACGAGACGGCTGCCTGCCGTCTCGAGGTCGAGCGCTCCGACTCGAGCGAGACCAGCTTCGACAACCTCGGCGCGTCGGTCCTGGTCCGACACCAATCGGTGCACGGCGTCGGAGAGCGAGATCGGGTCCTTCACGTCGAGGAGGACTCCCCCGCCGTCGACCACCTCTGGCAACGCGCCTTGCGCGTACGCCACCACCGGTACCCTCCTCGCCATCGCCTCGACCGCAGGCAGGCAGAAACCTTCGTGCTCGGAGGTGACGACCAGCACGTCGGCATCGTCGTAGGCGCGCGCCAGCTCCTCGTCGCCGACCTTCCCCGCAAATCGCACGGCATCACCGAGCCCGAGCTCGCGGACGAACGACCCCAGCGCCGTCGCGTACGAAGGCACTGCGGGCTTGCCGACCACCAGCAGCTCGGCGCGCGGGTCCCAGCGCATCCGGTACGCGAGAAGGCCGGCGATGGCGTCCTCCAAGGCCTTGTTGGGCGCGAGACGGCCCACGCTGAGCCAACGCGCGCCCTCGCGCGCCACGGTGCCACGGTCCGCGCCCTCGCGCGCCACGGTGCCAGGGGCCGCGGCGGGCGCCTCCAGACGTACCGAGGTCGTTCGGCTGACGATCGGCGGCAACACAACCGTTGCACCAAACCCCGCTTCGACCAAGTCACGGCGGTTCCACTCCGACACGGCGACCCCGAGGGTCGCCCGCCCGGCGAGGAGCGAGAGCTCGGCGCGAGCGCGGACCTGGTGGCGTGCCAGCTCGTTGTCCCATGGGGCGAAGAGCTCGGGCGGCGTCACGTTGTGGTAGTTGACCACCAGCGGCTCGTCCCGTGCGGCGACGATCCCGGCCAGGTCCGACGCCGTGGCGAACTGGTACACGAGCACCTCCCCGGCACGCTGCCCGCCGCTCCCGAGCTCGCGCACCGGTCGCGTGACGCCAACCGTCTCGGGGTCCTCCAGCTCGACGAAGATCTCGGAGTCGGCTCCCCGGCTCCGCAGCATGGTCTGCAGCGCCATCGCGTGCTGCCCGACGGCATCGCCGGCATGGAGGACCGGGACGAGCTGGTGCACTGCGGTCACGCCGGTCGACGGCCTTTCACGACGAATTGGGGGACGGCCGAGCCGGCTCCCCTTGCATCCTCGAGGCGGCCGACGTCCTCGTAGCCCCCTCGCGCGAGCAGCTCCTCCCACGTCTCGGGGTGGAGCGGCCGCCCTGGCAGCAGGTCCCACGCCACCGGGCCCCACACGTCGCGCGCTGCAGCGGGGTCGGTGCCCACGACCACGAGCGGTGCCCCGGGCTGTATCCGGCTGGTCGCAAGAGCGAGCAAGCGCACGAGCTCGTCCACGCTCACGCGGTCCACCACTCCCGACAGGACCATCCCGCCTGCGCTGCCGGGGTCCATCTCGGCGATGGCGGCGTCCGCCGGTCCGACCCTCACCTCGGCGCCGCGCACCGATGCCTCGTAGGCGACCAGCCCGCGAGGTTCGATGCCGACCGTCGTGACGCCTACCGCGCCCAGCGCCTCGACCAGTGCGCCACGCCCGCACTCGGCGTGGACCACCACGCCGTGACCGTGGTTCGCCGCCAGCCACTCGCACAGAGGTCCGGTGAGGGCGTCGTCGGCGGGGGGAACCAACCACTCGATCGCGTCGACCGGGCTCCGCCGCCGGTCGGCCGCCGACTCGAGCGTCTCGAGGCGAGCCGCGAGGAAACGGAATGCCTCGACCGCCGACGCCATGCCGCTCTCCAGTCCCAGGACACCGCCGTCCAGCCGCCGCACGTCGCCGTCCAGCCGCCGCACCGGCTCGGCGAGGGCTTCGGTCACCACCTCGGTGGCCACCGATCGGGCGCGGGCATCGACCCAGGGGGCCAGGCGTTCGAGCACCTGGCGGCGGAAGACACTGTGCACCGGCCGCGGCTCGAGGCTCCCGGCAGCCGGTGGCTCGTCGGTCCCGGCAGCCGGTGGCTCCTCGCTCGCGTTGATCGCAGGACCTCCCTGCGGCCCGGGGTCCTCCGCGACGGGCCGCACCTGCCCGAAGCGCCGCTCGAGGTCGGCGAACGCTCCGGCGAAGTTCCAGCGGTGCGACCCCTGGGGGCGATGGCGGCGGAACGCTGCCGCGACCTCGGACCAAAGCTCCGCCGGCGGGGGTGTGCCCTGCGCCGATCGGGGCATCCCTTCGGCGGCCACGTTGTGCGATGCTATCGGCGTCAGGGGGTCAGGGCGACCGGACCACGGGGCCGGAGTGCCGGCGTGCGCCGGTGCCGGCACGAGAGCAGGGGGTGGGAAGAGATGGGTGATCGAACGGGTGCGGGATGCCGGTCCCGCTGGGGTGTGCTGTTCGCTGCCGTCGCGCTGGCGGGCACCGGCGCCATGAGCGCCGGTGCGGCCTCGGCCGCGACGCCCAGGGAGAGCGCGGTGGCGGGCGCCATCGCCACCCCCAAGATCTCATTCGGCACACCGACGTGGCGGGTCACAATCCCCGACGGGTCGAGCCCGATCGCCCTCTCCTCTCCCAACGTGGCCGAGCTGGCCGGAGGCCCCGCAGCGGTCGTGGGCGACGAGGCCGGCAAGGTCTACGCCTACTACCTGGCCAGCGGAGCGCAGGCGTGGACCTACACAGCCGGCGCCCCGGTGAACTCCACCCCCTCGGTGGCGCCGACGACAGCCGGCAGCTCCCTCGACACCGTGTTCGTGGGGACGGGGGACGCCGGGAATCCCACGTCGGGCGGCTACCTGGCCATCGGTGCGAGTGGCACGGAGAAGTGGTTTACCCAGGAGACCAACCCGTCCACAGAAACTTCCACGCCGCACAACGGCGTGCAGGCGTCGATGGCCGTCGGAGACCTCCAGGGCGGTGTGGACGTGGTCGCCGGCTCCCTGGGTGAGATGGAGTACGCGATGACAGCAGGGAGCGGTCACACGCTGAACGGCTTCCCGTGGTACCAGGCCGACAGCAACTACACGACCCCGGCCCTGGCCGACCTCTACGGGAACGGACAGACCGAGATCGTCGAAGGCGGAGACTCCACCGAGGGCACATCCTACGGGACGCACTACGACCAGGGCGGGCACCTGAGGGTCCTGAGCCCCACGGGCAACGAGAACCAGCCCGAGCCCAATGGCGGCCTCATCTGCCAGTACACAACGACACAGGTGGTGCAGTCCTCCCCGGCGGTCGGCGAGTTCTTCGGGGCCTCGTCGCAAGTGGGGATCGTCTTCGGCACCGGGACACACTGGCCTGGGGCCGCCGACACCGACCACCTCATCGCCGTCAACAGCCACTGCGGCCAGACGTGGAACATCGCCCTCGATGGCAAGACCAACAGCAGCCCGGCCCTGGCCGACGTCCTGGGCAACGGGCAGCTCCAGGTGATCGAAGGGACCCAGGTCTCCACATCCACCGGCTCGGTCTACGCCATCACAGGCGCGACGGGCAGCACGATCTGGAATACGGCGGTCAAGCCGGTGATCGGCTCGGTGGTGACCGTCGACCTCGGGTCCGGGTACCAGGACGTCCTGGCCCCGACCATCAACGGCGTGTACGTCCTCACAGGGCGCAACGGCAGCGTTCTCACAGTCCTCCAGCCCTACGTGGGCTTCCAGAACTCCCCTCTCGTCACCGACGATCCCAACGGGACGATCGGGATCACCCTGGCCGGCTACGACCCGAACGGCAGCGTCATCATGCACTACGAGATCGCCGGCTCGAACGGGTCGTCGGTCGACGGCACCGGCGCGTGGCCCCAGTTCCACCTCGACCCCTCCCTCAACGGGGACGCCGGGACCGTCCAGCACATCGAAGTGCCGTGCAGCCCGCCGGCGGGAGGACCCGACGGTTACCTGCTGTCGGCGGCCGACGGCGGGATCTTCAACTTCGGTAACCTCCCGTTCTGCGGCTCCACCGGGTCGATCACACTCAACGCACCCGTGGTGGGCGTGGCCGCGACCCCCACAGGCGGCGGCTACTGGGAGGTGGCCTCCGACGGGGGACTGTTCTCCTTCGGGAACGCGCAGTTTTACGGGTCTATGGGCGGCAAACCGCTCAACAGACCGATCGTCGGCATGGCCGCCACCGCGACAGGCGGCGGGTACTGGGAGGTGGCCTCCGACGGGGGGCTGTTCGCCTTCGGGAACGCCCAGTTCTACGGGTCGATGGGCGGCAAACCCTTGAACGAGCCGATCGTCGGCATGGCCGCCACCCCTACAGGCGGCGGCTACTGGGAGGTGGCTGCCGACGGGGGGCTGTTCGCCTTCGGGAACGCCAAGTTCTACGGGTCGATGGGCGGCAAACCGCTCAACGCCCCGATCGTCGGCATGGCCAGTGACCCTGCCACCGGCGGCTACTGGGAGGTGGCCGCCGACGGGGGGATCTTCAGCTTCAACGCCACGTTCCTCGGTTCGATGGGCGGCAAGCCGCTCAACGCCCCCATCGTCGGGATGGACTCCGTCCGCGGCGGCCAGGGGTACCGCTTCGTGGCCGCCGACGGGGGCATCTTCAGCTTCGATGCCCCGTTCTTCGGGTCCATGGGCGGCAAGCCGCTCAACAAGCCGATCGTGGGGATGAGCGGCTTCTGATGCCGGCGTGAGGTGAGGTACGGTCCTCCCGGATGATCGGCCTCCCTCCCTGCCATCGCCCTCAGGCCGCCGTTCGCCGGCGCGGCAGCGCTTCTCGCGTTCGCGCGCTCGCCGTCCTGGCGGCAGGGGCGATTCTCGCCGTGGGCACGCTGGCGCTGGTTCTCGCTCCGGGGCGCGGCTCGGCCGCTGCAGCGGCGAGGCCGCGCGCCTCCGCGACATCCCTCCAGATCACATTCGCCTGGTCCACGACAGCGCTCGACGACGCCGGCACACCGATCGCCCAGTCCTCGCCTGTGGTGGCCGACCTGCCCGGCGGCCCGGCGGCCGTCGTGGGAGACCGCGCGGGCAAGGTCTACGCCTTCTCGCTGTCCACCGGCGCCGAGATGACCGGATGGCCTGCGTCGGCCGGGGCGCCGGTCGATTCCTCGCCTTCGGTGGCGGTCCTGCCAGGCGGCACGCACGACTCGGTGTTCGTCGGCGCCGGCAATGCCGCGCACCCCCTCTCCGGCGGCTACGAAGGGTTCGGTCCGAACGGGACCCCTTTGTGGTCGGTACCGGTCGACAACCCGCCCACAGACCCCTATCCGCACAACGGGGTCCAGGCCTCCCTGGCCGTCGCCGACTTCACAGGCCGCGGTCCCGACGTGGCCGCCGGTTCGTTGGGCCAGGAAGAGTACGCGCTCGACGCTGCGGACGGGGCTGTCCTCCCCGGATGGCCGTTCTTCAATTCCGACACCACGTTCTCCACGGCCGCACTGGCCGACCTCTACGGGACAGGGCACACCGAGATCGTCGAAGGCGGCGGCCAGACCGCCGGTTCCGGCCGGGGCCAGACCTACTCCCAGGGCGGGCACATGAGGATCTTCAACAGTCGGGGCGACCTCATCTGCGATCACGACACCACACAGACAATGTTCTCGTCACCCGCGGTCGGCCCCATCCTCTCCGGAGGCAGCACCGGGATCGTGACGGGCACCGGCAGCTACTGGAACGGGGCCGCCAGCACCGGCGAGGTGATCGCGTTCACCACCGACTGCGGCGTCGCGTGGTCCACCGACCTCGGCGGCCTGACCACATCGAGCCCGGCCCTCGCCGACGTCACAGGCACAGGAGCGCTCCGGGTCGTCGAAGGCACCAACCAGGATGGCGGCGGCGCAGTGTGGGTCCTCACAGGAGCGACCGGCGCGCCGCTCTGGCATGCCGCCACGACCGGCGAGGTCATCGGTTCCGTCGTGACCGCGGACCTCTCGGGGCACGGCGACCAGGACCTGCTCGTACCCACGACGTTGGGTGTCGACATCTTCGACGGCAGCACGCACGAGCAAGTCGCAGTGCTCAACGGTGTCAGCAGCACCCACGGTGTGCTCGGCTTCCAGAACTCGCCACTGGTCACCGACACAGACGGGATCGTCGGGATCACCGTGGCCGGGTACGGGTGCCCTTCCACAAAATGCTTCGGGCAGGTGGAGCACTACGTGCTCCCCGGCTCCGACGGCGCGCTGGCGGTGGGTGCCGGGGCCTGGCCCGAGTTCCACCACGACCCCCAGCTCACCGGGAACGCCCGCGCAGACCCGATCTCGGAGCCCCCCTGCAGCGTGCCGTCGGCCGCCCACTTCGGCTACGACATGGTCGCCTCCGATGGCGGGATGTTCTCGTTCGGATCTGCACCGTTCTGCGGTTCCATGGGGGGCCACCCGCTCGACGCGCCCGTGGTCGGGGTGGCGATGGCTCCCGATGTCGAGGGGTACTGGGCGGTGGCCTCCGACGGCGGGGTCTTCGCCTTCGGCGGCGCTCCTTTCTACGGCTCGATGGGCGGTAAGGCGCTGGACGCCCCGATCGTGGGGATGGCCGCCACCCCCACAGGCGCCGGCTACTGGCTCGTGGCGTCCGACGGCGGGGTCTTTGCCTTCGGCGCGGCGCGCTTCGACGGCTCGATGGGCGGTAAGGCGCTGGACGCCCCGATCGTGGGCATGGCCGCCACCGCCACAGGGAGCGGGTACTGGCTCGTGGCCTCCGACGGCGGGGTCTTTGCCTTCGGGAACGCGGAGTACCTCGGCTCGATGGGAGGCACCCGGCTCGACGCCCCGGTGGTGGGAATTGCCGTCGACGCGAGCACCGGCGGCTACTGGGAGGTGGCCGCAGACGGCGGGGTGTTCGCCTTCGGCGCACCGTTCTACGGGTCGATGGGCGGGCATCCGCTCGACGCCCCGATCGTGGGCATGTCGGCGACAGCGAGCGGCGACGGCTACCGGTTCGCGGCAGCCGACGGCGGGGTGTTCGCCTTCGGGACAGCCACTTTCACAGGCTCGATGGGTGGCCTCCAGCTCAACCGTCCCGTCGTCGGCATCGTCGCCACCTGACGAGCGGGTGCTCGTCGTGACCTCGCGGCACTCCCCTCGTCGCGCCGAGATCCTGGCCGAGCTATCCCGGCGCGATCGAGTCCTGGCCGGGCTGGTCGAGCGGCACGGGCCCGCGCCGCTCGACCGACCGGTGCCGGTGGATGCCCGTTTCGCCGTGCTGGTGCGCTCCATCGTGTCCCAGCAACTGGCCGGCTCGGCCGCACGGTCGATCCACGCTCGTCTGACCGGCCTCCTCGGAGACGTCACGCCCGAGAGCATCCTCGAGGCCGGACCTGACGCGCTGGGTGCCTGCGGTCTGAGCGGCGCCAAGACCGCGGCCTTGGTCGACCTGGCCGAGAGGGCTGCGGGTGGCCAGGTGGACCTCGGGCGGATCGGACGCCTCGGCGACGACGAGGTGGTCGAGCACCTGGTCCAAGTACGCGGGATCGGCGTGTGGACGGCGCAGATGTTTCTCATGATGGCGCTCCGCCGACCCGACGTCTGGCCGGTGGGCGATCTCGGGGTGCGGATCGGCTACGCCGCCGCCTGGCGGCAGGGCGCGCTCGTGTCGCCTGCAGAGCTGCAGCGTCTGGGGGAACCGTTCCGCCCGTACCGGAGCACCGTCGCCTGGTACTGCTGGCGGGTCGCCGACGCAGCCAAGCAGGATGGGGCGAGGACGCCGTAGAGTCTCGCCATGCCCTTCGCCCAAGTGAACGGCCAGCGCCTGTTCTTCGAGGACTCGGGAGGAGCGGGACCAGCCGTGCTCTTCAGCCACGGGTTCCTCATGGACCACGAGATGTTCGACGCGCAGGTGGCCGCGCTGTCGGGCCCGTACCGCTGCGTCACCTGGGACCAGCGCGGCCACGGCGCCACGCGCGCGGGCGGTCCGTTCACGTACTGGGACTCTGCCGACGACGCCCTCGCGCTCTTGGATGATCTCGGCATCGAGCGCGCCGCGTTTGCCGGGATGTCCCAAGGCGGCTTCGTCTCACTGCGGGCGGCGCTGCGGGCGCCCGGGCGAGTCGCCGCCCTCGTGCTCATCGACACCCAGGCCGGCCTCGAGGACGCCGGCGCTGTCCCGGCCTACGACGCGATGCACGACGAGTGGGTGGCACACGGTCCCGGAGAGGTCCAAGAGCTCGTCGCCGACATGATCCTGGGCCGAGACGCCGACGCCGGCCCGTGGTTCGCCAAATGGGCGGCCATGCCACCCGACCAGTTGACCGCGCCCTACCGTTGCCTCATGGGGCGCTACGACATCACCGGTCACCTCGGTGAGATCGCCGCACCGGCGATCGTGCTCCACGGCGACCAGGACGTGGCCATCCCGATGGAGCGTGCCGAAGCGCTCTGCGCGGGGCTCGCAGCCTGTGAGGGCGTGGTCGTGGTGCGCGGCGCCGGCCACGCGAGCAACCTCACCCACCCAGAGCAGGTGAACCCGGTGCTGAGGCGCTTCCTCGACCCCCACTTCTGACCGGCTGCGCTCACCTCTCGGACCGCTGTGCCAACTCGGCCACCCGGGAGAGGAACCGGGTGTAGCGATCGAGGATCACGGGCCAGCGGAAATGACGGTCTACGTAGCGACGGCCTCGGTCGCCCATCGCGGCACGACGGGCCCGGTCGTTCGAGAGCAGCTCGATCGCCACTTCGAGCTCGCCGTAGCCGCCGAACCACATGCCGGCGGCCGACTGCTCGCAGTGCTCTCGGGTGGCGGCACAGCCGGCATGGACGAGGACAGGCGTGCCGCACGCCATTGCCTCGACGACCACGAGGGAGAACGCCTCCCACGGCGACGGCGACACCAGGGCCGCGGCTGTGCGCAGCAGCCCCCACTTGGACGTCTCGTCGACGATGCCGGCGACGACCACGTCGGGGTGGGGATCGGGGGGGTCGATCACAGGCCCGGCGAGCACCAGCTTGAGCGGAGTGCCGTGGCGCTCCTTGTAGACGCTGAAGTAGTGGGCGAGGAGATCGGTCCCTTTCATGTGATCGACGCGTCCGAGGCAGAGAAGGTACGGGGCGTCACCCAGCCCGAACGCCTGCCGGGCCGCCTGGGGATCCCCGGGGCGCTCTTCGACTCCCAGCCCGAGGAGGACCTGCGGTACGGCGCCGACCCCGAAGCGCTCGGTCACCAGCCGGCGCTCCCCTCGCGTCTGGAAGACGAAGCCGTCGACTCGATGGAACACCGGGGGGAACACGGGGAGCCGCAGCGCCGGCTCGTCGTGGGCGGCCGGGTGCATCACGACTGGCCCGGCCACCGCCGGGACGCCTCGCACGGTCGGGTAGTAGAGGTAGGGGTAGAACACGACGACGTCGGCATCGCTCCGCGCGACTGCGTCGACCAGTTCGGGGGTGATCGGCCCTTGGAGGTCGACCCAGCGCTCGGCCTCCTCGAAGCTCGCCGACTCGGGATCGGCCAGCAGGGCCCCGGAGAACGGGTGGAACCCGGGATCCCGCCCGGCCCGCGAGGCGAAGCGGTGGACTCGGACCCCGGCGATCGTCTCGGTCCCGGGCGCCAGCACATCGTCCCAGGTGAGATGGTCGAGGGCGCACGTGGTGTAGACCTCGACTTGCCAGCGCCGCTCCGACACGAGGCGCTCGGCGAACATTCGGGCGCCGGTCTCGGCGCCGCCGGTGACCTGGGGGCCGTAGCGGGGAACGACGTACGCCACTCTCATCGGCCGCGCACCGTCACGTGAACCACAAGTTGTGGAAGAAGAGCGTTTGGGCCGCCGTCCCCATCACCGCGGAGATCGCCACCAGCGCGTAGACCAGCTCGTCGCGCCTCCAGTACGTCACGACCACGTAGAGCGGCACGACCGTGAGCAAGAGGCGGGCGAGGGCCTCGGGAGACAGGCCGCCGGCGGTGCCGTCCGACACGTTGAACACGACGTCGATTGCCGCCAGCACCACGCCTGGCAGCAGCGGAGAGGTGGCCAGGCGGCGGCGGCCGATCGCCGCCACGAGGAGCACGACCGAGACCGCGGCGGCAATTGCCACCGCGTCGTTGACCAGGTCCGCGATGACGAAGTCGCCGTTGATCGACGGCGTCCCGATCGCTTGGCCGTGCACCATCCGGTCGAGCGACCACAGGACCGACCGGAACGGGTACGTGAGCTTTCGGTTCCATTGGGGGTCGGACTCCGCGGACACGTAGGCGAGGGGGTTGCCGAAACGTGCCCACAGGTAGGCGCTGTAGGCCAGCGCGCCGGTCTCGCTCAGCACCAGCGCTGCGCCGGCGCGAGCCCATCGAAAGCCGCCGGCACGGTCTTGGAGCAGTCCCACGACCACGGGGATCACGAAGAGGATCCCGAGGGGGGCCGAGGCCGAGGCCACCCCGGCGACCAGCCCCGCCGCCAGGAAGCGCCGGCGCTGCACCAAGATGAGCACGACCGTGAGACCCAGCGCTTCGATCGACTCGGGGTACCCCGAGAAGTAGAAGAACGAGGCCGGAGCCCAGATGGCGAGCAGTACCGCGCCGAGCCATCGCGATCGCCCCAGGCAGTCGCGCACGTAGAAGATGAGCGCCACTCCGAGCCCGTAGGTCGCGGCCCACGACACGGCCAGCGCGCTGTAGGTCTCGGGCAGGCCGATCGCCTGACCGCTCCGGACCAGTAGCGGGTAGAGCGGGAAGTAGACGGACATCCACGAGTGCGAGTACCCGTGGTCTGCCACCTGGAGGTAGCGCACGGCATCCCAGTGAAAGAAGCCGGGCACCAGTGCCCTGCTCCCGGGATCGAGAGCGATCCCGAACGTGGACAGCGGGCCGAGCCCGTGGATGGCGAACTCGGCCACGAACACGATGGCCGCGGCCCGCACCCCGAAGATGACGGCGCCCTCGGCCCAGGGGCGCAGCCACCGCTGCCGCCGAAGGCGCTCGCTCAATGACCGGGCCATTTCGGTTGCTCGCTTTCGTCGCTCGGCCGGCGGCGATGGATCACCGGGGCAGCACCTTGGTTGGCCCCCAAGGTACCGCTCGCGGCTGCTCACCTTCGTGACGCGACTCGCAGGGATAGCCGCGGGGGAACGGGCACTGTGGCGCCAGGGCTGAAGCGGCCGGTCTCGAGACGATCAGAGGATGGGCCGGTCGTCACCCGCGGCAGCAGCCGACGGTCAGGGCTCCTTGGCGTAGGCCGAAGATGTGGTCTTCCACAGGGAGCCTGCTTTCCCCTTGCTCACCATGTTGGCGGCGTCGCACTGTGTTGTCGCTGACGAGCCAGCCCGGTACCACGCGTAGCTGACCCCGGCCGGGATGCCAGATGTCGGCAGCGCCGGGCCTTCGTTGTCGGCAACGCCCCAGCACCCTTCGCTCTGGTCCTCTGCCGCGTACACGGCGGTACTGGCGTCGAACGGCTCCGCGCTGAGCACGTTGCTGCCGGCCCAGGGAGCAAGAGATTTGATACTCGGCAGGTACGTGAGCGTGGGGTCCTTGGCATGGAGGAGGGACTGCAGGGATTTCGGGTTCCCCTGACCAGCATCAGCTCCCGGTGTTGTCGCTTTTGTGGGGAAGTTCTGGGAGGCCGTGTAGACGGCTTCGGAGGCAATGAGGCCGTTGTGGAGATCGGCCTGCACCGCCGTCCCGACCGCCGACGCTTTCACCCCGAGGAAGGTCGGCACCGCGATCAGCACCAGGATGCCGAGGATGACGAGCACCACCATCATCTCGATGAGGGTGAAGCCCGAGTCGTCCGCCAAGCCCGCAGCGGTTCCCCCGATGCCGAGCGCGCCCTCCGGCAGTCCCACGAAGCCCCGTCTCGCCACTTGCCCCCCTCTCGAATCTCCCGCTGGCCGCCGCCGACCGTGCTTCACGTCCTCTGTCCACAGGTTACGCTTCGTCCCTGCGCAGACGGAGGGAGATCAGGGCCGTCAGCGCCACAAGCAACGCTGTTGCTCCCCTCCTGCTACCCAGGACTCACCAAAGGGACACTCGCGGACACCGCGCGCGGCGCGCCGCGGTCCAAGTGGTCCTTGCAGCTCTCAAAGCACGGTGCCCGGGCCCTTGCCCCGGGCGACCACGCCCTCGAGAAACGCGGCGTAACGCCGGATGAGGACCGGCCACGAGTAGCGCTCCTCCACGTAGGCCCGCCCCCGGGCCCCGAGGGCTCGCCGGAATGCCGGGTCACCCATCATGCGCTCGAGCACTGCCTCGAACTCGCGGTACCCGCCGAACCAGAGCCCGCCCCCTGACTGCTCGCAGTGCTCACGGGTCGGCGCGCACGTGGCGTTCACCATCACCGGGACGCCCGCCACCCACGCTTCGAGCACCACGAGCGAGAAGGACTCCAAGGCAGAAGGCGAGATGGACACGGCTGCATCTCGCACGATGTCCCACTTGTCGGCCTCGCTCACCGTCCCGGTGACGACGAGGTCAGGGTGGTCAGGGATCGTCACCGACACCGGGCCGACGAGAGCCAGGGCGAGCGGGCCGGGATGCCGTCTCTTGTACTCGAGGAAAAACGCGGCCAGCATGGCCGACCCCTTGTGCTCGTCGACCCGCCCGACGCTCACCACGTACGGCCGGTCCCCGAGGCCGAGGATCTCGGCGCCGGGCCTCCCCCCCTCTGCCGGCGCGTCCACCCCGAGGCCGAGCACCGTCTGGGGTCTGGCGCCAGTGCGGTGCACGCGCTGGACGAGGCGCCGCTCCGCGACCGTGTGGTAGCAGATGGCGTCGGCGCTCGCGTACGTGCTCCGGAACACCGGCAGGTAGAGCGCCGGCTCGTCGTGGGCCGCCGGGTGCAGGACGGCCGGCATGGACACCCGGCCGATCCCCTCGACCACCGGGTAGTGCAAGTACGGGTAGAAGACTGCGACGTCGCAGTCGGCGTCTCCGAGCGCCTCCACGAGCGAGGGGACGACCGGCCCGTTCAAGAGCACCCAGCGCCGGGACTCCTGACGGCTGGCCCGTGACGGCGCGAGGCGGAGCCGGCCGTCGAGTCCGTAGAAGTCGTCGTCCCGGCCGGCGACCGATTCGAAGCGGTGGACCTTCACTCCGTGCAGCTCGCTGTCCCCGGGGGCAAAGACGTCTTCCCACGTGAGGTGGTCGAGCGCGCAGGTGGAGTACACCTCGGCCTCCCATCCGAGATCGGCAACGAGGTGCTCGGCCAACTGGCGGGCCGCCGACTCGGCACCGCCCATCACTTGGGGGCCGTAGCGGGGAGTCGTGAAGGCGACTTTCACGGCTGTCGCTCCGTGACGCCGCTCCGTCCGGCGCCCGGCGGGGGTCCGGCAACCGCCGTCAGCGCCCTCACCGCCATCGCGCTGGCGGCCGCCAGCGAGTGGTGCTTGACCCGGCGCTGCCCGGCAACCACCAGCGAGTGCCGCAGGGCCTCGTCGGTGAGGACCCGGTGCACCGCCGCGGCCACCAGCGCGGGCTCGGATGTGCCCACGAGCAGCCCCGCGTCGCCCAGCGTCTCGGGGATTGCCGCTGCGCCCAGCGCAACGACGGGGACACCTGCCCGGGCCGCCTCGACCAGGGGGATCCCGTACCCCTCGTGCTCGGACAGCGAGACGTAGACGTCGGCTGACGAGTACACGGCGGCCAGCACTGCGTCGGAGACCTCGCCATACAGGCGCACCGCAGTCGCGAGGCCGAGGTCGGCGGCGTAGCGCCGCAGCGCGCTCATGTAGCGGCGCGACGGCATCGCTCCCACCAGGTGGAGCCGGGCTGAAGGGTCGTAGAGGCGCCGATATGCCCAGAGCGCTTCGACCAGCCGGTGCTGGGCTTTGGGCGGCACCACCCTCCCGACGAACAGCCAGTTCGCGCCCCCGCCCGCCCGTGCCCGTGCCAGCCGGGCCGCGGTGCGCGTGTCGGCATCCTGCACCGCCCGTTCCAGGTCGACCAACACCGGGACGACGGCCGTCCGGCGGCACCCGGCAGCGACCAGGTCGCGCTCGTTGAACTCGCTGTCGGCCATGCCGAGCACCGCGCGCCGGGCCAGGACGGCGAGCTGGCGGCGGGCTTCGGCCGAGCGTGCGGCAGCCGGTGGGTCCCATTCTCCATAGAGCTCGGGCGAGGTGATGTTGTGGTAGTCGAGGACGAGGGGCTCGGTCCTTCCGGCCAGCAGGTCGGCCACCATCGACGAGGTGGAGAACTGGTAGATCAGCACGTCGCCGGGCCGGGCGCGGGCCTCGTACTCTTCGACGCGCAGGGACTCGTTGGCAAGGTCGTCGTGGGTGGCTTCGGCGAAGATCTCCGAGCGCCACCCGGCGCTGCGCAGGACGTCGCGCAGCAGCAGCGTGTGGCTCCCCGTGGCGTCACGGGGGATGAGGGCCGGGACGAACTGGTGGACGGCCGGCACCGGCAGGGCGCCGCGCTCGAGCCTCTCGTTCACCGGGGTGATCGAGCACGGCGCCGGACGGCGGTCACCGTGTAGTCGGTGCCCGAAGGCCCGGTCTGCACGTCGACGGTGAACCCCATCGGCCCGAGGAGGTGCGCCCAGGTGGCGGGGCGCAGCGGGCGGCCCGGCGCCAAGTCCGCTTCGGGCGGCGCCGCGTCACCCGCCCAGGCCGAGGGAGCCCACGAGACGATCACCAGCACGCCTTCGGGCGCGAGGCGGTCCGCGACCAGCTCGAGGAGCTGGCGACGCTCGCCGTGGACCATCGCGTCGACGACCCCGGTGAGGACGACGCCGCCGAGCTCGGCTGGCGCCACTGCTCGCAAATGCACCGCGACGTCCTCTTCGCGCAGGTCGAGGCCTTCGCGCTCGCCTGCGCCGATGCGTCCCGGACGCGGATCGATGCCGTAGGCGTCCACCCCCTGCGCGCACAGCGAGCGCACGAACGATCCGTCCCCCGCTGCCGCGTGGAGCACCCGCCCTGGCACGGCCGAGAGCGCGCCGAGTGCGTCGGACAGCCACCAACGGGGCCCGGCGTCCTCGGACGGCAGGTCCACCACCGGCGCCGGCGGCACCCGCTGGGCATCGAGCTCGCGAGCGATCTCGACCAGGCGCTCCTCCACCAGGTGCAGCGCACGGCTGGTCGCGGCGGCGAACTGGCTCACCTGGTGGGTGACGAACCCGATGTACCACAAGTTCAGCGTTCGGAGGCTCTTCTTCACGACAGCTCCACCGGCCCGCTTGGAGGCCACCGGCACAGCCGGGTCGATGAAGGCCGAGGCATCCACCATCTCCAGCGCGTCTTCCAGCGCCCCGCCCCGGCCGGCCACAGGGGAGTGGGCGAGGAACAGCTCGTCGAGCTCTCGTTCGAGACGCGCCGGCAGGTCGCCCGATGCCCGGCGGCGGCGCACCTCCTCGTCGATCTCGGCCATCACCCGCGCCAGGTAGACCCGGTGCTCCTCTTCCGATCCGGCCTGCTCGGTCTCGGTCATTCCCGCCTCCCCGGGTCCTCCCGCTCCCCCACCGCCGCTCACGCCGGCATCTCCGCCGCCGACGCGTCGTCCAGCCCACCACCGCCGACCCACTCGCGCGGGACGATGGCCAGGCGGACCGGGAGGTCGACGATCCCCGTCGACCTCCCCGGGTTCATTACCTCGAACTGGCAGGCCGGCTCCCGCCAGTCAAAGAGGATCCCGCCGGGTCCCATGACGCCGACGCACACGTCGAAGGTGCCGTCGAACAGCGGCAGCCCCTCGAAGTGGAAGTCGATGGCACTGGGGCCGACCGGCGCGTCGTAGGAGAGGCCGAGTATCTCGGTGTCGGTGCGGAACAGCACCGAGCCGTCGTCCAGTCGCACGTCGATGGAGAACACCACCTGTGCGGTGGCCACCGTGGCGCTGAACCCCACCCGTACGATCAGCGTCTCGCCGGGGAGCAGGTACCTCCGCTCGTTCACCTCTGGATAGAACGCGATCACCTCGGTGAGGCGGACCGGCCGGGCGAGGTCCGGCACGCCGGCCGACGCCTCGTCCCCGCGTAGCTGGATCGACGCGGGGAGCACGGCCGGCGCGGGCGGAGCAGGCGGAGGAGGGGGTGGCACGGCGATGTCCTCGGCGCCGCCGAGGGAGAGCTCGTCACCGGCTTCCATCAGGCGCTCCCGGAAGATCCGCACCGCCTCGCCGGGCGCGCCCGACCCGATCATCACGCCGTCGGAGAGAACGACAGCCCGGTCGCAGATGGAGCGGACCTGGTCCGGGGAGTGGGACACGAAGAGGATGGTGCGGCCCTCCTTCTGGAACCGCTTGATCCGGTCCATGCACTTGCGCTGGAACCGCTCGTCGCCCACGGCGAGGACCTCGTCGATCACCAGGACGTCGGGGTCGACGTTGACGGCCACGGCGAACCCGAGGCGGACGTACATCCCCGAGGAGTAGAACTTCACCTGGTTGTCGATGAACTGCCCCAGCTCGGCGAACTCGACCACGTCGTCGAAGACCCGGTCGACCTCTTTCTTGGAGAGCCCGAGCATCGACCCGTTGAGGTAGACGTTCTCGCGCCCCGACAGGTCCTGCTGGAACCCGGCTCCGAGCTCCAGGAGCCCGGCCAGCTTGCCCCGGACGACCACCTGGCCCGAGGTGGGCTGCAGCACGCCGCACACGCACTTCAAGAGCGTGGACTTGCCCGAGCCGTTGCGCCCGAGGATCCCCACCGTCTCGCCCTCTCGCACTTCGAAGCTCACGTCGTTCAGCGCCCAGAGGGTCTCGTAGGGGACCTTGCCAGCGTGGATGATCTTCTCCTTCAGTGAGGAGTACTTCTCCTGGTAGAGGCGGAAGCGCTTCGACACCGCCTGGACGTCGACTGCCAGCTCGGCCATGGGGCTCAGAGCTCCTCGGCGAAGTTCCCGGCCAGGCGACCGAAGATCACCATGGCGACGTAGAACAAGACGAGGGAGGCCGCCAGGACATAGAGGTCGTCGCGCACGTAGTCGAGCATCGACCATGTGGGCAGGAGGTACCCGGTGGGCGCCGGCGTGTGGGGAGGGTGGGGGATGCTCAGCGCCTGGAGGCCCGGACGATCGTAGAGGACCCGTTGGAAGGTCATCACGAGCGGCGTCATCGGGTTGGCGAAGTACAGCCAGTTGGCCCAGTGGTGTGCCGCCTGCAGGTGAGGGGCGAGCTGCAGCTTGAAGCTGTAGACGATCGGGCACGCCCAGAACCAGGCCGCTCCCACCAGGACCTCGACGAGGTGCTGGGTGTCGCGCATGTACACGTTCACGGCGGCGAGGAAGATGCCGAGCGCCGAGGCGAAGACGAGCATCGGTACCAGGGCCACGACGAGGAGCCAGATCATCGGCCACGCCGGCGACATGCGCAAGGCGATCATGAACACGGCCATCACGCAGCTCTGGAAGAAGAAGAACACCCCGGCAGACCCCATCGCCGCCAAGGCCAGGATCTCCCGAGGGAACGAAACCTTCTTCACCAGACCGGCGTTGTTGACCACCACACCGGTGGCGGTCATGACCCCGGTCTGGAAGAAATTCCAGATGAGCAGGCCCGAGAACAAGAAGATGACGAAGTTCGGCACCTCGCTCTTCAAGAGCACGCCGAATACAAGCGTGTAGACGGCCAGCGTCATCGCCGGCGACAGCATGGACCACAGCAGGCCCAGGAAGGAGTTCTTGTACTTCACCTTGATCTCGGTGCGGACCAGGTAGACGAGCAGCTCGCGCGCTCGCCAGATCTCGGCAAGCCGCTGGCGGACGTTGACGTTGGCCGACACCACGCGGGTCGCCTTCGCGCGCGTGCCCGGGCGCTCCAGCTCGGGATCGGCCATCGGCGAGGCGTCGGCCACGCGCCGGGGAGGGATCGCCGGCGGCGGCGCGTTCTGGGGACGAGGACGCGACCCTGGAGGAGGCGTCGGGGCTTCGAGCTCCACGCTCAGCTACCGCCGCCACCGACCTGGCTCACCGAGCGATCGATGACCTGGTCGATGAACCCGTAGTCGCGCGCCTCCTCGGCGGTGAACCAGCGGTCGCGATCGGAGTCCGCCTCGATCCGGTCGACCGGTTGGCCCGTGTGGAAGGCGATCCGCTCGGCCATCATCCGCTTCAAGTACACGATCTGCTCGGCTTGGATCGCGATGTCGGCCGCCTGCCCCTGCATCGATCCCGAAGGCTGGTGCATGAGGATCCGCGAGTGGGGCAGCGCGTAGCGCTTCCCCGGTGCGCCCGCGCAGAGCAGGAACTGGCCCATCGAGGCAGCCAGGCCGACGCAGATCGTGCTCACGTCGGGACGTACGTACTGCATCGTGTCGTAGATGGCCAGCCCATCGGTGACCGAACCGCCGGGCGAGTTGATGTACAAGGAGATGTCCCGCTCGTGGTCCTCGGCCTCGAGCAGGATGAGCTGGGCGCACACCATGTTCGCCGTGCTCTGGTCGATCGCGCTGCCGATGAACACGATGCGCTCCTTCAACAGGCGCTGGTAGATCTCCGACGAGGGCTCGGGCGAGCCGGCAGCAGAGGTCACGTGCAAAGAGGGCAATTGGAGTGGCACGCCCACGAGGCTATCCGCCCCACCGGTGCGGCGGGGACACCTGGGGCGGCGATTGCCGGACCACCTAGACTCCGCGGGCATGCCGCCGCGGGCGTGGCGGAACGGTAGACGCGCCGGGTTTAGGTCCCGGTCCCTTCGGGGGTGGAGGTTCGACTCCTCTCGCCCGCACCATCGGGCACCGGCGCGTGTGCTCGGCGCGGGCTCCGGCCATGATGGCAGGATGCCTCACCTGGTAGCCGCGCCCGACAAGTTTCGCGGGACCGCCACCGCGCTTGAGGTCGCCCACGCAGCGGCCACGGCAGCACGGGCGGCCGGGTGGACGGCCGACGAGGTGCCCATGGCCGACGGCGGGGAAGGGACGCTGGACGTGCTGGGCGGCAAGCCACGCTGGACCACGGTGAGCGGACCGCTGGGTCGGCCGGTCACCGCCGAGTGGCGGCTCCTCCCCTCCGGTTCGGCCGGCGATGGCCCGACCGCGGTGATCGAGATGGCGCGGGCCGCCGGGCGCTCCCTGCTCCCCGCACCGTCGGGCCAGGACGCGCTCGCCGCCACCACTGCCGGCGTGGGCGAGCTGGTGCTCGCTGCCGCCGACGCGGGCGCCCGGCGGATCGTGGTCGCGCTCGGAGGCTCGGCAACGACCGACGGCGGGCTGGGTGCCGTCGAGGCAATCGGCACACCCCGGCGCCTCGGTGACGTAGAGCTGGTGGCAGCCTGCGACGTGCGGACGCCGTTCCTTCGGGCCGCTCGGGTCTTCGGCCCGCAGAAAGGTGCCGGACCCGAGCAAGTCGAAGTGCTGGAGCGCCGGCTGGCCGAGCTGGCCCGGCGCTACCGGGCCGACTTCGGCGTGGATGTCACGCAGTTGGACGGCGCCGGCGCGGCCGGAGGCCTCGCCGGCGGTCTGGCCGTGCTCGGTGCCCGCCTCCGCCCGGGGTTCTCGCTCCTGGCGGAGCTTGTGGGGCTCCCCGGCCGCCTGGCCCGCGCCGACGCGGTGATGACCGGCGAGGGGCACTTGGACCGCTCCTCGCTCGACGGAAAGGTGGTCGGCTCGGTCGCCGACACCGTGGCCGGCAGGGCGCCGATCCTGTGCGTCGTCGGGGCCGCCGATCCCGACGCGGTCGCGCTGCTCGTGGACCGGCACCCTCTCTGCGAGGTGGTGAGCCTCACCTCGGTCGTGGGCGCGCAAAGGGCGAGCAGCGACACGGTGGCCTCGGTGGCCCAGGTCGTCGGCGGGTATCTCACCCGGCACCGGGCCTCGGGGTGACGGGCGGGGCCGGCCCATCTGCTCTGGACCCGAAAGGTGCGTGTTTGCCCCGCGGGTCTGCAGTGGGCAATGCTGCCGGGCGCACCAACAAGCGACCGCCCGCTCCGGGCGGTCGGCCAGACGGGGAAGGGATGGACACCCATGGGACTGCTCGACGGGAAAGTCGCGATCGTCACCGGCGCCGGCCGGGGGATCGGGCGCGAAGAGGCGTTGCTGCTGGCGTCGGAGGGAGCGACGGTCGTCGTGAACGACGTGGGCGCATCGGTCGAAGGCCAGGGAGGGGACGTCCACCCGGCCCAGGAGGTCGTCGACCTCATCACGTCGTCGGGCGGGAAGGCGAGCGTCAACGGTGACGACATCAGCTCCTGGGATGGCGCCAAGAGCGTGGTCGAGCAGGCGGTCGACACCTACGGATCGCTGGACATCCTGGTGAACAACGCCGGCATCCTCCGGGACAAGATGTCGTTCAACATGGAGGAGTCCGACTGGGACGACGTCATCCGGGTCCACTTGAAGGGCCACTTCGCCCCGACCCACCACGCCGCCGTGTACTGGCGATCCAAGTCCAAGGCCGGCGAGGCCGTTTCGGGCAGGATCATCAACACGTCGTCCGAAGCCGGCCTCTACGGGAACGCCGGTCAGGCCAACTACTCGGCGGCCAAGGCCGGCATCGCCTCGATGACGTGGGTGCTCGCCCGCGAGCTCGAGCGCTACGGGGTGACCGTCAACGCGATCGCCCCCAGGGCCAGGACCCGTATGACCGAGAACCTTTTCGGCCAGCTCGCCGCCAAGAAGGACGACGCGTTCGACGAGTGGGACCCGAAGAACGTCGCACAGCTCATCGGGTTCCTGGCGTCCGACGCGGCCGCCGACGTGAACGGCCAGGTGTTCGTGGTGTTCGGCGGGAACATCTGGGCCATGGGCGGGTTCCACCCGGTCGGCGAAGTGCACCGCGACAACGCGTGGACCCCGGCCGAGCTGGTGGCGGCCAAAGGCGAGCTGTTCAAGGGGATCGACTCGGGCATTCCCAAGTTCAGCTTCTTCTGATCGGCCCGCGTCGAGATGGTGGGCAGTTGACGACTGGGTCCGAGGCAGGGGCCGCGTCTGTCGGCGCGTGGGAGGCCGCGGGCACCTGGCGCCATCTGGCGGTGGGCAATCCGCCCCACCGCCACCGTTTCTTCACCGTCGACCGTCCTGCGACCCTCACCGAGACGCTCGAGCCGCTGGTAGTGATCCACGGCTTCCCGACGTCGTCATTCGACTTCCATCTCGTGCTCGACCAATTGTCCGAGCACCGGCGGGTGCTCCTGATCGACCTGCTGGGGTACGGCCTCTCGGACAAGCCGGACCTGGCCTACACGATCGACGTCCAAGCCGACGCGGTGGCCGCCTGGACTTCCGAGCTCGGCCTCGGCCAGCTGGCGCTGCTGACCCACGACATTGGCGACACCGTCGGAGGAGAGCTCCTGGCCCGGCAGATGGAAGGCCGGTGGCCGGTGACGGTGACCCGGCGGGTGGTGACCAACGGGAGCATCTACATCGAGATGGCCCAGCTGAGCGCCGGCCAGGAGCTGCTGCTCTCCCTCCCCGACGAGCGGCTCGGCCCCGACGCGCCGATCGACCGCGCGTCGATGACGTCGAGCCTGTCTCAGACGTTCAGCCCCGCCCACCACGTCGCCGCGCCCGAGCTCGACGCCATGTGGGCCCTGGTGGCCCGGGAGGACGGGCACCGCAACCTGCCCCGCCTGATCCGCTACATCGAGGAGCGCCGGCGCAACGAGCGGCGTTTCACCGGCGCCATCGAAGACCACCCCTCTCCCCTCGCCGTGGTGTGGGGTCAGGACGACCCCATCGCAGTGGCCGCGATGGCCGACCGCCTCGTCGAACGGCGTCCCGACGCGGTACTGACCGTCTTGGAGGAGGTCGGTCACTTCCCGATGATCGAGGCGCCGGCCAGGTTCGCCGCCGCGCTCTCGGTGCACCTCGGCTGAAAGCGGCGGGGGGCGGCGGGACGCTGGGGAAGCGGCCCCCTGCCGGCCTATTGTGGGAGCGGGAGAACGGAGGGCGAGGTGACAGGAGGCGGACAGCGCGACAGCGGGGCGTCTCGCCGGGAGCGCAAGAAGGCCGAGACCCGATCGCGGATCGTCGAGAGCGCGACGGCGCTGTTCTTGGAGCGCGGGTACGACGCCACGACGCTCCTCGAGATCACCGAACGGGCCGACGTCGCGTCGCGGACCTTCTACCTCCACTTCCGGTCCAAAGCCGACGTGGCACTGGCGCGCTTTCAGGACTGGTTCGAGGACTTCATGGCGGCTCTGGGCACCGTCCCCGAGGAAGCCGGGCTCCGCGAGCTGCTCCAAGAGACGCTCGGCCATCTCCAGCTCAAAGGCTACGCCAGCGGCATCCGCCTGCGCGATCCCAGTGGCCGACCCATCCCCCCGGTCGTGGCCGCGCTCTTGCTGAGCGAGTCCCATGCAGAGATCGCCGGCCGCTTTTACCAGCTCAAGGTGGAGGCGCTCCGCCGGCTCGCCTCCTTCTTCGAGCAGCGGTTCGGCTACGACCCAGCGTCGGTCGAGCCGTACATCATCGCATCGGCACTGCTGGCAGCCTGGACAGTCGCCATCTACGGCTTCGGCCACCTCGCCCAAGCCACCGACGACCCGCCGGCACCCGACGAGCTGTCCGTTGCGAGCCTGACGGCGTACTTGGAAGGCATCGAGACCCTGGCTCGCCGGCGCACACGCTGAGGGCTCTTTGGACCTGCTCCAGCCTGCTCTCGGCTGGTCATGCCCGACAATGCCTGGTCACGCCCGTCGATACGGACGGGGCCGGCCCCACGGCCGGCCCCGATCCACTCCTGGTACGCCTGTCGCCGGAAGCCCGCCCGGCTCACTGGACGTTGCTCGTTGAGGGGCCGACGTCAGTCCACCGCCAGCCCGGTGCACGGTGTGCCCGGGGGACGGAACCTCTCCGGCCTCGAAATTCGTCGGTCCGTTCAGGCTTCCGGCTGAAGCTCGCCACCGAACGGTGGCTGTCTCCGACCCGGCGGATCACCCTCCTCGGTAGAACCCGTCGATCGCATCGGCAAGCTCCTTTCCGTCGTCCGGGATCCGGGGCCTTCGATCACCCCGTACCCTGCTCCCATTCTCCTCCTTCACGGCGACGTTGCCAAGAGGGTTGGCCTGGATCTTCGCGACGGACCTCCCGGCGAAGCCGCCCACAGCGGGCGCTGGGGCTCGCGCCCTACCATGCAGGGCATGCCCCTCCCTGCTCCCGCACCCCACACCACCTGCCTGGTCACCGGTTCCTCGTCGGGCATCGGCGCCGAGATCGCCCGCGAGCTGGCCCGCCGAGGCCATGGGGTGACCCTCGTCGCTCGGCGCGACGCGCTGCTCAGGGCATTGGCCGACGAGCTGGCCGGCGCGTACGGCGTGAGGGTCGAAGTGCTCCAGGCAGACCTCACCGACCCCGACGCGCGCAGCGGGCTTGCGGCCGCCCTGGCTGACCGAGAGCTCACGGTCGACGTCCTTGTCAACAACGCAGGAGCCAGCACGATGGGACCCAGCTACCGAGCGGAGCGCTCGTCCGAGCTCTCGATGGTCCGTACCGACGTCGAGGCCGTCGTCGATCTCTGCCAGCTCTTCACCCCGGGCATGGCCAGCAGGCGGCGAGGCTCGGTGCTCAACACCGCGTCGACCGCGGCGTTCCAACCCCTGCCGGGTCAAGCCGGCTACGGCGCGTGCAAGGCGTTCGTCCTGTCGTACTCGCTGGCCCTACGGGCCGAGCTCCGGGCGGTCGGTGTCAACGTCACCGCCCTGTGCCCCGGGCCGGTGCACACCGGGTTCGGAGAGGCCGCCGGCATCACCGACGATGAGGCAGCTCAGGCCCTGCCGAAAGTGATGTGGGTCCCGGTGGGCCGCGTGGCGCGGGAAGCGGTGGACGGCATGGAACGCGACGCCGACGTCGTGATCCCGGGCATGGCCAACCGCATCGGCGCGTTTGCCGGCCGCCACGCCCCCGCGCGCCTGGTGCTGTCGATCATGGCACGCAACCACCCTGCCCTGTCCCCCAAGCGCTGAGGATGCGACATCGTCGAGCGGGCGGTGGTGCCCGGGCTCAGTTCGCGGCAGGCACCTCGGCCGTCGCTTCGCCGACGACCTTTTCCTCGCCGTCCTGGTTCACGAGCCGGACGTCGAGGTCCACCAGGCGCCGCCCGCCCTCCTCTCGCTTGCCCGAGACGACGACGCTCGTGGTCAGCTCCTCGTCCGGCCAGGTCTGGCGAGCGAAGCGCACCTTGTAGCGGGTCACGTTGCCCACACCCACGTAGTCGGTGATCGCCGTGCCCAGCAGACCCATGGAGAACATCCCGTGGCCGAATACGCTCGGCTGGCCGGCTGCCTGGGCCTTGACCTCGTCGTGGTGCATCGGGTTGAAGTCGCCCGAGGCCCCGGCGTAGCGCACGAGGTCCGTCCTGGTCAGCACGTGCGTCCGGGGCGGGCCGGCATCACCGACGGCCACGTCCTCGTACACGAGCTTGCGCTCACCCATTGTCGTCCACCTCCTCGTTCACGACCATCGCATGCGGCACCGGCAGCATCTCGACGGTCCGATCCAGTTCCAAACCGGCATTCGCCCCTCGCGGCCTGCTCAACAAAATTGCACCGACACTCGAGGCCGCCGTCATGCCCGGTGGATGACGTTGAAGCGGGACGTGACCACGGGCTCACCGGTCTTGGCGTCGACCCACGTCGTCTCGGTCACCACGAACGTCATGGTCTTGCCCTTGGACTCCTTCTGGTAGGCATCGACCACCTTGCCTTCGCCGACCAGCTCGTCGCCGACCAGCACGGGGCGGTGGTAGACGAACTCCTCCTCGCCGTGAAGGATCAGTCCCCCTTTGGCCATCAGCGGACCGAGCACCTTCATGAGAGGGTTCCCCGACGGGGCGTCGGCGGGCTGCAGCTCGGGAAACTTTCCCCAGGCCTCCATTGCGATGGGGAACGTCGGTGGTGCGGGGATGGCCGCAAGCCCGGCCGCCTTCGCTGCCGCGGGGTCCTTGTAGATCGGGTTGGCATCGGCCACCGCGTCGGCGAAGAACGCCACCGGCCCTCGTTCCACCACCACCGTCGACTTGCCGGTCGGCTGCCCGATGATGCTCCGAAGCATCTCCTCGTCGCTTGCGCCTTCGCTCACTTGCACCCTCCCCTGCTGCTTTTCCACCCCGGCGCCTGCCGGGTCGTCGACGCCGGCCGGCGTCTCGGCGTCCGACACCGTAGCGTGCCAAAGCGGATGAGGACCAACTCCGCCCCGGCACTCCGCCGGACGGTAACGTGTCGCCGTGGCCGAACTGGAGACCATCACCTACGAGGCGCGCGACGGCGTCGCCTGGGTCACCCTCAACCGCCCCGAAGTCCACAACGCCTTCAACGCTGCGATGCAGCACGAGCTCCAGACGGTGTGGCGGTGGCTGCGCCAGGACGACGCCGTCCGGGCGATCGTGCTCACCGGGGCGGGGAGCAAGGCCTTCTGCACCGGGATCGACCGCGGCGAAGTCATGGGAGACGCCCGGGAGACCAACGCCAATGCCAGGAGCGCGGGCTCGGGGCCGGATCCCGGCGCCGGGCCGGAGCCCGTGCACGTCGGGTCCTGCTCGACGCCGTTCATGTTCGACGACCCCGGCGAGCGCCTCGGACCCAAATCGAACGACTTGTGGAAGCCGGTGGTCGCTGCGGTGAACGGCATGGCCTGCGGAGGGGCCTTCTACATGCTCGGGGAGGTGGACATCATCGTCGCCGCCGACCACGCGACGTTCTTCGACCCTCACGTCTCCTACGGCATGGCCGCCGGGTTCGAGCCCCTGCAACTCCTGCCCAAGATGCCCTTCGGCGAGATCGTGCGCCTCACCCTGCTCGGGAACGCCGAACGCATGTCGGCCGAGCGTGCCCACCAGATCGGGCTCGTCTCCGAGGTCTGCCCGGCAGCCGAGCTCAACCAGCGGGCCGGCTGGGTCGCCGAACAGATCGCCCGGGCACCGGCCTTGGCCGTACAGGGAACGCTGCGGGCGCTGTGGGCCGGGCGTGAGCTGTCACGAGGGCAGTCCCTCGGCCTCGCCTGGGCGTTCGTCGGATTGGGGACTGACCGGGAGAGCCTGGCCGAGGGGCAGGCGACTTTTGCCTCGGGCGTGCGGACCACGCCGAGGATCCGATGAACCCGACCCCGCACGCTGCGGACCTGGCTCTCCTGGTCCTGCGGGTCGGACTGGGCGCGGTGTTCCTCGCCCACGGGATCAACCACATCTTCGGGGGAGGGAAGATCCCGGGGACCGGGCGGTGGTTCGAGAGCCTGGGAATGAAGCCAGGGGTCCTGCACGCCTGGACTGCGAGCTTGACCGAGATCGGCGCCGGGGCGCTGCTCGTGCTCGGGCTCCTCACCCCCTTCGGAGGGGCCGGAGTCGTCGGGGTCATGCTCGTGGCCTGGATCACCAACCACCTGAAGAACGGCTTCTTCATCTTCCGACCGGGCGAGGGCTGGGAGTACGTCATGACGCTCACCTTGCTCGGCATCGTGGTGGCCACCCTCGGTCCGGGCGCCTGGAGCATCGACGGCCAGGTGCCGGCGCTCCAGCATCTGTGGGGGTGGACCGGCTTCGCCATCGCCCTGGGTGCGGGCGGCGGAGGCGCCGCTCTGCTGCTGCTCGGCTTCTGGCGCCCCGAGAAGCCTGTGGCGGCCGCGCAAGGAGACGGAGACTGAGGCTGAGGCCGGCGGCTCGAGCTCAGCCGTCGTGGGCGAGCCGGTCAGCCAGGGCGCGAAATGCGCGTCCCCGGTGGGAAATCGCGTGCTTGCCGACAGGCGGCATCTCTGCGAACGTCAGTCCCCCGCCCTCGTCGGGGACGAAGATCGGGTCATAGCCGAACCCGCCCGATCCTCTGGGTGCGCTGGAGATGAACCCGTCGACCACCCCTTCGGCCACCACCTCACGCCCGTCGGGAAAGGCCACCAGGGCCACGGTGACGAACCGTGCCCGGCGCTCGCCCCCGGCATCGGCGAGTCCCGCCAGCTCGCTCAGCAGCTTGGCGACGTTGTCGGCGTAGCCGGCGCCCGGGCCGGCGTAGCGAGCCGAGTAGACCCCCGGCGCTCCGCCGAGCGCGTCGACTTCCAACCCGGTGTCGTCGGCCACTGCCGCCTGACCCGTGGCGTGCACCAGGGACCGCGCCTTCAGCCGAGCATTCTCCACCAGCGTGGACCCAGTCTCCTCGACGTCTGGCACATCCGCCGGGCGACCCAGCAGTTCCACCGCCGGCACCGCCGCGAGAATGGCGGCGATCTCTGCTGCCTTGTCCTGGTTCGCCGTGGCGAGGACCAGCCGGAGGGGGCCGGCGCCCGGGCTCATCGAGGCGGAGGCGGGTCGGCCAGGACTGCCGCCTGGGCGGCCAGCAGTTGTGCGATGCCGCTCTCGGCAAGGGCCAGGAGATCGTCTAGCTCCCCCCGGCTGAACGCCTGGCCCTCTGCAGTGCCCTGCACCTCCACGAAGCGCCCTCCGCCGGTCATCACGACGTTCATGTCGACCTCGGCCCGGGAGTCCTCCTCGTAGGGAAGATCCAGCATCGGGACCCCGTCGACGATGCCGACCGACACCGCGGCCACCGCATCGGCGAGCGGATGGGCCGAGATCCTGCCATCGGCCAGCATCCGGGAGCACGCGTCGTGGAGCGCCACGTACGCACCGCAGATCGACGCGGTGCGAGTCCCGCCATCGGCCTGGAGGACGTCGCAGTCGACCGTGACCTGGGCCTCGCCCAAGACGACCAGGTCGCAGACGGCTCGCAGCGATCGGGCGATAAGCCGCTGGATCTCCTGGGTACGGCCGGACTGCTTGCCTTTGGCCGCTTCGCGGCCGGCGCGCTCAGCCGTCGAGCCCGGGAGCATCGAGTACTCGGCCGTCACCCATCCCTTGCCACTGCCGCGCAGCCAGGGCGGGATCCGCTCTTCCAGCGAGGCCGTGCACAGCACTTTCGTCCGACCCATCGACACCAGCACCGAACCCGGCGCGAACACGGTGAAGTCCCGCTGGAACGACACTGGCCGGAGCTCGTCGAGCATGCGGCCGTCCGCGCGTCGCAGCAACCGGTCATTGCCCTGGCCACCAGTGGCCTCGCTCATCTCCGCTCCTCCTCGATCTCGGGTCTCGTCTGGGTGCCGGCCGAGCTGACGAGCACCGGCCGACACCGTAGGCCATTGGGGTGTGGGGTGTGGGCCGCGAGGCGTGATGCCGCCGCACCTCGGTCCGGCGCGTCACACTCGGCCCACCGAACGCAAGGTGGCGAGAAGATCACATCAGAAGTAGATGATCGAATTCGCCCGCTCGACCACTTCGTCGAGATCGTCGGTCCACGCGCCGGTGGACAGGTACTTCCACCCGTCGTCGGCCGAGATCACCACGATGACCGCTTGCCCATCGTCTGGCACCTCGCCGGCGCACCGTGCGGCACCGGCCATCGCCGCCCCCGAGGAGATCCCGACAAACAGGCCGACGTCTGCCAGGCGCCTGGTCCACTCGATCGACTCGCGCGGACGGACGACGGTCTTGCGGTCCAGTAGCGCCGCCCCGCCGAGCTCTTCGAAGATCGGCGGGATGTAGCCGTCGTCGAGGTTGCGGAGCCCGTCCACCATCTCGCCGGCCGGTGGCTCCACCGCCCACACCTTCACCGCCGGGTTCTGGTCCTTCAAGTACCGCCCTGCACCGAGGAGCGTGCCCGACGTGCCGAGCCCGGCCACGAAGTGGGTGACCTCGGGGCAGTCCCGCCAGATCTCGGGTCCAGTCCCCTCGTAGTGGGCAGACGGATTGGTCGGGTTGGCGTACTGGTACAAGAACACCCACTCGGGGTGCGATGCAGCCAGCTCACGGGCCAGACGCACCGCACCGTTGGAGCCTTCCGAGCCCGGAGACTCGATGATCTCTGCTCCCCAGAGCTCGAGCAGCTGGCGGCGCTCGACCGACACGTTCGTCGGCAGGACCACCTTGAGGTGGTACCCCTTCACCCGGCACACCAGCGCCAGCCCGATACCCGTGTTGCCCGAGGTGGGCTCGATGAGGACCTGCCCTTTCCGGCCGGGCTCCAAGATCCCGTCCTTCTCTGCTTGCTCGACCAGGGCGAGTGCCACCCGGTCCTTCACCGATCCGCCCGGGTTCCGTCCCTCGAGCTTCATGAGGATCCGAGCGCGCGGATTGGGGCTCAACTGGCTCACCTCGACCAACGGGGTGTTGCCGATGAGACCGAGGATGGAGTCGTAGGGAGCCATGGGAGCCGAACGCGATCCGAGACTGGTCGTTGGCCGCGCTCGCCTCAGCCGCCGGCCACAGCCGGCAGGATCGACACCTCGTCACCGGGATTGACGGGGGTATCGAGCACTTGGAGGTAGCGGACATCGTCGTCGTTCACGTAGACGTTCACGAAGCGATGCAGCGTCCCATCGTCGTTCAGGAGCTGGCCCTTCATGCCCGGGTACTGGACCACGAGGTCGTGCAGCACGTCGCCGATGGTCTTGCCCTCGACCGAGACCGTCGAACGGCCACCGGTCTGGGAGCGAAGAAGGGTCGGTAGGCGGACATCGACGGGCACGAGAGCCTCCTCTGGTTGCGGGTCTGGCATCGGGTCTCGCATTCGGGTCAAGTAGCGGGTCTGTTTGCGGTTCTGGTTGCGGGTCTGGTTGCGGGTCTGGCTTCGAACCTGTCACGGGCTTGGCGACGGACCCTGCCCGCCGCTCGATCACTGTCGAGCCCAGATGCCCTGGTGACGGCCCACGGCATGCCCGGGCCGAGCAAGCCGACGGTGACGGGCTGGATCCACGTCCATTGAATAGTTGACTGTTCTGGTCCAGATTCTAACGGGAATCGCCGGGAGCGCGGCGCGCGACCGTTCGCGGCTGGTCCGAGATCTGTGGACCGGTAGCTGTGCGGGGCGGCTTCTTCTCCGGGGCGGATCCGGGATTGTTCAGCCGGCGACGAGGGCGTCGCTCAGGACGACGACGGACTCCTCTTCCGGTTCGCCACCGACGATCGTGAAGCTGCGGACCACGGGATGGGTGTCGCGGAGCGAGACGATCACGTAGTGCCACGCAGGGTCGGGAGCCTGGTCGACGTCGGTAGGCGAGGGGTAGGCGTCGGTGTGCGTGTGGGAGTGGTACACCCCGATGATCTCGAGGCCTTTCGCCTCGGCATCCCGATCGGCTTGGAGCATGTCGCGGGGGTCGACCGTATAGAGCTTCGCCGACTCGGCGGCGTTACGGGCCGGGTAGCAGGCCGACACTTCGGCAGCGTCGGCATCGCCGGCCAGCAGGCCGCACGACTCGTCGGGGAGGCCCACGAGACAGTGGCTCACCATTTCCGCGTAGAGATCATTGGGCAGCCAGAGCATTGTCATCGGATTGTAACGGTCGTCGACAACAGGAGCGCGGATGGTCACCGGAGCGGCTGTCGCCGAGGTGATCCTTGCGGGTCGGTACCAACTGGCAGTGCTCGGACGACGTCTGTCGATTGGCGTTCCGGCGCCCCGGCGCCCCTGTTCCCCACAGCTCGTTGGAGGAGAGAGAAGTTCACACGTTCCTGCTCGAGGCGGATCGAGTCGCCGTACGCGCCCTCGACGAGGTCCCGGTACAAGGAGGCCTCGTCCGGCGTGAGGTAGGAGAGCGTCCGGTTGGTGGGGGCGTCTTCGACCGCCCACTGCCGGCGGTGGGAGAGCAGGGTCTCTCGGTCCATCAGGATCGACCGGACCGATGGATACGCGCCGCGCAGTCGGCTGAGGATGTCGAACCCGTGGGTGTCGATGTCACCCCAGTAGACGACCTCTCGGTCCGACAACCACGACGAGCGGCCAAACCGGGCGAGGCCACCGAGCGCGAACCCGGACCCGAAGACCACAACAGACTTGGCAACCTCGGGAAAGGCAAGGTAGGTGATCTCGTTCTCGACAATGAACACCCTCTCCGCAACTGGCGCCGCCGCAATAAGCTCCTCGGTCCGGGCCGTCAACTCGGAAAGTCCGGCAACCAGCTCGAGCGCTGGGTCGAGGAAGCGCAGGCGCGTGTAGCTGGGTTTCGAGCGGAACCCGAACTTCGCGGTGAAGCCGCCACCAGCGCTATCGGTGGCTCCGATCCTCTCCGGCGCCAGCACCTCGCAGAGAAGGGCATCGAGAAGGCGGTGGTGACGCTCGACGAACTTGGTGTCGACACCCTCGGCGTTGATCTGGCGCAGGTACAGACCGGAGACGTCATGCTGGTCGATCCAAGCGGTGGTGGCGAGAGCCCTGTCCCACACGGTCGCATGCTGCAACACGATCATGGGGTGGTTCCGAACCCACGGCTCCAAGCGGGGAACGACGGCGACGGTATGAGCCAGCAGCTCGTCGAACAGTGCAGCGTCGTCGATTCGTCCGATCGCCGTCGCCAACTGCTCGAAGGATCGGGCGGTGACCCGCACTGGTATGCGGTTCGGGCCGAGCACGCGACTTTGGACGACCCGGTACTCGATGTCGAGGCCGGCAGCCTCCTTCTCGAAACGGGCGAGCCACCGGCGGACATCATCGAGCCGGTTCAAGAGCTGTGACGAGTCAGGACCCCGGACCGGCACGGTGACCGGCTCCCATGCTTCTCCCGAAGCGTGGCGACGTAGGTAGACGCCCCGCCCCCAGCGCCGGCGCAAAAGGTCGAGGATGTCCGAGGCCGAAGTCCACGGCGATGTCGACTGCCGGCGCGGGGTCACGCAGCCGGACCACCCGTCTGCTCCTCGACCCGTCGGGCGCCGCGCCCGATGCGACGGCGGAACTCGGTGATCGTGAGCGACTGCAGTCGCGAGTAATGGCCTTCGGGATTGTCGACGAACCCGACTGCTGCCACGTGTGGTTCGATGACATGGATCTTCTGCAGAGGGGTCACGATCAGGAGCTGCAAGCCGAGCCGGGTGAACAAGTTGAGCGCGTATCGGGTGGACGCCTCCGATCCGCGCCCGAAGGCTTCGTCGATCACGACGAACCGGAACGACCTGGACCGGCCCGACCCGAAGTCCAGCTTGAACTGGTAGGCAAGCGACGCGGCCAGGATCGTGTACGCGAGCTTCTCTTTCTGGCCACCGGACTTCCCGCCCGAATCGGCGTAATGCTCGTACTCGGTGTCGTCGTTGCGCCAACGCTCCGAGGCGGAGAACTCGAACCACTGGCGGACGTCAGTGACCCTTCTGGTCCATGCCCGGTCGGCGTCGGTGAACCCCTCCCGGCCCTTGAACCGGTCAATGAGTTTCTTAACCTGAAGAAACTTGTGCTCCGAGTACTGGTCGCCTTCACTGCTTACCACGTCGTCCGTGCAGTCACGCAGTTCTGATCGGAATTGGCGGACATCGACGTTGGAGGTCGGCTCTGCCATGAGCCGGATGTAGCGGCCCTCGTTGTAATCAATGCCGACGAGAGAGGCGTTGATGGTTCCGATACGGTCCCGGATATCCCGCTCGTGGCCGTTGAGCCGGGCAGCGAAGCCTGCGATGTCACGGATGGTGTTCTGGTTCAGATAGTCCTTGAACTCTCTCTCGAAACGGGGCAGGTCGTCCTGCGACACCCTCCTGTGCAGTTCGCGGAATTCGCTCCCGGCCTCGACCGACGCATCCAGGTCGGCGGTCTCCTGGGGGTACAGGTTCCGGAAGTTGGCCATGACCTTGACGATCCGGGGTCCGAGGGTATTGACGACCGATTGGGCCCTGGTGCGCTCCTTGTCGAGATAATCCAGGACGGCCCGCTCGGCCCTCCTCAAGGTCTCGGCGTCGGTGACAAGGGCCGTTCGGTCGGCGCCAGCGTCTGCAGCAGTGTCGACAGCGGCGAGAGGTGAGGTTCGGTCGGCGCCAGCGTCGGCCGCGGAGTCGACAGCGGAGTCGACAGCGGTGTCGATCAGGTCGTTGATCGTGCTTCGATCTTCGTCGCGGACAGGTATGGAAGCGTTGTGCTCCAAGATGCGTTCGGCGTCAGCCATGGACTTCTTTGCCGCAATGAGCTCTCCCTCCAACGAACCTTGCCGTTTGAGGAGACGGTCCTGCTCCCGCGAGAGGGTCTCGATCCGCTCGGTGACCACCTCCAGGTCGTGGTGTAGGCGAGACAGCTGGTCTGATGTGGCAAGGATCCTCTGCCTCTCCTCTTCGAGCTCGGAGCCCTTCTTGACCAGAGCCTCCCAGTCGAGATCTTCCCATCTCTGGTACCCAGCCAGACCGGAGAGGGAGCGTAGGCTTGCTGCGGCAGCATCGACGCTCTCTCTTCGCGCCTTCACTTCGGACGTCGCCGCGACAATCTGAGTCTGGACTGCGCTGGCGTACTTAATCAGCGCCGATACCTTGGCCTCGTTGCTCCAGCCAAGCACGTACTGGCGTCGGTCGTCGATACGACGCCGGTCGTCCTTCTCATGCCGGTCACGGTCCTTGATCTGCCCAGTTCGCGTTACCGCTTTGGCGACCGTTCGGAACGCGGAAGTCGAGTCCACACAGACGTGGTTCGCACGACGCACGAGCTCCACCTCGAGCCAGGAACGCATCGGGGTGTCCGGCTTGACCTCCAGCTGGTCGAGCAGCAGCGGGAACATACCCTCGCGGTCTGGAAGCGGCGGCGTCGCCACCGCGTCGGGAACCCGGTAGTACACGAGGCGGGTGCCGAGATGGCGATCGTTGATCCATGCCGCCACCTGCTCGTAGAAGGCGGTCGGCACCAGCATCGACAGAGCGAAGCCGTGAAGCACTCGCTCGGCAGCGCCCTCCCATCCGGCGGCGTCCTGGTGCACCCGGATCAGCTCACCGGCGAACGGAAGTTCGTCGGCGTCGATCTTCAGGTCGTTGCAGAGCTCTTCCCTCACTACCAAAGACTGGCTCGGAAGGTTGTTGCGCCGTGACTCGAGGCTACGCAGCTCGGCATTGACGGCATCGGCCTCTTGTTGCACCTTCTGCAGCGCGACAGAGGCCTCGGTCAGACGGTTCTGCGCCTCGGTCTCCACCTGCTTCAACTCCGCCTCCCTGGCCTCGACTTTGTGGCGGGTCGATACGAACTGGGAAGCGCTCGACACCGGATCGAGCCCGGCCCCGGCCAAGAGATGGTTGAACTCTTCCATGCGGCGCTTACGCTCGGGGCGCTCCGATTTCGCCTGCGCGGCCTCGCGGTCGATCTCGGCCAGCCGGTCGCCCCCGTGTCCGGCGATGTCGACCTTGATCCGCGTCTCCTCTCGGCGTTGATCCTCCAAGCGGGCGGTGTTACGAGATATTTCGGTCGCGTGCAGCGCCAGCCGGTCCTCGAGGGTGGCGATGAGCGACGTGAACAGTCCGCGCGCCCGTTCGGCCAGGACGATCGGCAGCACCTGACGGCGCTGCTCGACGTCACCCAAAGCCACCGTGGCGCGGTCGTAATTCTCGAGATCGGCGACAAGCGGGGTGAGAAGTTCGAGCTGATGCCTCGCGCGCACTACCGCTTCGTGAGCCTTGGTGAGGTTCTCGAAATGCTCGACGAGGGTCGCCACCTGCGTCTGGGTGTCGAACGGTTCGAGCATGTGGCTGCGGACGAACTCGGTCAGGTCGTCGACGGCTTTCATCGAGACCGTCTGATGAAAGAGGTCCATCGCCTGCTCCGATTCGATGCCGAGGCGCCGCCGGAGCTCCCTGCCGTACTCGGGAAACGAGTCCTTTACGACCGCCCCTTTCGAGCGAAGCGTTCTCTTCAGGCCAGTGAGCTCGGTGCCGAAGTCGAAGAAGTCCGGACGGATCGAGAGCTCACGGTCGGCCACCACGAAGAAGCGGTCCGGCTGCCCCGGGTCCCCAGCCTGCCGGGTGCGGAACACTTGGGCCAGGGTGACAGTCGTGTCGAAATCGATGTTGCCAAACACCCCGAGTATCACGGAAAACGTCGTCGCGTCGCGCAAGCCCACCGGACGCGAGGTACCGGTCCTCTCGTTGCGCTCTGCCTTGTAGTAACCCTCGACGTACGAACGAAGGGTGCGCTCCCGGTTATCGGCGCCGGCAGCTCGGTTGTAGAAGATCCGCTGCGACGGCAGCAAGAGCGTCGTGATTGCGTCCACCAGCGTTGACTTGCCCGAGCCGATGTCTCCGGTGAGAAGTGCGTTGCTCCCGGCGACGTCGAAGCTCCACACGTCCCGGTCGAACGTCCCCCAGTTGTACACCTCGACCCGCATCAGGCGGGTACCAGGTAGGCGCTCCCGCCGTACCGACTCGAAGTCCGAAAGGTTGGAGACCGTCATGCGATGCCGTGCTCCGGTCCTGCCGGTCCTGCCGATCCTGCCGATCCTTCGGCGTCGGCTTCTCTCGACGTATCGGCGCCGGCGACCAGGCGGATGTACTCCTCCAAACGGCGGTCGAAGTCTCCGAGCCACTGGCCGTCAACGAACGCCTTGATGATCCGGCGAACCTCGAAGGTGTCCTCCTCTCCTCGCATCTTGTGAAGGAACCCCATCTCGGCTACCCGGCTGATGTGGGCGTCGATGCCGTCGACCAGCTTGGCCTCGTTGGTCGAGTCGGGAAAGTAGAGGCGGAGCATCTCCACGATCTGGTCCCTGGTGAGCACCAGCCGGGCATCCGAGCTGGAGGCGTCGAACTCGACCAGCCGCTTGCGGAGCAGAACGAGAAGCAGGCTGGTGTGGAACGACAGGGTCCGCCTCGCCACCAGGCGAGGCATTTCGGGTTCGTCGTCCTCCACGGGGCGGCTGCGCAGGAATGCGTAGCCTTCGGCCTCGTCGACGACCGTCTCCAGGCCGATGACGGAGACGTAGTCGGATATTTCCCGTCGTCGTGACATGACAGCACGCCAGACCCGCTCGTTGGCGTCCTGGTAGACGGGTCCTTTCATGAGGTGTACCACCGCCACCGCCAGGTCTGTAACTTGGGCCTCCCCCGAGGAGGTGACGCTCATTTGCCTTCCGGTCATTTGCCTTCCGTTCGGTTGCCTTCTGTTCGGTTGCGGCTGTAGGTCACGCGAGGCATCTCGGCGACGCGGTCCCGCCCTTCCCCCGACCACCCAATCCGATCGAGCTGCCCCGAGTCGAAGACCACCGACAGTCCGGGCTCGGTGAGGGAGAGATAGGAGATCAGCTCGGCCAGTCCCTGCTCCAGGGGTGCATTGGCCACCACCTCGCGAAGGTCAACCTGGTCTCGCGGCCCGAGACGACCGTAGATCCTGCGGACCAGCTCATCACGGTCGACGTGGACCTGGTCGGCTACGGCGCTGGCGTCGAAGTCGGCATTGCCGGCGGCGGCTTCGGCACACTGCAATGGGGTCGAAACAGGCCGGTGGTACAGAGGGCGCTCCGTCGGCAGGTTCACTGGAACGGTGGACGTCTCCATTTCCATCTTGACTGGCGGATCCTTCACCCCGCGCAACTCTATGGCTCTGCTCTCGATGGAACGCAGCAGGTCGAACACCCTCTTGTTCTCCAACCAGACCCGGTCATCGAGAAATCGCCGCAGTTGCTCCGACAGGAGGCGGACGGTCGCCTGGGTACGCTCACACGCTTCGATCCAGTCGTAGTGGATCCGGCCGAGTCGCTCGTCCCGTCCGGCAATGTCAAGCTCGCCCAGCGCCGAGAGAAGCTCGCTAAGCTCGTCCTGTCTGGCTTGGGAAAGGAGGAAATCGTAGAAAGCCTGGAAGCTGCGGCCCTGGTCCGACTCCGCAATGCTGTCACGGGTTCCCACGACAGTTTCCAGCAGCTCACCTTTGGTCCCGTCCCATCCGGCGATCTGCTGGCGTAGTTCGCGGTCGAGGCGGCGAAAGTTCTCCTCGACCTCACGAAAGTCCGAGAGCAGTTCGCGAGCGGTCCGCGAAAACTGCTGGTACCGATCCCGCAGCCCCGCGGTGTCAAGAAGAGCCACCTCCCCCCGTTCCACCCGGGCGATCTCGGTGTCGATCTCTGTGCGCCGGCGCAACAATTCCGCCATCCGACGATCTGGATCCTCGTCAGCTCCGAACACCATCTGACGCAGGAGCTCAAAAATGGTGTTCAGCCTCGACTCGGTCCCCACGAAGTCCCGGCCGGGCAGTGCGCCGATCCACTGGAGCGTCTTCTCCACGGCTGGCGTGATGTCGTACCGGGGCTCATCTGAGCCGGGCTGGTAGAACTTCCGCAGCCAGCCACGCTCGGGCGCCGCCCAATCGTCGAGGTACGCCTGGGCGGAGCGGGGAAAGCGGTCATCCCCCAAACGCAGTCGGATCGCGAACAGCTCGTCGTCTAACTCCCCCACCACTTCCGAGGCGGGCAGGTCACCGGAATTGCCCTCCACGAAGACCCGGCCCAAGAAGGCCAGCACCAAAGGCGCGTTGTCGGCCCGCAGGAGCGCCCAGGCTGGGTGGCGGTCTCGGAGCTGGTCAATCTCGTCGTATCTCATCGTCAACCTCTGGATATCGGATGGCATCCGCGTTGAGCCAAACTACGACACCGGTGTGACTTTCAGAAGCGAAGAGGAGCGCCTGTACACACCAGTCGAAAGCGGTGTCGCGCACGGCGTACAAGTCCCCGATCGAAAACGGAAGTGTCCGAGCATCCCCGACACCGTCTGCCCTGGTCCGGAGAATTTCTCCGTGGAGGCTAGCCGGGCAGCCGGATCGGAGTGAGAGGTGCGCACCGACGTGGAGCAAAGGACGGAGATCCGGCGAAAGCTCCTGGTGGAGGGCGCCTCCAAGCACTCGCTCTGCCGGGAGTCCGAACCCGATCTGTGGATGGAATCGACCGCTCGACGCCATCGGTTCAGCGAAGACGACACGCGACGCGCTCTGGCACACTCCGGCTACGTGGGAAACGACCCTGATGCACTGGAAAGACACTCCCACGACCTCGATCCTCGGTTCGGACCGCGCCGACAATCGACCAGGTCGAGAGCAGCCCGACCGCCACGCCTGCCCGTACTTCTGGGTGCCGGCCGGCTGCGAGACCGGCACTCCGAGCGGCAAATCCGCCCAGAACGCGCCACCGGCGCCCACCCATCTGGGGGACACCGGTTGGCTTTTCGTTACATCACGTGGAGGTGGCGGGAATCGAACCCGCGTCCTCGGGCATCTCAGTGGGCCTTCTCCGAGCGCAGCCAGCGATGGATTGTCAGGGACGCCTCCGCTACTGGCGACGACGGCACCCCGTATCCGGCTTGGTGTCCCCCACGACCAGCCGGAGTGACCGTGGGGTAAGCCCTACTTCATGACGCCCGCTTTCCAGCCCGTAGGGCTGAGGCTGGGCGGACGTCGCTGGTGTTTAGGCAGCGAACGCGAGCTGAGGCTCGGCGTTTGTTTTTGGTTCCGGCTCTTTTACGTGGTTCCGGAGACCACGGCTCGCTTCTCC
>DAHWPS010000025.1:0-3475 GCA_027342785.1 Acidimicrobiaceae bacterium
TGGCCAGTGTCGGGACTCACCGCTGAGAGCACTGCTGGGTCGGCCAGCGGGGCGAAAGTGTTGGCGACCATGGCCCACACCGAGTCTCTCGTCCTCTGGTCTGATCCGATGATCGCGTCGAGCGCTCGCTCCCAGCCAGGAGTCGCTGCCGGGTGTGAAGTCAAGATGGTCACCGCCTCCTTCGCTCCGGGAGCGGAGTGAAACCAGCGGTACAGGTCCGACGCACACCGATTGTCCAGGGCGGCAGCGTGAAGCAGACACCGGGTCGCGGCGAGTGCTTGCTGCCGCCAGAAGTTGGCGTTCTCGACACCGCTTTTGCCGGCGTCGCTCACCAGCGCCTCAGCTCGGATCATTGCTGTCTGCGGTTTCTCGCAGCCTCGGACAAGCGACCATCGAAGAGTCGGAAGGTCGACGTGCGCCGCGAGTCCTTGCGGGTCGAAGACGGCAACTGGACCGCGTGACTGACGGGCGGCCAGCGTCACGGCCAGATTGTCCGGTCTCGTTGACGTTGTAACAACTTGAAGGGTCCAACAACTCGGTCGTGCATTGCGACGCCGTCGAGATGCTCGTGATGAGCCGACGGATCTCCTGGCGCGGGCATATCGCCATGCAGTCCAGGTGCTCTGCACGTATCGACGCGCGACCCGTCCGGCGGCGCTTGTCGCGGTGGCGCGGGTCGGGGCCGGGGGGGTCTGTTTGATCAGGCGACGAGCTCGTACTCGTGGATGACTCCGCCCAGCACGTCGCGTCGGCAGATCGTTCGGGTCAGCGTCTGGCTACCCGCTGTTGCCGCCTGCGGCGGCTCGAGCCCGAGGCTCCGGTGCGGACGAGCTCGGTTGTAGTGGAGGAGGTACTCGATCACCACGGCCTCGAGGTGGCGTCTGTTGAAGATGAGGAGGTGATCCAAGCAGTCGTCTCGGATGGTGCGCACGAAGCGCTCGGCGAACGCGTTCGCCCGCGGGGAGCGGACCGGCGTCTTGATGGCCTCGACGCCGATAGAGGCGAAAACGGTGTCGAACGACGAGGTGAACTTGGTGTCCCGGTCGCGGACGAGGAAACGGAAACGACGTCCAGCCTCTTCCAGGTCGGTGGCGAAGGTGCGGGCAACCTGGGTCACCCAGGCGTTGTCGGGGTTGGCGGTGACGCCCAGCAGATGCACGACCCGGCGTTCGACCTCGACCACGAAGAGGACGTAGTAGCGGCGGAGCAGCACGGTGTCGACCGTGAAGAAGTCGGTCGCCAGCACACCCTTGGCCTGGGCTCGGAGGAACTCTGCCCAGGTCGGGCCGGTTCGCCGCGGAGCGGGAGGTAGGCCGTGGCGTCGCAGGACGTTGGCGACGCTGCCCTTCGACACGGTGATGCCGAGCCTCTTCAACTCCCCAACGATTCGCAGATAGCCCCAGCGAGGGTTCTCCTTCGACAGGCGCACGATGAGCGCGACGGTCTCCTCGCCGAGCGGGGGCCGTCCAGCATAGCGATGGGGGTACGTCCACCGGCGTCGCACGAGAGCTCGATGCCAGCGCAGGATCGTCTCGGGCGTGACGAGGAACGCCGCCCAGCGCTCTTTCGGGACAAGCCTCGCCAGGGCGGCGATGGTCGCCCGGTCCGACCACGAGAACCGGGGTCGTGCGACCTGGCGGCGAAGGATCGATACCTGATGGCGCAGCACCAGGATCTCGGCGTCCTTGGCTACGGTGTCCATGCGGTGGACGGACAGGATCTCGACGACGCGACCTACCAGGCGGTAGAGGAAGCTGAGCGCCACGGGTTGGCACGATCGCTGCTCAGATCCTGCCTGGTCAAGTCGGGGATCGCGTTGTTGAACCCCTTCAGGTCAACGGAGCACTCGAGGCTCGGCGCAACCTGTACGTTCGGCCGGATCCCGCACATGCGGCCAGGCTGGAAGCATTGATCGGAGCGTGACCCGAAGCCCTCCGCGCGCGATCGACACTTGTCGGACACATGTAGTACACTTAGCGTGGTGAACCGAGGTGAAGCTCTCGACTGGGGCTACCGGGGTGAGTACATCACTTCTCGCTCCGTCAGACACCTGGGCGACACTGACATCGAGCCGGCGTGGGCCGACGAAGCCTTTGCAGACGACGACGCTCTGGTCGACTCGCCCGATCCCGCCTCGAAGTCCGGGAAGACCGATCGGCTCGTGGGCTACTCGCCAACGGCTCGGATGGTCATCGTGGTCATCTACCTGCGAGAGGAGCTGATCGGTGTGAATGCCTGGAAGGCCAACGAGACCCACGCGCGTCGATACTGGGAGGACCGAGCGTGAACAAGAAGGAACTGGAGAAGGTCATCGAGGAGGAGACGGCCGCGTCGGAAGCCAGCCGGGACGACCCGCTCTCGGACCGTGCGGTTCGCAAAGGGAAGAGCCGCTCAGTGGTCTACTCCGTCCGGCTCACTCCCGAGCAGACCGAGGAGATCCAGCAGATTGCCAGCGAGGCCCGCATTCCTGCTTCCGCGTTGGTTCGCGACTGGGTCGTGGAAGGGCTCGCCGCGGAGCGGGACAATGCCACTCTCGATTCCCTCGTGGATGTCCTATCTCGCGACGTCGACAAGATCCGTCGCCGCGTCGCTCGGCGCGAGGCATCCTGATTATCGGTGCGATGGTGGCCGTGTCGGCCGACATTGAGCAGGCGGCCGCCATGGCGCGCGCCATAGGCAGGTATGGCTACCAGCACGTCCGCGAGAGCTGAGGCGTACATGCGCGCAACCTGGCGATGTCACCTCCACCGCATATTCCTGATCTTTACGCCTTTCGGGCTGACTGTCCTGGGTGTTCGTGCTGTTTCGTGGCATTCCCACGGGGTGTCCACAGGGTTTATCGACGCGATTATCGACCGTTGATCACCCTGCCCTACGCAGCCCTGCGCACGAGAGTGTGCCGCCACACCGGCCGCATACTGGGCGTTCGCGGCGGGCGGCCTCGAAGGCGCGCGCCATGCCCCGCGTTGCCCTACGCAGCCCTACCGCAGCGCAGGGCAGTGCCCTACTCAGCGAGATGGGCGAGAAGTCGCCTGCCGTGTGGTTGCAGGTTGGGGAGGATCGAGGCCATGGCCACGCGATCATGGGCCGGTGGGGGCATGCTGGCTGACGGGAGGGACCGGTTGCCCGATGGTTGAGGTGCGCTGTGTCGGATGCGAGGCGATGGTGCCCGGTGGCGAGGGCCCGAGCCACCCGTACATGTGGTCAGCGGCGGGCTGTTGGGAGCGGTACTGCTCGCTCGAGGAGTGGAAGAGCCGTCTCAGCGGTGAGGAGTCGATCGGCATCGTCCAGGATCTGGTGGACAGCTTCGCGGTCCAGCACGCCACGAACACCGACCGTCGCAACGTCCAGTCGGTGGCCGTGCACCTGATGAGCCTGTGCTCGGGGCTGGAGCGTGGCGCCACGGGGCGCCAACGCCGTGCGCGGATCGGACTGTGGGTGGGGCGCGACTACCCGGTGCTCGATCCCCGTCCAG
>DAHWPS010000057.1:0-2880 GCA_027342785.1 Acidimicrobiaceae bacterium
TCTATGGCGACGAATACCTGCTCGTCTGGGGTAAGGCTGGTCCAGTCCGAGGGGAGCGCAAGTGGCGCCACCCCCTCGTCCTGCCTGGCGTTGTCTATGGCTGCCACCTCGGCGTCTACGCACGCGCCGGCGGAGAACTCAGGTGAGAAGGGATACTGGGCCGAGTAGCAGGGCGGGCCGGAGCTGCAGAAGGTACCCGAGCAGTTGTCGTAGTTCGGGTTCGGGGGGATGTTCGCCGGAGGGTTCTCTGGCGGCAGTATGCCTGTGTCGGTGACCGGGGGGCTCGTGTAGTCGAAGGCTATGTCGGTGAAGGTCGCATCGACTATGTCCCCCGTCGTCCTTCCTGCGGCTATGAACGACACCGACGGGTCTGTCACGGTGATGGGGTAGTAGCCGAGGGTTACGCTGGAGTCCATCTCGAAGAGCACCCCCTGGGAGGACCATCTCACGGTGATCTGGTGGAAGTCCCCTGGCACTGCTCCGGGTGGCCAGTAGCCGCCTATGGGCTGGCCCTGAGCGGCACCCTCCACCATGATCGTGGTCCCATCCGGTGAGACGCCCGGATCGTGTATGAGGCCGAAGGCTACGTAGTCTTCCGGATCGTTCCAGAACTGGACGAAGGCCTTGTAACCGGTGCCAGACCCGAAGCTGCACTGGCCACCAGGGCAGTAGGTGCCGCTCAGGTCGAAGCTCAGGGTGCCCGAGGCACCTGCGCGGTGGGTGGTGGTGGCACCCGACTCGTAGTTCACCGGGCCGGTGCCCCACGCACCAGAGGTCTCGCGCATGCCCCAGGCATGTACGGCGGTGTTCGATGCTCCCGTCACGGCGTAGAGGCCAGGGTCGAGAGACCACGGGGAGAGCGAGACGCTGCTGGTGCTCGCTGCGCGGAGCTCCATCGGCGGATGGGCGCCATAGGCAGCCTGAGACCCGACCGCGTAGGTGGCCACTGCGAGGAACCCTATGGCCAGCATGGCCGTGGCCAGGAGCGACCTGGATGCGGATCGGATGCTCCCGATGTCGTCTCGACGGTCGATGCCTGGATGCTTCATCGTGATGCGCGCCTCACCGGGGCCACTGTCGGCACATGCTGCACGCCAGTCAGTAGACTCCATGTGCGCAGTGGAGTCAACGGCGGCTCGCCTCGGTGCGGCCGATGGCCGGCTAGGAGCGTGGGTCGGAACCGGCCAACCGGCCGGATCTGACGCCTGAGGTTGGTACATGCCTTCACTGGACGATCCTCGCGCCGCTCGGACGCTCGCTGAACGCTCTTTGGGCGCCAACAGGGAGGGCGGTGGCGGGTAGCGAGAGCCCGACGGGGCCGTTCAACCCGCCTGGGCGAGCTTGCGCAGGTTGTGGCAGATCGAATGGAGCATCCACTCGCCTTGTGCGCCGTCGAGACCACGAAGCCGGAGGAAGCCGGCGTGCTGGCGGACCTTCATCTGGCCGAAGACCGGTTCGACGATGGCTTTGCGGCGGGCGTAGTCGGCACGCCCCTTCTTGGTCCGCAGCCGCCGCCCCATACGCTCGCGTGCGGTGGCGTCTTTTGGGACCGGTCCACGCGGTGACGCCGGGACGTGCTCGCCACGCCGGATGCGCCCGGTGGCGATGAGCACGTCGACGTCGGCTGCTTTCGCCTCGTTCAGGTTCTGCTCCGAGCAGTAGCCGGCATCGGCCAACAAGACGCTGAAGTCCTCTTCGATACCGGCTGCATCGAGGTTGGTCTCGGTGACGGCGATCATGGGCAGCAACTGGCCGGCGTCGCTCGCCTGGTTGGAGACTTGGGCTGCCACGATGACCTGTGCCTCCTCGTCTACGACCGCCTGGGCGTTGAAGGCGTGCTGGAAGCCGTCGTTGGTCTTCATCATGCGGGACTCGGGGTCGGTGAAGCTGCGCTGGGCTCGTGGTTCGGGGGTCGCCTGCTCGGCTGCTTCATGTGCGTTTGCATCGGCGGTTTCTTGGGCCTCACCCTGGTCGGTGGCCCGCTGCCTCGCCTTTTGCGCTGCCTTGTCCCGGGCCTCTTGTTCGATGGCCTCCTTGGCCGCACGCAGGGTGGCCAGGCGGGTCTCCCGGCGGGCCAGCTCGGCGGGGATCTCGTCACCGCGGTGGTCGTGGCCGAACTCCGCGTCTTCTTCTCGATCCGCGGCCTCGGCCTCGGCCAACAGGTCAGCCACTTCGGCTTCGAGCTGTTCGATCTTGGGCACGATGCGGTCGTAGCTCATGGCCTTGTGCTTGCTCGCTGAGGCCCGCAGCTTGGTGCCGTCGAGAGCGATGCGCCCGAGCTTTACCAGTCCGGCCTCGGCGCACAGGCGAAGCACCTGGACGAAGAGGTCGTCGAGGGCTTCTACGTGTCGGCGGCGAAAGCGCGAGATCGAGCGGTAGTCCGGGGCCTGGTTGGCACTCAACCAGCGAAAGGCCACATCGACATGGCAGCGCCGCTCCATCTCGCGTGACGAGGTCACCCCGGTCGAGTACCCGAAGACCAAGAGCTTGAGCATCATCTTAGGGTCATAGGGCGGGGCGCCCGAGGCTTCCACGTAGCTGTCGTAGATGGCCGAGAGATCGAGCAGCTCGTCGACCACCTCAGCCACGAAGCGGGCCTCGTGGTCCTCGGGGAGCCAGTCGTCGAGCGAGGGCGGCAACAAGAACGTCTGGGACGGGTCGTAGTGGCGGAAGGTCTTCTGGGTCCCGGCCGGGGTCTTCTTCTTGACCCGAACCTCGGGTTCTCCGGTCTCGAAGAGGGCTTCGCCGACATGATCGTTGGACATGGGCCAATTCTCCCCCATGCGCTGGGAAATCGCGAATCGAACAGCCCTACCGAGCGCCGAACCCGCCTCGATCAGTTCGGACGGCTCACTGGTGGATACTGACCCACGCTCCTAG
>DAHWPS010000058.1:0-4472 GCA_027342785.1 Acidimicrobiaceae bacterium
GGTCAATCGGTGGTCGGGTTCTCCGATCTGGCACCTGCGCGCGCAGGCTCGGCAGAGACGGCCCGGTCCACCCCCGGCACGTGCCTCGGTGCCGGGACTCCCGCACCGGGTGCGGACCCCGTGATCGTCGCCCGCGGGATCTCGAAGGCCTTCGTCGGCCGCAAAGCAGCCAGCGTCGTGGCGTTGCGCAACGTGGACCTCTGCGTCGATCGGGGAACCTTCGTGTCGTTGATCGGTCCCTCCGGGTGTGGGAAATCGACCCTGCTCAGGATCCTCGGAGGCTTGGAGAGGCCGAGCAGCGGCACGATCGACATGGCTCCCGGGCGAGGTGCCGATGCCACCGAGACCGTAAAGACAGCCTTCGTGTTCCAGGACCACAGCCTGTTCCCCTGGCTGACGGTGCTGGACAACGTGGCATTCGGTCTCCGCATGGCCGGTGTGCCCAAGGCCGTCCGCCGCGAGCGGGCGCGGATGTGGCTCGCCAGGGTTGGACTGGCCGGTTTCGAGCGCCACTACCCCGAAGAGCTGTCGGGCGGCATGCGTCAGCGCCTATCCCTGGCTCGGGCGTTCGTCACCGATCCCGACATTCTGCTGATGGACGAACCGATGGGGTCCTTGGACGCCCAGACCCGCCTCCTGGTCCAAGAGGACCTGATCCGACTCTGGGAGGAGACTCGCAAGACGGTGCTCTTGGTCACCCACTCCATCGACGAGGCGTTGCTGCTGGGGGACCGGGTCGTCGTCATGACCGCCCGGCCAGGTCAGGTGAAGCTCGATCTGCGGATCGAGCTCGGGCGACCGCGTACCATGGCCATCACCGGCGAGCGGGCGTTCGGGGAGCTCAAGGCCAAGATCTGGGAGGCCCTACGGGACGAGGTCGAACGCTCCTTGGAGCTGACGTGACCGGCTCAGCGACCGAGCTCGAGCGTGTGGCGACGGCGACCGGCGATGAGGTGCTCGACGAGGCACTTCACGCGCTCGATGCGGCCGAGCGCCGCCGGCGGCGGCTGGACGTCACCCTCGCTGTCGCCACCCCTGCAGCCCTGCTGGTCATGTGGCAGGCCGCGGCCGACACCCACTGGATCGACCCCAAGATCTTCACGCCTCCCACGACAATCGCCCGGTCGGCGGGCCACTTGATCGCTGCGGGCACCCTGCAGTCCGATCTTGCGATCACCCTGGCGCGCTTGGTCGTCGGGTTCGCCGTGGGTGCCGCCGCAGGGATCGTGGTCGGGATCCTTCTCGGCCTCAGCCGCCCGCTCAGATCCGCGTTCTCTCCGCTGTTCACGGGGCTCTACGCTTTTCCCCAGATCGCACTGCTCCCGCTGCTCCTCGTGATCTTCGGCGTCGGGGAGACCGCGAAGGTCCTCACCGTGGTGGCAGTCACGTTCTTCGTGCTGGAGATCAACGTGGTCCGCGCCGTTCGGGGCTTCGATCCGCGGCTGGTGGAGGCCGGGCACGCCTACGGTGCTCGACGGCTTCGGCTGTTCCGCCACGTGCTGCTTCCCGGGATCATGCCAGCGATCTTCACGGGTCTTCGGGTGTCGATCGCTCTCGCGCTGGTCGTGATCACCGCCACGGAATTCGTGGCCTCGACGAATGGGCTCGGCTACCTGGTGTGGAACTCCTGGCAGCTCTTCGAACCGGACTACATGTACGTCGGGCTCATCACCATCGCCCTCGTCGGGGTGGTCCTGACCGGCATCATCGTCGCCGCCGAACGGCTCGCCCTGCCGTGGCTTCGCCGAAGCAGGCCGTGACGCGGCTCTCGGGTGACCACTCCGAACGACCTTCCGGCCACGCCGTGCCTTCCCAGGTCCCACCCGAATCCGTGCCGTGAGCCGCTGTTCTCGCCCCCGGGCGCCCGGAGCCCTATGGTGGGGCGACCCTGAAGGCCAACGCCCAGCGACTGAACGAAGGCCACGCCCACCAAAAGGAGTGATCATGAACCCGAACCGGCGGATGCGCTTCTCTGCTGTGCTCGCGCTCGTCAGCGCTCTGCTGCTCTTGACCGCGTTCAGCGCGACGAGCAGCGCTGCGCCCAGCCGCAAGAAGCCGACGACAGTGACGGTGGCCTACGTGCCCCTACCTCTGTTCGAGCCGCTGTTCATCGCCATGCACGACGGCTTCTTCACCAGGGCCGGCATCAACGTGCATCTCACCGTCGTCCCCTCCGGCGAGGACGCGAACGTGCTGGCTGCCACGAACAAGGTCCAGGTCGTGCTGGGCGGCTTCTCGGCCGGGATGTTCAACTCGATCCACCAGGGGCTGAACTTCCAGGTAGTCGGCTCGATGGCGGAGGAGGCTCCTGGTACTCCAGCGAACGGCCTCGTCGTGGCCAAGTCCCTCAAATCTTCGGGCAAGGTGAAGAACGCCGGCGACCTGAAGGGGATGAAGATCGCGGTGGACGGAGGTGCCGGCTCGGCAGGCGCGTACCTGGTGGCCGAAGCGCTCGCCCCCTACCACGTGACGTTGCGGCAGGTGACGCTGGTGAACCTCACATTCGGGGACATGGGGAGCGCCCTGAAGTCCGGTGCCGTCGCCGCGGCGTACGAGTCGACTCCGTTCCTCGGGACAGTGATCGCCTCGGGCGACGGGGACCTGCTGGCAGGCGCTCCGGTTGGCGTCGCGGTCACCGGGGTCATCTACGGTGGCACCTTCGCGCACTCTCCAGTTGCTCAGCCGTTCTTCACCGCGCTCGTCAAGGCGGCCAAGCTGCTCCAGGGATCGGCGGCCAATTCGAAGTCGAACCTCGAGATCGTGGCCAAAGCGACGGGCGAGAAGCTGAGCCTGCTCGAAGCCGAGCCCCGCAACGTGTTCAGCCCGGACCTGGCGCCCCCCACGGCGACCCTCCAGAACATGCAGAGGGTGTTCCTCCAAGCCGGGAACTTGGACTACAAGACGCTCGTCCCCGCGTCCAAGTACGTGAACTCGACGTTCTCGCGCGCCGCACGGTAGGGCACTCCCGGGCCGACCACGCTTCGTTCGAGTGGACGAAGTTCCCGCCGATGTGGCTCGGCGCGCTTCTGACCCAGACGACGGGGTGCTGACGAGGCGCCGAGGAAGCAGGTGGCAGACGCCTGGGACGGATCCGCCCCAGGAGTGTGCCACTGCGTCTCGATCGCCTGTGCCCCGTGCGGTCCGAAAGCCCGTCCGAGCAGCTCATGCGGCGTGAAACTCGTTGACCGGCCGGCCGCGAACCTCGTGGCGGCCGATGCGTGTGATCCTCGCTGGCGCCGATGACGTCGCATTGCTGCGACAGTACGGCGCTTGCATCGCACGGCCCCGGTGTGGGCGATACCCGTCATAGTGGCGGACATCGTGGACGAGCACTCGACCGAGGTACCGCTCGTTCACGATGGGGAAGCGGTCGGTGCACTCCGATCGCACGATGCGTACCCAGCGTTCGCCGGCCGCGTTCTCGTTGGGTGCCCGGACGGGGCTGCGCACGATGCTCGCACCCTCGCTCTCCCACATCGCGTCGAAGCCCTGAGCGAACGTGTCGTCGCGGTCATAGAGCAAGTACTTGGCGGGGATGGCGGCGCCACGAAGCTCTGCGGTCACGTTGCGGACCACCTGGGCAACCCATTCCCTGGTGGGGTTGGTCGTGATGCCGGCGAGGAAGACATGGCGCGACCCGTGATGGATGAACAAGAGCACGTAGAGGCGGCGCAGCGAGATCGTGTCGACCGAGAAAGTCGCAGGCCACGATGCCCGCTGCCTGCTGGCAGAGAAACTGGCGCCTGCTGGCAGAGCTGCGCCGTGGTGCGGGCTCGATGCCGTGGGCCTTCAGCACCCAAGCGATCGCGCTCGCTGTTACCCGGTGTCCGTGGCTGAGCAGCTGGCCTCGGATCCGCTGGGACCCCCACGCAGGATTGTCGGTCGGCATCGCCACGATCAGCGTCACGGGCTCCTCTCCGATGGGCGGTGCCCAGGCCGGCGGCAAGGGTACGTCGAGTTCCGGGTGACCAGGCGTCGCTGCCAGCGAAGGAGGGTCTCGGGTCGGAAGACGAGCGCCGATCGGCGGTCCTTCGCCACGAGTTGGCTCAGCGCACAGAGCCACGCCCGGTCGGTTGGCTCGAGGCGTGGTCGTGGCTGGTTGCGACCCAGGACCTCGAGCTCGTGGCGCTGTGGGCCACCCTGGGATCAGTGGAGACCCGACCGCTTGGAACTGACGGTTGGTACTCGTATGGCATAGCAGATGCAAGTGGTGTGCCGATAGGTCCCCTTTCGGTCTGGGACGAACAGGTGTTCGTTCCACGCGCGGCCGACCGATTTTCCTGGCGTTCAGCCGGCCCGGGCTTCGGGCGCTCCGAGGTGGCCCGACGCGCCGGTGAAGCGAGCCTCGTACTCTGCAGGCGGGACGTAGCCGAGGGGTCCGTAGAGCCGCTCGGTGTTCCACCACTCGACCCATGAGGCCGTCGCGAGCTCGACTGCCCGGGCGTGTGGCCAGGACCGCCGGTTGATGAGCT
>DAHWPS010000068.1:0-5670 GCA_027342785.1 Acidimicrobiaceae bacterium
CTCGGTGCTCGCTGCGCCCTTCGACCATCCAGCCTTGCTCAGCGTGTGGGACAACGAAAGGACGTGCGTGGTCGACCTCACCCACGTCGTGATCGACGGCGCCGGCGGCCTCTACGAGCGGCCCTGTGAAGTCGCCGACCACCGAAACGGTCGCCTCCACGTCCGGCGTTCGCCACAGAGCGGGCTCCTGGTTGCTCCCTCGCTCTCCACCATCAAGCGCGTGCTGTGGGCAGTCGAGCGCGACCAGCTCGACGCGGTCGTCCACGGGGTCGTTGCCCGCCGGCTGCGTCTCTGCGGACAATCGCGGTCGACGGCAAGAGCGTGCGTGGTGCGGTCCAAGACGGACGGCCGCCCGGTTCATCTGCTGGCCGCTCTCACCCGCACAGAGAGGGTCGTCGTCGCCCAGGCAGAGGTCGACCACAAAGAGAACGAGATCATCGCCTTCCGCCCCATGCTCGAACTGCTCGACCTCGCCGACTGCCTGGTCACCGCCGATGCACTGCACACACAGCGCGAGCACGCCCGGTTCCTCGTCGAGGAGAAGTCGGCGGACTACTTGTTCTTCGTGAAGGAGAACCAGCCCACCCTCTACGACGCGATCGCAGGGCTCGGTGACGAGCGGTGGTCGAAGCCTGTGACCGAGACCGGGAAGGGCCACGGTCGGCTCGAGACCCGCACCATCTGGGTCGCCGACGCAGCCGGGATCCACGACTTCCCGCACCTCTCCCAGGTGATCCGCATCATGCGCGAGGTCGACGCAAAGACCAAGACCGCACGATCGACCGAGACCGCGTATGCGGTCACGAGCCTCCCCAGGGCCAAGGCGAACCGACGCCAGCTCCTCACCGCCTCGAGAGGTCACTGGTCGATCGAGAACGGGCTGCACTCGGTGCGCGACGCGACCATGCGTGAGGACCGCTCCAAGGTGCGCTCGGGGTCTGCACCCCGGGCACTCGCCACCATGCGCAACCTCGTGATCAGCGTGCTGCGCCTGGCTGGTGCAACGAACATTGCTCAAGCGCTGCGCTCGCTGTCCCGGCGGCCCGCGTCCGTGCTCACGATGCTCGGCCTGTAGATCTCATGCCGACCCGTCAGGCATCGCCCGTTCGATCGAGTACATCGACGCGCCTGGACAACGATCACGCGCAGCGATCACCGCTCGTCGTGGGCCAGCGGCACGTCTCCGCTCCTGTGGCTCCTCCACGGCACGTTCGGCCCAGCATGTCCATCATCCAGCGCTGTGACTTTGACCAACTCCCTGAGAGAGCGCGGCTGCAATGCGCGATGCGACCAGTGACGCGCTCAGCCGGCCATCACTCATTGCGAGGTCCTCGCGCAGCTCGACATCCGCTGCAAGGCGAGCGTCGAACTCGAGCAAGTGCTGCTCAGCTCGCCAGCGGTTGCGGACATGGGTCGTGGCGATGCCGAAAAGCCATGGACGAAGGGCACCTCGCCCGGGGTCGTAGTCGTGGCGGCTTCGGTACGCGGTGGCGAAGGTCTCCGCCGCGAGGTCGTCGGCAAAGGCGGTGCCGACACGACGGGCGAGGTAGCGGTGGACCGCCGAGAACAGCTCTTCGAAGCGGCGCTCGAAGGACTGGCGGTCAGCAATGCCAGATCTGGCTCCCCTTTGCGTTGCGACCGCCGGCTCTCCATACCTTCTCATTGTCGCGAGCCAGCGAAACGTTGCAGCGGGCGGCAGGCGCAGGTTGACTTGGCAGCAAGCGCCACCCTGCTATTCGTCGGTGGCTGGAACTCTGCCCATGTCCGGCGTTCGGAGACGCGGAAAGGCCACCGAGTGCTCGTGACTATGGGCGACCTCAGACGCGTTCGATGCGGACACCCTTGGCGTACGAGGCGAGTGCCCTGAGGTCCTCGACATCGCCGGAGAGGATGATGCCTCCCGGCTCGGCGCTGGCGACGACGATGGCGTCGACCGCGGAGCCACTGCGGGCGCGGTGGCGGAGTTCGCCTGCACGGCGAGCGAGCGGCACCGGCAGTTCCTCGCTGACATCGCAGGTGTTGAGCAGCCGATTGACAGCGGCGTCGTCCCGCTGACGTCCCGAAACGGATTCGACGAGGACAACCGAAGGAACCAGCGGTGGCCACGCTCCCTCTCGCACAAGCGCGCGGATGGTGGCGATCGCATCCTGGTTCCGCCTGGCGAGGAAGCTCACTCCCCCTGAGTCGAGGACGAGCACCTCAGCTCGCCTTGGACGATCCGGCCTTCCCTCCACGTACGCGCTGGGCAAACCGCTCAGCTCGAGCCACTGCTGCAGGCGAAGGCTCTCCCACTTCCTCAACGAGCTCAGACAGGTAGCGGTCCGTCTCCTCGAGGATCGCTTGGCGTCGCAACTCGGCACGAACCGCTCCCTGGAGGAGTTCTGATGCGGGGAGCTGGCGCTCCTTGACAGCGCGGTACAGCTCGTCAGGAAGATAGACCTGCAGACGTGGCATGCGCCTAACTATACGCCTACCCGGCGCCTGCGGCCACACTCCCCTGTGTGGTGCCTCGCAGCCACGCAAGGGGCCCGCCGCGGAGCCGTCCCGATCCCGGCGATAGTGGGCAGAGGGTGAGCGCACCGCTCGGCGGTGATCGGGGGTGGTCAGCGCGATGCCCAACTTGCTGTCGGCCAGCACGCGATCCATGGTGCTACCCTCCGCCAAGACGATTGAGCGATAGCTGCCGTACAGTGTAGATGATGGGTACGCCGGAGAGCTTGACACCGCAGGGCGAGCGGAAGTGTCCCGGCCCCCTTGTGATTCACCGCGTGACGTCAAAGGGTCCGGAGTGCCATCTCGGCGACGGATGTCTCGTGCGCGAGCTTCACGGCGAGGCACTGAAGGGGGTGCATATCGCAGTACAAACGGTCACCCCCACGCCCGAGCACGTTCGCCACGCCATTGTGCAGCGTCGCCGCGAGAAGGAATAGCTGGCGGTCGTCGACACGAGCGGGGTATCGGTGTCTTGGCCACCAGGCTGACGTGTAGACGCCCCCCGCCGGCGATCAGGGACAGTGACGCCGTCCTCGTCGCCAGCGTTATTGACACACGGGGCGGAGCCAGCTGTTACGGCAGCCCGAGCACGGTAGCGAGAGCTTCGTCGACCCCCCACATCTCTTCGTGGGTGAGATGGCCCACGAGGTCTCCGAGCCGCTGAGCATCGACCGCGCCGAGTTGTTCCACGAGCACTCGCGTGACGTTCCCCTCGACATGCGCCTCAGGACGAAACGACGCTGGGCGGGCACTCCTCGAGGTCGGAGCAACGATGACGACCGATCGAGGAAGTAGCTCGTTTGCCTGGACAATCACGCCGTAGCGTTCGCCGTGCTGTTCGTGACCAACGCCTCGGGGCAACCGGAACCGGTGGACGTCACCGCGCAGCACGCAAAGCCTCCATTAGTTCCGCCACTGCCAACATCTCGGCGCGGTCCGCGTCGTCTGCCTCCAACGCGGCGACCTCTGCGGCGAGCTCGCGTCGACGTCGCAACCGGCGGGCCGACGTGATCAGCGCAGACCTGATGGCGTCAGACTGGCTCAGCCCCGTCGCCTCGAGCGTCCGCAGCGCTTGGTCCGCCTCGTCGTCGAGCCGGACCGAGATCGCCCTTGCCATGGTGAAAAGGGTATCACAGAACGTCATACTGACGTTCGGATACCCACGCCGACGCTGCTCCGCCGGCGAGCGGAACTGCGGGGTGCGCCTTCCGACCGGCCTTCGGGGACGCCTCCACCTCCCGCGAAGTCGCACGTTCTGGGACGCGCGGTAGTCAAGGAGCAATCCTCCACTGCAGGACGTAGTTGTTCAGTCGAACTTCGGCTGCCTGTCGCTTGGATTGGCACGGACCACATCCAGCCGTGGCTCGGCGACGAGACGATCGACGACTTCGGCGTCCGCCCCGATCCCCGCCCAGTGTGGGTCGATGTCGTGCGCGACGCACCAGGCGTGATCGGCGGGCCAGACGAAGGCGGCCGGCAAGTAGCCCCGGGGGTAGCCCGGCCACAAGTCGGCAGCACCCCAGTCCCCTGCGCCTGACAGCGGCCCGTGGAACAGCAGGTACCTCCGACCCGGGAGGACGACCCTTGGCCCATCCAACACCGCAGGAGGAAAGGCGGGCGTCGCTCGCGGCCACGTCCGCCAGACACCGCTGCAAGGATCGAAGGACTGGCGGACATCACCGGCGTAGAGATCGCCGATCCCTTCCCACAAGCAGAAGTAGCAGTCGTCAGGGGTGCGGGTGTGTGCGGCCAGCACCTCGTAGAGCACAGGGAGCTGGGCCCTCTCGTCGTGATCATCGTCGCGTTCAGCGTCGTTCTCGCTCTGGCCGGGGTGAGTGGGATCGGGCAAGAAGCGCAGCCGTGCGTACGCCTCGAAGCCCGCCGGCCCGAAGGTCGCCAACCTCCCCCAAGGGAGGCTGCTCGTCGTGATCCAGTCGGCTGGCGAAACGTCGAAGCAGAAGGTGAGCGCCACGATTCGGTTGTATCAGCCGAGGGCGTCCAACGCCTTGGCTCGCGTCTCCCGGCCGGCGTTAGGTGACCATCGACCACCGTGCTGGCCGCGAACTTTGGGGAGGCGTGGTAGGGGGCGGCGCCCGCGCAGTCGGTGTCGTCAGCTGATAGGCGTCGCATCACCACAAGGAGCCGGTTCATCGAGGCGGCGACGGCGTCGGCTGGCCGCCGCACCGATGCCACGACGAACCCCGGTCGGCGGGCTTCGGCGACTGTCGGCAGGGCATGCTTGGGCCATGACGACGCCAGCATCCCTTTTCGCGGCTTCGGCGGCCGATGTGACCTTGGAGCGGGTTCGCCAACTGGTGGGTCAGAATCTTCCGGAGGGCTTGACCCTGGAGTACAAGGAGGCTTACGACCGCTCCTTCGTGAAGTCGGTGGCGGCCATGGCGAACTCGTACGGTGGCATCATCCTGGTCGGCGTCCGGGACGAAGCAGGCGCAGACCGCCTGGTCGGCGTCGATGAAGAGGCCGTCCTCCAGATCATCAACGCCTGCCACGACTCCCTGGAGCCGCCCTGGGAACCCGAGGTCGTAGTCGTTCCGCTCGGCAACGGGGGTGGGAAGTCGATCCTCGTCGTCAGGGTCGATCCGGCCTGCGCGCCGCGACCAATCTTGCTCGCTGGCTCTGCTCCGATCCGACTTCAGGGCCGAAATGCAGTCGCCGATCGCAACCGGCTTGCGACGTTGTTCGCCGAAGGAGCCGTCGCGACGACGCGCACCCGTCGCGTGCTGCAACAGCCGACCCTTCCCATCAAAACTGATGGCAGCGCCGACGCCGACTTCATCTTGCGGAGCGGCTACTGGCTTCCCGTCGGCGAGACTGCAGCTTGGCGACCGCTGCCCGAGAGCGGAGTGGACGGGCTTCGGGACGCCCTCAATCACTCAGGAGTCGGGCGGATGCTTTGTTGGTGGGCAGCGAGGCTTCACATCTCCGGCCTGAACCTCTTCGATCGCCAAGGTCTCAACCGAGCGCGTCGGGCTCAGTTGTTGTGGCAGACGGTGCTGCCGGAATCGGACTTGCACCCGGTTGAAGCCATCGCCGTCCTGGATCTGCCTGAGCCCCATGGGTCTGTCGCGACGTGGATGAGCTTCACGGTCGACCTCATCATGCGGGTGAGTGAGTACTACGAAGGAGCAAAGGCGAAGGGGTGGCCCGTGACCTTCC
>DAHWPS010000133.1:0-5932 GCA_027342785.1 Acidimicrobiaceae bacterium
GAGCCAGTAGGAGCCGTTGATGATGAGGTCGACTCGCCCGCGGACGCGCGCTGGGATCAGCTCGTCGATCGCCGAGTTGATGGCCGAGTACTCGCCGCCGATGCCGCTGCCGGTGAAGAACCGGGCGAGGAAGAAGAACCACGGGGCGAAGGAGAACGCGGTCACCACCGTCGAGGCGATGTAGAGCCCGAGGGTGATCATGAACAGCTTCTTGCGACCGAAGCGGTCGCAGAGCTGGCCGAAGAAGAGGGCGCCGATGCACGCGCCGGCAACGTAGACCGCGGCGGCCAGACCGATGTCTCCGACACTGAGGTTGAGCCCACCGGCGCGCTCGGTCAACCGGGAGGCCACCGAGCCGACCATCGTGACTTCGAGCCCGTCGAGGACCCAGGCGGTCCCGAGGCCGAGGATGATCATCCAGTGAAAGCGGGCCCAGGGGAGACGATCGAGGCGAGAGGGGATGGCAGTCTCGATCGTGGCGGTCTGCACTCCGACAGCACTCATGACCAAAGAGCCTCGGGGCGTGTCCCAGTAGCGGTCTTCGCTGTCCGCTGCTCTGGCGCGATGCGCGTCCGAGCGCGCTCGCAGTGTCGTGGGCCTTTGCAGCCCGCGCCCCGGCGAGCCCGACTACGGTCGATCCCATGGTGGCGTGCCGGGTCTTCGGGCATCGCTTCCGGTTCTCCGCACAAGGCCCCACCATGCGATGGGAGTGCCAGCGTGGCTGCGGTGCCGGGGGAACCAAGCTGTACTCTTCTGCGTCCGCGGCGTCGCACTACGCGGCTGCGTTTGACCGGGAGGACCGCGATGGGCTCGGCAGGCGGGCACCCTTGCTCGGGATGTTCCCGCTGCGCATCTGGTACAAGATGCGTGGCCGCTCCGGTCCCCGCTACTAGGTCCCGCTCGCTTGCCGAGTTGCGGTCGGTCAGGATGGCCGATGCCTCGGTAGCGAACACCGAGGCCAGCTCCTGGTCTTTGGCCGCAAATACGGCTCGGGTGCGGAAGTAGATGTTGAGCGCCCCGACGGGCTGGCTTCGGGCCATGGGCGGAGTCGAGAGGATGGCGTTGATCCCGAGCTTCTTCGCCCTGGGCACGAACGCCGGCCACCGAGTCTCTTGGTCCAAGGATTCGACATGGAACCAGTGCTCGTTGACCGAGGCGTCCGCGCACGGGCCCTCCCCGGTGGCGTACTGGTCGGCGTCGATGTCCGAGATGGCCTGGTCGCTGGCGACGACGGTAGCGAGACGCCCGTGCCGGCGGAGCGACACACTGACCCCGTGCGCACCGGCGACCGTGACCCGAGCCAGGTGGACCACCAGGCGCAGGGCACCGTCGACCACGTCATCATCGGCCGGGGTGGCCGTGACTCCTCTCCAGTTTTGAAACAGGCTCGCGGGATCGCTTCTGACCGGCGTCCACGGGGCGGCGACCGACTGCTCGGGCCCCAGGTGGTTGCGGGAGGGCCCGGGGAGCTCCAGGCGGACAAGATCACCCAGCCACGTGGCATCCAGAGTTCGGGTACCTCTCTCCGAAGCGGCCCGGATCGTGAGGACCCCACCCGATGCGACGAGGCGGCTGGCCCCACAGCCGATCGCCGTCAACCCGGCGGGGCCCATGAGGTCGAGCGCAGAAAGCTCCACCGCAACCGATAGGTGCCCGAGAGCGAGCAGGGCGTCGAAGTACGCACCGAGCTCGGTCGCGCCAGCGACATCGAGGTCACCGCTCAGCGCGAGCACGGCTTGTTCCCCAACGAAGTTTGCTTGCACGCCGAAAACTGGACGAGGGACGAGGCGCCCCGTCACCGGGCGTCACGTCGAGCCCACAGCGAGACGCCAGCAACCGCGCGCCGACACCGTGTGGGTGCCGGCACGCCACTCGACCGGCCCAGTCCCGCAGCCGACCGGTCGCCCACCTACAGCGGGCCGGCTCACGCCCGGCATCGCACCCTTCACCCGTGGCAACCTTCGTTGGCGTAGCCGAAGACGAGCTGGTGCCTGTGCACCTGCGGCGCTGCAGACGCCGCGCCACCGCCGCGTGCCGGTGGCCATGTCATCTGCCGACGCGGTGGTCAACCGGGGCCGGTCGACGTATGGTGCTTGGGCATCAACCGCCTCGGCCACATGGTCGTGGAGGCTGAACACGGCGTCCAAGCCGACCAGCGCGACGACCCTGCGCGGCAGTAGCTGCGGGCACATAAGATCGAACTAGGCGTGGCAGGCCATGGCCCGCAGTCGGGCGACCAGTAGCACCGTCAGGCCAGCCGCTCCCAAAAAGCTCACGCCGCTCAGGTCGCAGATGAGCCCTTTGGGCCCGCGACTCAGCCCCGGCCGCAGTCTCAGCACTGCGTTGGCTCGAAGTGGTGGTCCGCCGGCAAGCATCCCGCCCGTCGCGGACCAAGGCTCAACATCGCACAGAGCAGAGCTGGCGGCGCTCGCCCACGAGCTGCCCGCTGCCGGGCGGAACGGCGGTACAGCGTCAGTGGATGCTGGTGCTGGCATCTCCGTCGCTCCTTATCCTCCTGGGCGTCTTCCGAGCCCACCGCTCGGGTCTGCGTCGCCAGGGTCTGGAGCAACGATGTGGCAGCCAGAACCTACCGGCTCTCAACCGCACCTGCCTCACAGCACGTTACCACCATCCCCGCGGCTTTACAAGGCGGACGCAACCTGAGATCGAGGGCCTCAGGCGGATGGTGTGCCCGGCCAGAAGGTCCAGGATCCTGGCCCGGCGCCGGCTCGTCACGACCGTCCCAGCCCACCGTCCCGACGCTGTCGCATGCGGAGCCGAGGTGCGCCGTCGGTCACCGATACCTCGAGAGCGCGATCTTCGATCCGCATTTGTCCTTCCTCTGGCGCAGTGGCCGCGAGAGCAGAGGGACGCCACAACGGGGTCTCGATCGAGCGTCGCCGAGCTGGCAGGGCACGCCCCGTAGCGGCCATTCTGCACGCTCGCTCGACGGGGGACAACCGCGTGCTCGGGCTGCCGAGAGCTTTTTTGGAACTGCCGGCACGCAGCCACCGGATCGCCCACTGCTGTTGCTCTGGTGAGCGAGGCGGGTCCCGACGTCCCCGCACAGGCTTGCATCGTTTCGGGGAGTAGGGTTGTGAGCAGTCGTTGCAGCTGAGCCTCTCGGGCCCGGTCTGCGACATCGTTGCTCCAGACCCTGGCGGCGCTGACCCCGAGCGTCATGCTCGAAAAGACGCCTAGGAGCAAAGGAGCAACGTTGGAGACCTGCCCATCGGGCCAGCTCCTCGAGATCGACTGCGCAGACCGGCATGCCATCGGCGTTGGTGCAGCCCGCCGCTCCGAGGCTGGTGCCCTGCCCGTCGTCGACCCCTACCGATTCGGTGACCGCGGGCCGAACAGACGGCCCGTTGCCCGGGGTCGTGGCTCAGAGCCCATGGCCCACGACCACCTCGACGAGGCGACCGCGCGCAGGCTTCAGTGCGAAAGCGACCGGGCCCGCGACGCGTATGCCCGCTACCTCTACGGCACCGAGATGACCGATGCCTCCCACTTCCACCTCGTCATCGATACCACGGCAATCGACATCGACGCCTGTGTCGACCTACTCGAAACCTGGGCCCGGCGCCGGCGACCTGTCGGCGTCTCCCACCCCACGTCGTCGGGCTGACCGGCATCTGCACCGACGGGCCCCCGACTGGGTCCCATAGCAACTACAAGAAAGGAAGGAAACGACATGAAAACACAAGGTCCCAGAGCCGACACTTCGCATAGCTCGGTCGAAACCACGGAGTTCACCATCGGAAGCGACGTGTCCTGCAGCGACGGACCCTGCGGGGAACTGCGACGCGTGGTCGTCGACCCCGTCGCCCGGGCGCTCACCCATCTCGTCGTCGAGGAGAAGCACCGTCAAGGAACGGGTCATCTCGTCCCGATCGAGCTAGTGGGCTCTTCTGGAACCGAGATCCGCCTGCGCTGCACCATGGTGCAGTTCGAGGCCCTCGAGGACGCCGAAGAGACCCGGTTCCTGCCCGGCGCACGTGGGCAGTGGGGCTACGGGCAGGACCAGATGCTCTCCCATCCCTACTACGGACTGGGCATGGGCGGGATGGGCATGATGGGCGGGATGGGCATGATGGGCGGGATGGGCCTGGGCATGGGCATGAATGCTGGTCCCCAGCCGATCACCTCCGACCGTGTCCCAGTCGGTGAGGTTGAGGTGCGCCGTGGCGAACACGTCCACGCCACCGACGGCCCCATCGGACAGGTGCAGGGACTGGTCATCGACCCCCACGATCATCGCGTAACGCACGTCCTGCTCGACGAAGGGCACCTGTGGGGCAAAAAGAGGGTCGCCATCCCGATCGGCGCCGTGACCGGCGTCGACGACGGCGTCCAGCTCAACCTCACCAAGGACGAGGTGGGCGACCTGCCGCCGGTCGACCTCGCCGACGAGGGGTGACCTCCAGCCGCACCGCTACCGCCTCCTACTAGTGTGCTCGGCGCGCAATCCTGTCATTTCGCCGACGCAGGTGCCTACACCGGTGAGGTGAGCGCAGGGATGCTCGCCGCGCTGGATGTTCGCTACGTGCTCGCCAGGCACTTCGAGAGCCGCAAGCTTTGCGGTGAGACCGACGAGGTCGTGCGTGACAGCTCGACCTACCGGCACACGATGCGTGCGGTCCTCTGCGTCGGCAAGACCACCCGCGAGCGTCACCGTGGCGTCGCCGAAAAGAAGGTGCGCCGGCAGGTGGCCACAGCGCTTGGCGACCGGCCAGCCGAAGTGTTGGCCGCGGCGGTCATCGCCTACGGGCCGCTCTGGGCCATCGGCACCGGCGAAGCAGCCACGCCCGAGGAGGCAGAAGAGATGTGCGCAGTGATCAGAGACGAGCTCGGACAGTTGGCTGGAGCGGGTACAGCCGCGATGGTTCACATCCAGTACGGCGGATCGGTCACGGCCAAGACCTCCGAGGCGTTGCTCGGTGCGACCCGTGCCACGCCGACGGTCGTGTCTCCGCGCCGTCGAGCCCACGGCGTCGGTCGTTGGCGGCTGGCCCGTTTGCTCCTCGGCACCCAAGCCGCAGGCACCGCCCGGAGATCGCGCCGCCCTCTGCCCACGCCGGCTTGCGCCACACCGCCACCGGTAGTAGGACGGTGGACGTAGTTCCGGCCGAGCCTTGTGGCCCGGTGGACGACATCGTTGCTCCAGACCCTGGCGGCGCTGACCCAAGCGTTGTGCTCGAAAGACACCCAAGAGCAAAGGAGCAACGTTGGACACCTGCCCTTCGGGCCGCCAGGTCCAGGTCACCTACAACAACCAGCGAACGACCGTCGTCGAAGTGGGCGGCGGGATCCGCCGCCACGAGGTCGGCGGCCGGTCCGTCTTCGGCCCATACACGATCGATCCCATGTGCGACGGTGGCCACGGCGCTCCGCTCATTCCCTGGCCCAACCGCCTGGCCGACGGACAGTACCGCTTCGACGACGAACACCAGCTGCAAGCCGTAGGCACCGGACCGTTCGACAGCACCGTCTACGACTTCCGCGAGTCACGCCTCCTCGAGGCGACGACGCTGGACTTCGCCTTCACCGACCTCGTCCGGGACACAGACGACCGCGACCGGGCCCGCCTCGGGCGGACCGATCGACGAACGGGCGAGGTATGGGCGGAGGATGGCTACCGGGACATGGAGCTCTACACCGGCGACCCTGGCCGCATTTGGTCATCACCCCAGGAGAGCCACTCAGGTTGGTGCGGTGACCGTCACGGCCGGCGGCTCGTACATCACCACTCGGGACTTGACTGGATTCGGGGTAAAGCCCCAGGACATTGCCCGGGCGCAGCACATCTGGTGGTCAGTGGAACGTGCTCGCCTCCTCGCGAAGCGACATCGGCTGATCAGCTCCCACTTGCCATGGTGGGCCAGTGAGCCCCCCGGCAGGCGTTGCTCCACTTCTCGGTTCGGTCATCAAT
>DAHWPS010000070.1:0-2318 GCA_027342785.1 Acidimicrobiaceae bacterium
CACCTGTCGTGGGCATGGCGCTCACCCCCCAAGGCGGCTACGACGAGGTGGCCTCCGACGGGGGGATCTTCACCTTCGGCCCCGGTGCCACCTTCTACGGCTCGATGGGGGGAAAGACCCTCAACAAGCCGGTGGTCGGCATGGCGCTCGACCCCACAGGCGGCTACTACGAGGTGGCCTCTGACGGGGGGATCTTCAACTTCGGTTTCGGTGCACCGTTCCACGGTTCGACGGGCTGTCTCAGCTTGGACGAGCCGATCGTGGCGATGGCGGTCTCCCCTGACACGACCACTGTGGGCACTGGCACCGCGTGCGGGTTCAGCGCTCCCCAGGCCCCGGGTGGCTACCAGTTCGTGGCCTCCGACGGCGGGGTGTTCAGCTTCGGCAACGCCGCCTTCGCCGGGTCCCTGGGCGGCCAGGGTGTGACCGACATCGTGGGGATGGCGAGCGCGTAGCGAGAAGGGCGCTCCTCAATGCGGGTCTCCGTTGGGCGCGGGCCATCGGGCTCAACGATCGCTGCCCGATTGGGGAGACTCGTGATCAGAGGAGGCCTCCGAGCGTGGTCGGAGATCGACAGTGAGGGTCAAGATCCCCTCTTGGAGCACGGCGTGGGCGTCGCCGATCATTGCGAAGTCCATGAAGTCCCACTGCGCCTGCTGGCGGATCCGCTGGCGTTCTGGACCTTCGACAGGCGGGAGACCGCGCCGGCGCACGGCAGCAGCCCTCTCGCGGAAGCGAGCGACCATCTCGGCTGGATCGAATTGGGATTCCGTGCTCGTAACTCTGATCGTAACCCGGACGCGCGGCAGGGAGCGTCGGCGCGTGGCGCTAGAGTGGAGGCACGACCGGGGATGGCAGATCCGGCGCCTGTCGGCAGGTCAGGGCAGGCTCGCCGGATGAGCGAAGCCCGCCGAGCTCTCAACCGGTGCAGGCGGGCGGTAAGGGAGTAGTCGTGAAGAAGGGACGTCATCGACGCTTCGAAGAAGCGCGCAGCTTGAAGCGCTCAATGGCCGCAACCGGGCGTCGCTGCCCGGAATGCGGCGCTGAGCCCGAGGACGTCCATGCGTCCTGGTGCCTCGCCGAAGAGGATCAGTACGACCGCATCCTCGGCTCTGTGACGCCCACCCGCGATGACTCCGAGCACGATCCGCTGGACGACTGATCCTCCTGGTCGCGGGAGACTGACCCCGCAGGGCCCGCCGACCCCGTCGCCATGGCCGAGCTCCGCCCCCGGCTCCCTAGGAGCACCAACAGGTCGCCGCGGACCAACGGCTCAGCGTTGCCGGAGGGCAGGGTGGGGGAGGGGAACCCCCTTTGCAAGGGACTCCCGGCGTTCGTCGAGGTACGCGACGAGCATGCGGTACGCCTTTTTGCCCACCATCGCCGTCAGCTCAGCCTCCATCTCCAGGTAGACGGGACGGTCACCGCCGAACGCCTCAGGCGCCTCGGTGCACCACCACGCGAACTCCTTCCCGCCCGGACCCCAGTCCCGGCGGTCCCACTGGCGGATGGTGGACGTCACGTGCCCGTCATCTGCGACCGTGTCCTCACGACGGAGGGGGAGCTGCCAGCAGACCTCGGGCTTGAGGGTGAGTGGGTTCTTGTTCCGGCGGAGCGCGGCTTGGTGTAGGGCACAGCCCGGGCCGGTCGGGAACCCCTGACGGTTCAAGAAAACGCAGGCCCCATCGACGACACGGGTCACCGTCTCACCGCGTTTGTTCTTCTTGAGGACGCCGCGCTTGATCCCGTGGTCGTGGAACTGCCAATCGTCGGGCCCGAGCGTGCGAGCTGCCTTCTCGACTCGACGAGCGTCCTTGCCGTCGACCAGATGGGCCCCGTACGAGCAGCAGCCATGGACGAGCTCAGGCGCCGGCTCGGTGAGCACTCCTTGGCACCCCCGTCCGTAGATGCAGTTCCAGCGGCTGGTGAGGAACGAGACGTCGAAGACCCACGTGCGCTCCTCGTCGGGATCCTCGACGCTGACCCACTCGCGGGCTTCGATCGGGCGGATGTCAGCGGTCATTCCGGCACGATACTGGCACGGGCGCGTGCTCGGCGCTCTGCGAGTTTTGGACCGCTCAACGAGACTCGATTCCCTTGATGGCTGGATCTGCAAGTGCCTCGGGGCATTGGGATGGACGAGACGGCGTCCATCCTCGCCCCACGGGGTCCTAAGAGGCTCCTCGCTGTTTCGTGTGGGTAGCCACCCGCCGTCGGTGCCCTCTCGGCGTAGCGTTGCCGCCCAAAGTCGACGCTCGAGAGAGGGGACACGGTGGACGATCCAGGGCTGTTGGCGGTGTTCGGTGCGGCACTCGGGC
>DAHWPS010000085.1:0-45882 GCA_027342785.1 Acidimicrobiaceae bacterium
CCGGTGTCGCTCCGGGCCATGAGCCGGTACGCCAGCGGGAGCAGGTGGGTGTACGCCGCCACGTACCACTTCCGGGGGATCCGGTGTCGGAGGTCCAGCACGTCGAGGGCGAGGAAACGGTTGCCTCGCTCCCGCCGGGCGGCGAAGTCGGCCTTCACGTGCGCCGCGGCGTCGACCCCTCCCAGCCAGACCTCGTCGAAATGCCGGTGAAGGAGCTCGTCGAGCTCGGCTCGACCGAACAGGTGCACGTGGAACGGGTTCTCGAAGTCGGCGGGCGCGTTCGGGGTCAGGAAGAACGCCGCCCCGGCCTCCGAGAGGACCCGGGCGATCTCGCTCACGTGCCGCTCGGGCTCGACGAAGTGCTCGATCAAGTGCGACGAGCAGACCCATTCGAACGAGGCCGGAGCCAGACCGAGCTCGAGGGCGTCCATCCGGGCCACCCGCAGCCCGGCACCGCCGAACTGGCCCGAAGCCGTCTTGGTGGCCTCGGCGCTGTAGTCCACCCCCACCACCGGGCGGTCGGGCCCCCCGAGCCCCACCGACTCGAACCCGTGACCGCAGCCCACGTCCAGGAGCCGGCCCGGGCCGAGGCGCTCCACCACCGACCGGTACCCGGCGGCGTGCAACGCGAGCAGCGAGTCGGGCGTCACCCCGGGCTGGGGCCGCTCTCCGGTCAGCCTCGCCCCTCGCCTTCCCTCGATCCCGATTGCCACGTGCGACCTGCCATCCCTGCTCGACGACGGCTGCCTACACTACCGTGGCAATCGGCGGCGACGGGGCTGCGTCCGTACGAACCAACGGAACGGAGCACCGTCCCGGTCCCCAGCAGGTCCTCCGGTGCTGTGGCCGGAAGTACCGTGGCCCGCTCCCGCCGGACCGAGACGATGCCGACGACCCCTTCGACGAACCCCGAGCCGCCGCCGATCGGCAACGGTGCCCGTGCCCGTGCCGGAACCGGCGGTGGGGGCACCTGGTCGCTACTGGCCCACCTGGCCCTCGCCCTCATCGCCTACGTCCCGCTCCTGTCCGTCGAGCCCGGCGTGGTCACGTCGGATACGAAGACGTACCTCTACCTGGACCCGGCCCGTTTCCTCAGCCAGGTGGCGTTCATGTGGAACCCGACGGTGGCCCTCGGGACGGTGACCCACGAGTACATCGGGTACCTGCTGCCCATGGGGCCGTTCTACGCCGGGATGGCTGCCGTCCATGTTCCCATCTGGGTGGCGCAGCGTCTGTGGCTCGGTTCGATCCTCTTCGCCGCCGGCGCCGGCATCCTGTACCTCTCGCGGGTGCTCACAGTGGGCGGCCCCGGACGCATGGTGGCTGCGCTCGCCTACATGCTCTCGCCGTACTTCCTGCAGTATGCGGGGAGGATCTCAGTGATCCTCCTGCCTTGGGCCGGGCTGCCCTGGATGCTGGCATTCGCCGTGCTCGCCCTGCGGCGGGGAGGGTGGAAGTACCCGTCCTTGTTCGCCGTGGTCGTCGCGCTCGTGAGTGGGATCAACGCCACGGCGATCCTCTACGTCGGCTTGGCACCGGCGCTGTGGCTTGTCTACGCGGCCGCGATCGATCGTGAGGGGACCTGGAAGCAGGCGGTGGTGGCCGCCCTCAAGATCGGCGTGCTGACCCTGCTGTGCTGCCTGTGGTGGATCGCCGGGCTCCAGGTGGAGGCCGCCTACGGCGTGGACGTCCTCAAGTACACCGAAACGATCCCGTCGACGACCCAGACCTCGACGCCGGCCGAGGTGATCAGGGGTCTCGGGTACTGGTACTTCTACGGCGGCGACCGGCTCGGCCCGTGGACTGCCTCAGCGGTCCTGTACACCCAGCAGGTCTGGCTCGTCGCGCTCTCCTACATCGTCCCGATCCTCTCTTTCGTCGCGGCCGTGCTGGTGCGATGGCGGCAACGGGCCTACTTCGTGCTCCTCGTGGTGCTGGGCGTCGTGCTCTCGGTGGGTGCCTACCCGTACACCCATCCGACTGCGGTGGGGGGGCTCCTCAAGGCGTTCATGACCGACACGACGGCCGGCTTGGCACTGCGATCCACCGATCGGGCAACGCCGCTGGTCATCCTGGGATTGGCCATGCTGCTGGGAAGCGGCGCCACCGCCCTGTGGCGCCGGCTTCCCCGTACGGGGCTCGTCACCGCGCTCGTGCTCGCGGGGCTGATCGTCGCCAACAACCCGGCGGTCTTCAACGGCGACGCCGAGGTGTCGAGCACGTTCCATCAGCCTGCCTCCCTTCCGTCCTACGAGCTGGCTGCCATCGACCACCTCAACGCCACCCACCCCGGCACGAGGGTGCTCGCGATCCCGGGCGACGACTTCGCCTCGTACCGTTGGGGGAACACCGTCGACACTCCCCAGCCTGCGCTCCTCACGAGGACATTCGTCACCCGTGAGCAGCAGATCATGGGGTCGATGGCAACGGCGGACACCTTGGCAGCGACGGACCTGCCGATCCAGACAGACATCGAGAACTGGACAGGACTCGCGCCCATGGCCCGCCTGCTCAGCGCCGGCGATGTCCTGGTCGAGTACGACCAGGCCTACGAGCACTACGGTGTGCCGCAGCCCGAGATGCTGGCCCAGCAGCTCGCGAAGACGCCCGAAGGCCTCAGCGATCCGATGTCGTTCGGTACCCCCGTCCCGAACGTCTCTTCCATCTCCACCTTGGACGAGCAGGACCTGGCGTCTACACCCAACCCATCCTGGCCTTCTCCCCTTGTCACCTACACGGTCACACACCCGCGCCCGATGGTCCGGGGCGAGTCCGACACCGGGGCGATCGTCGTCGCCGGTGACGCCACCGGCCTGCAGAACTTGGCCAACGCCGGTCTGCTCGACACGACAAGCGCGATCTACTACTCGGGCACCCTCGATACGCATCCAAAGCAACTCGCCGATCTCCTCGCCAAGGGCGCAACCCTGGTGGTCACCGACACCAACCGCAAGGAAGCGTTCCGGTGGGACACCATCACCGCCAACTACGGCTACACCGAGACCCCGAGCCAGCATGTGGCCAAGACGACACCGAGCGACAGCCCAATCGACCTGTTCCCCGGCGCCCCGTCGGACGCCCGCACCGTGGCCTCCTACGTCGGCGCGGTCAACGTGACGGCGTCGTCCTACGGGAACACGGTCTCCTACACTCCCGAGGACCGTCCGTACAACGCGATCGACGGCAATCCCGACACGAGCTGGGAGACGGGGACGTTCGTCTCGAATCCTTCGGGCCAGTGGTGGCAGGTGCAGTTCCCCTCCTCGACGAGAGCGGACCACATCAAGCTGACGCAGCCTCTCAATGGCACACGAAGCCGCTGGATCACCAAGGTCACTCTCACGTTCGACGGCCATTCGCCGGTCACTGTCCGTCTCGACGCGGCATCCCGCTCTCCCGCCGGTCAGGTCATCGACTTTCCCGCCAGAACGTTCAAGACCTTGCGGGTCACGATCGACGCCACGAGCAACGACGATGCACCCCCGGCGACGGCTTCGGCCGTGGGCCTGTCGGGGGTCACAGTCCCCGGCCAGCACGTCCTCGAGGTCATCGAGATGCCGAAAGACCTGTTGAATGCCGCCGGAGCAGCGTCGATCGACAACCGGCTGATCCTTTCGATGAGCCGCCAGCGGGTTGCTCCCTACCCTCCCCGCTCCGATCCCGAGACCACCATCACCCGAGAATTCACACTCCCCACGGCCCGGACGTTCTCTCTCTCGGGGACGGCGAGCCTGTCGACCCTGATCCCCGACGACGAGATCGACCGGCTCATGGGTGTGCCCGGTTCGACAGGCAGCGGGGTCGTGGCGTACTCCTCGGGGCGCCTGCCCGGCGGGCTCGACTCGACCGCCGGCGCCGCGATCGACGGCAACCCGGCGACGGCTTGGCAGTCAGGATTCGGGGATGCCTACCAGAAGGGGACGTGGCTCGAGTACAACCTGCCTTCGACACTGACCTTCGACCACATGGACTTGCAGGTCGTCGCCGATGGCCGTCATTCCGTCCCCACCTCGATCTCGGTCACGACTGAGAATGCCGCCGGTCACGTCACCGGAACCCGCCAGATCGCGCTCCCGCCGATCGCCGACGGCCGCACGCCCGGAGCGACGACCAGCGTGCCACTCACATTCCCCGCCCTGACCGGCCGGAGGATCCGGGTGACGATCACCGGGGTGCGCCTGGAGTACACGACGAACTACTACGCCGAGTCCCCCACCGCGATGCCTCTCGGCATCGCGGGGCTCGGCATACCGGGTCTGCACATCGCACCGACGCCGGCGACAGTTCCCGGGGAATGCCAGTCCAACCTGATCTCCATCGACGGGCGCCCCATCACAGTGCGGATCGTCGGGAGCACGTCAACCGCTTTGGCGAACGGGACCCTCTCGGTCGAGCCGTGCGGTGCCGACGCCGCAGGGATCACCCTGTCCGCCGGACCGCACATCCTCCAGACGGCGGTGGCCCACCGCCCCAGCTCCCCCGATTGCATGGCGTTCGCCGACTGCAACGGCTGGAACATCGACCAGCTCACATTGGACTCCGCGCCGGGCGGAGGTCCCGAACCCACGACGACCGGCGGCAAGCTGCCGGCGCCGACGCCGGGGCCGGCACCCAGGGTCACGACCGACTCCCACCACATCGACTCCGAGCACCTCTCGGTGACCGGCGCCCGGCAGCCCTTCGAGCTGGTCCTGGGGCAGAGCGTGAACGCCGGGTGGCACGCCGAGGCATCGCCGGCACCCGGCGCGCCTGCGGGTGCCCACGACGTCGTGCTCGGTACGTCGGAGCTTGTCGACAGCTTCGCCAATGGTTGGCCCCTGACTGCCTCCGATCTCGCGGCTCTCGGGGCGAGCGGACCCAAGGGTACCGGCGAGTTCTCGGTCACGCTCACGTGGACGCCGCAGGAGCTCGTATGGGCCGCGCTCGCGGTCTCGGGGACCACCATCGTGGTCTGTGCGGTGGTGGGCTTCTTGCCCGAGCGCTGGCGGCGGATCTTGCGGCGGCGGTTCTCGCGGTGGCGGTCCTCGCGTGGGGAGGGGCGTGGAGGGCGCCGGGAGACGCGGGGGGAGACGCAGGGGGAGGCATCGCAGAGCACGTCGCAGAGCACGTCGCAGGTGACGGGGATGGCGGGGGCGCCAGGGGAAACGGCCCTGACGAGTGGACCTGACGTCGTGGTCCGGGACCAGGACGCCGTTGGGGGAGGCCTGGACGCCGAACCGTCCCTCGAGCATTCCTGGGAGCGCACGAGCCACCGTCCGTCCTGGCGAGTAACCATCCTCCTTGCCGTGCTGAGCGGGATCGTCGCCGGCGCCATCTCGTACCCGCTGGCCGGGCTTGCGGTCGCGATCATGGTCGGCGCCACGACGCGGATACCGCGCTCACGTGCCATCACTGCCCTCCTCGCGGTCGCCTTCCTCGTCGCAGCAGCTGCCACCGTGGTGGTGGGCCAGACGTTGCACCCGCTGCCCGAGAGCTCGAACTGGCCGGCGTCCTATGGCGCGGCGACGGTGCTCACCTGGGTCGCGGTGGTGTTCCTCGGTGGTGACGGCGTCGTGGAGGCCACTCGCCGTGTCATCGCCCGCCGTGCCATCGCCCGGCGATCACCGTCCGATGGGCCGGCCTCGCAGAGCGAGTGAGGGCCGGCCAAGGAGGCCGTCTGGGACCCAATCGCCGAGAGGTGGCGTCTGAAGCTCAGGCGGGAGCCGTCGCTCGGGAGGCCATCTCGGCGACCAGTGCCTCGAGGGCAATCCGAGCCGTCGCCTCCCAGGTGAACCAACGAGCCCGCTCCAACGCGCCACGACCCAAGCGAGACCGCAACGCGTCATCTTTCAGGACACGCTCCATGGCCTCGGCCATCCCGTCGACGCCCTGTGCCAAAAGGCCGGTACGACCGTCGACGACCGCGTCCCGGTGCCCGGCGATATCGGTGGCCACGGCCGGGGTCCCGCAGGCACCGGCTTCGGTGAGCGTCATCCCCCATCCCTCTCGCTGGGAAGCCGACGCAACCAGCCAGGCCTGCTGGTACCAGCGGGCCACCCTGTCGTCGGAAAGGCGCCCCGGGAAGTCGATCCACTCGTCTGCGCCCAGCCGATGGCGCAAGGCCTCGAGGGCAGGGCGCTCGTAGCCTTCGCCGACGATGACGGCTCGCAGGTCGGGCACGCGCTGGCGTACCTTGACCAGAGCCCGAACCAGGACTTCGAATCGTTTCACCGGCACCAGCCGACCCACGGCCACGACGAGCGGCACCGTTGAGCGTCCCGGTCCGGGAGTGAAGCGGCTCTCGACGCCAGGCGCAGCGACGGAGACCCGGTGCTCGGGGAACCCGAGCATCCCCACGATCTCCTGGCGAGACGATTCCGACAGCGTCACCACCCGGCTCCGCCGGTACAGCGGTGGAGCCAGGCGTTGTTCGATCAGCTCGCCGAGACGGGCGAGCGAGCTTGGCAGGACCATCCGCCACATCTCGGCATGCACGTGGTGGAGGAAGACAACGCGTGGGCCCCGATGCCAGATCGGCGAGAAGAACGGCATGCCGTTCCAGACTTCGACCAGCCCTGCTTCCGAACGCCCGCGCGAGCCGAAACCCTCCCAGGCAACCCGAGGGAAGAGCGAGTACCTCCCGGATCGACGAGTGACCTCGTAGCCCGAACGCGACAGCCTCTCGGACATGCCCTCCACTGCCGACGTCCGGAAGGTGACATCGATCCCCGCTTCCGCCCAGAGAGAGGCGATCCGGTGCGCGTGCAGCTCCGAGCCGCCGGCTTCGGGGTCGTCGAGATCCCGCCAGGCGACGAAATGGACCCTGCGGAGGCCGGCCGGTTCGGCGATGCCTGCCAAGAGGTCGGCGATCGGCACGCGTGCTGGTGCGGGACGCGGTTGCGGGTGGTGAGGTTTCGCCGGGAAGTAGCCCACCGGCTGGTCCTGGAGGCTCCTGCTCGTCGGGTCGATCGTCACCACGAGCGCGCCGCCGCCACGTCACACAACGCCATGGAACCCCCCGGAGCGAGCACGCACCGCGTGAGCGTAGCCGCTACTCCGGAAGGACATCTACCCGAGCTCCCTCTCCTACCACCCATCTGCCACTTTGGAATTCACGGCGCGGGTCTCCTCCCCCGCGAGACGTCGACTCTTCGCCGAACCTTCGCCGGCCTCCCACACCGTGCGCTGACTGGGAAAAGGCTCGTGGCGGGTCCGACCGGTGCGAAGGCAAGGACTGGACCGGACCCGCGAGCGCTGGCCGGAAGGCGGCTACTCGCACAGCCAAGGCACAATTCTCAATGACTCTACAATAGCTCTCAATGGCTCTCAATGGGCCCGGGCTCGCCGATGGTGTACGCCGGCAAACCCGGTGATGGTCACCAGCGAAAGCCCTGCCTGTACGACGAGATCGTGCACCGCGGTGGAGCGTGGCGCGCCGTGGGCCAAGAGGACTGCGCCGACGGCGGCGATGGCGCCGATCACGAGGACGACGGTGATCCAGCGGCGTCCGACTGCCAGCAGGTACATCGTGAGGACCACCGTGACGCTCAAGAAGACCATGGCCAGGACCAACGGGACGAACGCCGCCTCAGCCCCCAGGTAACGCGACGAGAACACCAGCGAGAGGAGGAAATGAGGTGCAGCCAATGCGAGGATGAGCAGAGTTACTGCAGGAATGGCGAGCAGGAGCATGGTGACCAGCGATTGGCGGAGCGCGTGGCCCCCGTCGCGCCATCGGATCGCTGCCTCGGGCAGCACGTAACCCGCACCGAGCACAATGGCCCCGAAGACCAGTGCCTTGCTCGCCACCGACACCGCCGCGTAGGACCCACTGATCCCCGGTGCCTCCCGGCCGACGACGATGACGTCGATGTTCTGGAGGAGAGCGATCATCGCCAGCGCCAGGAGCGCCGCGCCGAGGTCCCATCCCAGCTCACGACGTTGCTCGAGGGGCGCGCGCAATTCTGTGCGGTTGTCGAACGCCGATCGCCACCTCCGCCGCTGCTCTCGGGGGTGCCACGACCGGGTCACTCGTTCGAGCCACCCGTTCGGCAAAGCTCCGACGGGCTCGATCGGAGGACGCCAGGTCCGGTCGGCGCCGATGCGAGCGTGGACCGCAGTGACCGCTTCGGCGACGAGGACACCGACCGCAGCGCCGGGAGCTCCGAAGCCGATGCCCACGAGGCACACCATGGCAGTGCTGCGTACCCCACCTTCCACCAGGAGGTTCACCGAGAGCGTTCGGTAGTTGCGGCGTGACTGGAGCAGGCCGCGGTCCAGGCAGAGGAGGATCCAGATCGCGCCGGCAATGACGATCGCGTCCACACCGACCGCGGAGCGCTGCCCGAGGAGCCCCGAGGTCCAGTGCCCCGAGGCGAGCACGGCGACGCTGAACAGCGCCAGGGCAAGCGTAGCGAAACGATGGAAACGACGTCCCCATTGCCGGGCGAGCGATGAGGCTCCAGCCCCCCTCCAGGTGGTGAGCCGCCGCACGACGGCGACGATGACCGCCGATCCTGGCATCGAGACGATCAGGAACAGACCGGTCAGCTGGTTCAGCTCGCCGTATCCCCTCGTGGTGAGGAGCCGGGCCAGCAGTACGGTGACGATGACGTTGACCCCGTTGGCGCCGACGCCGGCCAAGGCAAGCGGTCCGGCTTGAAGTAGACCGGACCTGACAGTATCGACGGTGAGGTCCCCGGTCGGTGCTGTGGCGATGTCGCCGGTCGAAGGGGTGGCGGAGATGCCGACCCGTGGGCCGCGCTGGGGTTCGCTACCCAGCGAGTGCTCGGGAGCGGGTGCTTCCGACGGCAGGAGCAGCTCGCCACCCAGGGCAGGCATCACCGAGCCCGGGGCGAGTGAGATCGCGGCGGGCACCCCCTCGATCGCGGCCTCGATCGCCTCCACCGTGCCGACAGCCGGAGGTCGGATCTCATCCTCTGTGGCTTCGGGCTCCACGCCGTCACCGTAGCCAGCCACAGCAGGCAGCTGGTGGAGCGGGCGGGACGACGCTTTCGGGAAGATGCTCAGGTTCTCGAGGAACTGCGGCGGGCTGCTGCGCCCAGGACGCATGCCGGCAGCGCTCTCATCGTTTCCCCGGGCTTTTCGGCTTGGGCGACGCAGTCCTGCAGTGCCGCCGCGGAGAGGTCAAGGGCCGGTCTGGACAGCAGATGTCCGGACCAGACCCATGCGCCGTCGGTGAAGACCGGAGCGCGACCGATGACATCGGTCATGTAGGCCGCTGCGACACGCGAGTCCTGGCCGCTCACGACGAGCGGCAGGTCTCGTCGTGTCGGGACGACGACCGTCGTCACCTCCCAGGCATGCAGCGCCGATCGGATGGCCGATGGCGCCGCGGGATCGGCGAGCACCGCTGACGGGTCCAAGAAGGCGAGGTCGGTCAAGGCCTGGACCGCCGGTCGCTCGGCCCCGGCGCGTGACGGTGTGCTCTCGGGCCCGCTGCCTCCGACTTGGGCGTAGGGGATGCCGGAGGTGGCCTGCCACGTGAGAGCGGATTGGATCCCGGAGAACGGAGCCGGGTACGCAAGCAGGACCTGGCGTGGCACAAGCTTGGAAGATCGCTGCGCGAACCAGGGTGGCACGTCGAGGGCGCGCACGGTGTAGGGCAGCGCAGGTGCCAGCACAGCGGCAACCGGGCCGAGTGCAACGACGGCGGTTACCCCGGCTGCAACAGACGGCAGCCACTTGGCGGAGCTGTGCTGAGCTTGCCGGTCACGGCGGTCCGCCGCCCACCGGGCGAGTCGGGGGGATCGGCGGACGAGGTCCACAACCACGGTGACCAGGACGGCGCTGGCGAGCGAGGCAACGGCGGCGAAGTGCTCTTGATTGACGTCGTCGAGGAGCGGTAGCCGGTCCAACAGCCTCCATGGGCTCCAGCCACCACCTGCCGCGGGAAGGGCAAGCAGCGTGGCCGCCGCGCCCAGCAGGGAGAAGAACCACAGCAAGCGCTCACGCCGCCAGCACACGAGGCCGAACGCCACCAACACCAGCACCCCCCACCCGAGGTACGAAGCAGCGGGGAACAAGGTGCCGAAGTACCCCCCGATGGAGGCGAAGCCGGCGATGTTGGCCGGATGCAGTGCAACAAGGTCGCCGAACCCCGCACCGGCAAGCAACGTCATCGTCGGCCACACCAGGCCCGACAGGTGGGCGGGGCCGTCCAGGGCGAACCACGCTGGGTATCCGAGGAGGACGACCGATACCCCGATCGCCGCGGCCACACCGGGCATGGCCCGCCGCGCTCGCGCAACCATCCCCCCCCGGTCGGCGATCAATCCCCAGGCGGCGAGGATGGCCACCCCCAGCACGATCGAAAGTGCCATGACCACGAGCATCTCGGTCCCGACGAAGAACTGCACCGCCACGAGGCTCCCGAGTGCCAGGCCGACCGGCACCGCCCGGTGCCGCTGTCGCACGAAGAGCTCGTCCAGACCGGCCAGGACGAGAGGGAGCACCGCGAGCATTGCCATCTGAAGGTGCGCGTACGCGAGATTCTGGAGGACGAAGGGAGAGAACCCGAACAGCAGGCCACCGGCAAAGGCCGCCAATGGCCACCGCGCCCACCTCTTGAGCGCCCAGTAGGCGGCCAGGGCGTTGAGGGCTGGGGTGAGGGTGAGTGCCACGTTGAGGCTGGCGACGGGCCCAAACACCCACGTCACCGGCGCCAGCGGGACGCCGAGGGCCAGCACGCTGGTGTTGGCGAGGAGATTGATCCCCGTCGGGTGGAACAACGCCGACGAGTAGAACAAGCTGTGACCGTGGGCGATGGCATAGGCCGGCCACTCCATGAACCAGGTGAACAGCGCCGGGTCCCCGCAACCGCAGAGCGTGGTCGACGACGGATGGCCCGACCAGACGTGCCACCACAGGAGCACCGCCGCGAGGAGGTACAGGGTCCCGGCGAGCAGGAGCTCTCCGGCGGTGGTCCGCCTGGTCGAGCGCTCCGTGTCCTGAGGTTCTCCTCGCACGCGGTCCAGGATCGGCGCATGGAGGGTCTCGGGCACGCCGTCAGCGGGCTCGGACAACGTTGGGGTGCCTTTCCCACCCGCCTGCGAAGCGCACCCGGTGACGTCTTGCTTCGGGCCGTCGCTGAGGGGCATCAACCCGCGGCCGCTCGCCACGGCAGCACTGGTGCGTCGCGACCGGTGCCGCCACCGGTCCGACGGGACCCGTCGCTACGTTCCTCGTGGTACTCCTCCTCGACGTTCACCGCCCAGATGTCGTGCGACGCACCGAGGATGTTCTCCACCGTGAGCATGGCCGTGTACATGGAATGGTCCTGGTTGTTGTACTTGTGCATGCCGTTGCGGCCCACCAGGTGGACGTTCGGAGCGACGTCTGCGAGAAAATCGACGATGGTCGCGACGTTCGCCTGGTAGCCGTGGTCGTAGTGAGGGTAAGCCTTGGGAACACGCGTGACGTAGCCGGCCTCGACGTCGCCCGGCTCGGCAAGGGCCAGGGTCTCGAGCTCCCGCGTCGCTTTGGCGATCAGCAGGTCGTCGGGGCTGTTCCAGAGCTCGTCACCTTCGAAGACAAAGTACTCCAAGCCGAGGCAGGTCCGCCCTGTGCGCACCATTGTCGGCGACCACGAGCCGAAATTCTGAATCCGGCCGACGTCCACGTCTTTGGAGTGGATGTAGATCCAATTGTCCGAGAAGCTCTTCGAAGCGGGAACAACGAGAGCCACGGTGAGGAAGTCGCGGTAGTGGAGCGCTTCGGCGGCAGCCCGCACGCGAGGGGGCGGGGGGGGATCCAGCATGGCGACCAGTGTCCGCATTGCCGCCGAGGAGATGACATGGCTCACTGCGATCCGATGGTCGGAGCCGGCAGCATCGCGGTACGTCACCTCCCGCGCTCGACCATCCTCGAGGTGGATGCCGACGACGGGTGAACGGGTGAGCACCGACCCCCCGCCTGCCTCGACCAGGTCGCGGCATCGTTCCCACATCATGCCCGGACCCAGGCGCGGGTACTGGAACTCCTCGATCAAGCTCGTGACCTTGGTCTGGTTCCGTCTCGGCAGAAGCGCGTTCACGACTGCCTTGCTCAGGTCGAGGTTCTTCACTCTCTGGGCAGCCCAATCGGCCGGCATCTCGCTCACGGGGACTCCCCAGACCTTTTCGGTGTACGTACGAAAGAGGGCTTTGTAGAGCCGCCAGCCGAACCGGGCGACCAACCAGCCCTCGTAGTTCGATTGGTCTTTGGGGGGATGGAGGCGTGCCGCGAGGTAGGAGCACCCACAGAGCACCGCCTCCCAGGGGCCGAGGTTCCGCAGTGCGTTCAACGCCCGCAGCGGGTAGTCGTAGAACTTCCCGTTGTAGTAGATGCGGCTCATGCGCGGACGCACCAGGAGATCCTCAGGTGGCAGGATCTCGTGCCATAGCTTCTCCACCTCGGGCACTTTGGTGAAGAAGCGGTGTCCGCCCAAGTCGAAGCGCCACCCGTCGCGTACCACCGTACGGCTGATCCCCCCGACGGCGGCATCGGCTTCGATGACGAGCGGGCGTCGACCTGCCTTCACGAGTTGGTACGCGGCGGTGAGGCCGGCCGGCCCGGCACCGATGATCGCCACCGGGAAGGCCTCGCTATTTGTGCCCGTCTGGCCCTCACTGCTCATTACGGCGACGACTCCCGTCTGCCCAGTGGCCTGCGTGACCATCCGTTCCTCGCCTGCCCTTCCCATCGTTGCCCTTGGAGGATAGTGGGGGTGTCGGCAGGCTCCATGCCGCAGGCTCGGCGATCAGGGAACGGGCCTCGGTGGTGTCGTTTGGCTTGGGCGGACCGGAGAGACACTCGCGTGGACCGGAGAGAACTCGATCAGGCTCATCGGCTCGTAGTACGTCGCGGGGTCGGCTGCCACCCAGGTGTGCGCGGAGTAGCCGACGGTTGCCCCGAGGTCGCCCGCCAGTGCCTCACAGTCGTTGCCGAAACCCTGATAGCCCGGCGCCGAGACCAGCCAGATATCGTTGCTCGCGCCGACTGTCTGTGCGACTTGATCCGCGAAGTCGGCCGGGTTGGCGGCTCTCACCACCTTGAGGTATGTCACCCAGTCGACGAAAGCCGGCCCGATGCCGCGTGGGAAAGTCACCATGTCGAAGCGGCCGTGCTGGCCCGACCGATCGGTCTGTGTGGTGTCGAAGTAACGGTAGACCGAAGGACCGAGCTGATCGGGGCACAGCACCACCAGGTCGCCGCGGTGGGCGCGGGCAGCCAGGATCTCGGCGACCTGGGGCGCCTGGGTGCGCTGCGTCCAGATGTTCTCGACACCCACACCGAACCCTGCGATCACGAGCACGGCCACCACCGCGAGTCGTAGCGTTGCGTCGGCGAGGCACACCGTCCCGAAGCCGACGAGGAGGATCACCAGCACGAGCACGACGGAGGCGTAGCGAGGAGAGAAGGCGCTGGATGAGAGGATCCCGCCCGCTGCGGCGGCGACCAAGGTGACTCCCACGACGAACCCGATCGTGCGGCCCGGCTGTTTCCCCCTCACGTCCAGCTCGATCGACCATCGGCTCCTGGCGGCCCCGAAGATCCCGAGAGCGCCAAGGACGAAGTACCCGGCGGCCAGGACGATGCCTTGGTTGGATCCGGCATGCGACAGCGTCGCTTGGTTGTCGGTGAAGCCGGTGATCGCCCCGATCACCGCGGAGAAGTTGGCAGGCTTGGCCCACGGCGTCCCGGTGTGCTGCGCCTGGTAGACAAAGGTCGGTACCCACGGGAGAAATGCGATCCCGCTCACGACCATCGCGGCGAGCATCCAGCGAGCCGCACGGCGTCGCTCGGGTGCACCGCGCAATGCGTGCCATAAGAGCCAGATCCCGAACGACCCCATCAGGTAGAGCGCCCAGTACTGGGTGTAGAGCAGCGCCGCACCGACCACCGCGAGCAGTACGACGTCCGCCATGCGAACGCGTTCCACGAGGCGGGCGACGAGGAGCACCCCGCAGGCTGAGAGGAACATGACGAGGGAGTACATCCGGGCTTCGGTCGCGTAGTAGACAGCGAACGGCGAGCTTGCGAGCAGCAGTGCCGATACCCAGGCCACGATGGTGGCGACCCCGTCGGTCACCCCGGCCCTCCCGGCGAGCCTCTTGGCAGCCGACCACGCGACAGGCATGGTGGCGACCGAGAAGATCCCCGCGAGCGCCCGGACGGCGACGTCCGACTGGCCGAAGACGTCCATCCAGTAGTGGAGGAGCACGTAGTACAGCGGCGGGGATCCGTCGCGCTTCAGGTAGGAGGGAATTGCGCTGACCGGGAGACGGGCGATGTCGACGGTGAGGGCCTCGTCCAGCCACAGCGCGGAGCGGGTCCAGAACCGCAGGGCAAGTCCGCAGCAAAAGACGAGGACGATGGCGATCTTGACAACGCTCGGCCATGGGCAACGGGCATCGGTACCGGTCACACAATTCTCCGCCGGCGGGAGCTCGATGCCGGCCACCGGAAGCGTCCGGGGCACCTGGTCACTCACGGCTCGGCCCGGTCATGGAGAGGCATGGTACGCGCCGCCGACCGGGTCAATGGTGCAGTGATCCGTCATCACAGGGCGTTCGGCCTAATATGGCGCCCGCCCCGCCGACCCGGTGGTGGGGAGAGCGACGTGCCGGGTGGAGCCCGCCGGAGCGCACGACCAAGGGGAGGGAGGGCAGTTGGCGAAGTACCTGGCCAAACGAGCCGCTGCCTTCATCGTCATCATCTTCTTCGTGTCGCTGGGCACCTTCTTCCTCGTGCACCTTTTGCCGGGGAACCCGGCCATCACCATTCTCGGACCGAACGCCACCGCACACAACATCGCGGTGATCGACAAGCAACTCGGACTGAACCGCCCTCTGTGGACGCAGTATTTCGTTTGGCTCGGGAACGTTCTGCGCGGCAACCTGGGCCAGTCCTTCGTGACCCACGAGACGGTGGTCAGCACGATTGCCAACGCCTTTCCCATCGACCTGGAGCTGGTGGTGATCTCCCAGATCGTGGCCTTTGCCATTGCAATCCCGCTGGCTCTCACGGCAGTGCGCAAGCCGAATGGCCGCTTCGACCGCTACTCGACTGCCAGCACCTTCGCATTGCTCGCGATGCCCCCGTTCATCGTGGCGCCGATCCTCGTCCTGCTGCTTGCCGTCGAGGTCCACGTGTTTCCCGGGCCGGCGTCATACGTCCCGCTGACCCAGAACGTCTGGTCGAACCTCCATACCATGATCCTCCCAGCACTGGTCCTCGCCATGGGGTCGATCGTCATCTACTACCGCTTGCTCCGCAACGACTTGATCTCGACCCTGCAGGAGGACTTCATCCTCATGGCTCGCTCCAAGGGGCTTTCCGACCGGAGGATCCTCCTCAGGCACGCGCTGCGGCCATCGTCGGTGTCCCTCCTGGCGTCGGCCGGGATCAACATCGGCAGCCTCATCGCAGGCGCATTTGTCGTCGAGTACCTCCTGCAGCTTCCCGGCCTTGGCTATGCACTCGTGGTTGCCATCAACCAAGACGACTACGTGACGGTCCAGGGGATCGTGCTGGTGGTCGCCGTCGCGGTCGTGCTACTCAATTTCATCGTCGACTTTCTCTTCACCATCGTCGATCCGAGGATCTCCCGTGACTGAACGTGCCGTTCCCGTCGAAGCGCCCGATCCGCGGACGCCGGTGTCGACCGAAGCGGCCGACGCGCTTGGCGGTGCCGCGGTTGCTGCAATCACCGAGGTCAGCGAGCCGCGACGGCACCTCGGCGTGGTCTTCTGGGTCTCTCTGGGCTGGATCGTCCTCACCATTCTTGCCGCCATTTTCGCCAATGTCCTCCCCCTGCAGGATCCCAATCTTCAGTCGGCCACCGTGAACGCCGGCCCCAGCGCAGCCCACTTCTTCGGCACGGATCAGCTCGGCCGTGACATCTTCAGCCGTGTGATCTTCGGCTCTCGGGTGTCGATCGTGGTGGGGTTCGGCGCGATCGCCATCGGGTTGCTCACCGGCGGTACCCTCGGGATGGTCGCCGCCTACTACCGGGGCGCGGTCGACGTCGTGGTAAATGCGGTCTCGTACGTGCTCCTCGCCTTCCCGGCGTTGGTGGCCGTCATTGCGATCGTCACGTTCTGGAAGGCGTCGCTCTGGAAGATCACCCTCATCATCGGGGTCGCGAGCGCGCCCTTGATCTTCCGTATCGTGCGAGCCTCCACCCTTTCGTACGCGACGAGGGACTTCGTCACTGCAGCGAGAACGCTGGGGGCGACGAACCGGAGGATCCTCACCCGAGAGCTTCTGCCCAACATCCTGCCGACGGTCGTCTCGTTCAGCCTCATCGGCGTGGCGACTGTCATCGTCCTGGAGGGCTCGCTCGCATTCCTCGGCCTGTCCATCCCGGGCCCCACACCCTCATGGGGCAATATGCTCAACCAGAGCCGAACAGGGCTGAACACGATTCCCGGACAGAGCAACCCGTGGCTCGTGATCTTCCCGGCGCTGGCGATGTTCTTGTTCCTCATCTCGCTCAACCTGGTCGGCGACCGCCTCCGGCAGCACTTCGACGTGAGCGAGATCAAGCTGTGAGCAGCTTTCCGACCGACCCATCGCTCCAGGGTGACGTGCCCCTTCTCGACGTCCGGGAGCTCTGCACCTCCTTCAGCACGCAGCGCGGTCGCCTCCAGGCCGTCGACCAGGTCTCCTTTCAACTCGAGCAAGGTCAGACGCTCGGCGTCGTCGGCGAATCAGGCTCCGGCAAGACGGTGCTGGCCAGGACGATCATGGGCCTGCTCTCGGGAGGAGGGATCGAGCACTCGGGGTCGGTCCGCTTCGAAGGTCAGGAGATCCTCGGCGCGAGCAACGCGGTCCTTCGCAAGCTCTGGGGGGCCCGGATGGCGATGATCTTCCAGGATCCCATGACGGCGCTCAATCCCGTGATGCGCATCGGTCGGCAGATCACCGAGTCGCTCAGGCTCCACCTGGACGTCGACCGCGCAGAAGCGCGCGCCATTGCCCTGTCCCTTCTCACTCAGGTGGGCATCCCGTCACCCGAGGAGCGGTTCAAGAGCCATCCTGGCGAGCTTTCCGGCGGTATGCGGCAGCGGGTCATGATCGCCATTGCCCTGGCCTGCTCCCCCCGTCTGCTGCTCGCCGACGAACCGACGACCGGCCTGGACGTGACGGTCCAAGCGCAGATCCTGGACTTGCTGGCGTCGCTCCAAGAGGAGCGCAACATGGCCATGATCCTCGTCACCCACGATCTCGGAGTCGTTGCGACCCGGACCGACCAGATCATCGTCATGTACGCCGGCCGGATCGTCGAGCGTGCACCGACGGCTGCGCTCTTCTCCTCGATGGCCATGCCCTATACCGAGGCACTTCTGGGGTCGACCCCGCGACTGTCGAACCCGAGCCATACCCGCCTCGCGGCGATCGCCGGACGACCACCTGATCTCGCCGCGTTGCCAAGCGGGTGTTCGTTCTCTCCGAGGTGTCGCTACGCGCAAGACCTCTGCCGTCGGCAGGCACCTCCGCTCGTGGCAGCCGAGACCCCAGGCCACGCCTATGCGTGCTGGTTCCCACTCGGCGGGCGCGTGGGACCGGCTCCCACCGAGACCCCTGTGAGCGTACGATGAACGCGTACCCCCCTCAGGCGGGGATGGGAGTGGGCGTCGGGTCCGTCGTGGGGCCGACGTCGCATTACGCATCGAGCGAGGAACGACCGCTCCTGCAAGTCCAAGACCTGCGCGTGGACTTCCGTCGCGGACGCTCGAGGGTGCAGGCAGTCGCCGGCGTCAGTTTCGCCATCCGTGCCGGGGAGACCCTCGGCCTCGTCGGTGAGTCCGGTTGCGGCAAGTCGACCACCGGACGTGCCATTGTCCAAGTAGCGCGGCCGACCGGGGGATCCATCACCTTCGACGGTGTCGATCTCACCTCGCTCTCGGGTTCGCGCTTGCGACGGGCTCGCGTGGGGATACAGATGATCTTCCAGGATCCGATCTCCTCGCTCAACCCACGGCGTCGAGTAAGAGACATCGTCGCCGAGCCGTTGGACATCTGGAAGAAGGGAGCGAAGGCCGAACGTGACGCTGTCGTGACCTCCATGCTCGAAGCCGTCGGATTGAGTGCCGAGGTGGCGGGACCCCGCCGCCCTCGTGAGTTCTCCGGTGGTCAATGTCAGCGGATCAGCATCGCCCGAGCGCTGGTCATGGAGCCACGCCTCCTCATCTGCGACGAGGTCGTCTCGGCACTGGACGTCTCGGTCCAGGCGCAGATCCTCAACCTTCTGGAGGACCTGAAAGCTCGCTATGGTCTGACCCTGCTCTTCATCGCCCACGACCTGGCGGTGGTGAAGAACATCAGCGACCGGGTCGCCGTCATGTACCTGGGCAAGTTGTGCGAGATCGCTTCGGCCGACACCCTTTACCGCTCCCCGGCCCACCACTACACCCAGGCCCTGCTCTCATCGGCAGTCGAGCCCGATCCCTCGGCAACCGAGCGCCCACCGGCGCTCCAAGGGGAGCCGCCCAGCCCGATCCACCCTCCGTCAGGATGCCGCTTCCGGACCCGGTGCCCGCGGGCCGCGGCCCGCTGTGCCGCCGAGGAGCCGGCGATGCGCGAGATCGCTCCCGGGCATGCGGTGGCCTGTCACTTCCCGCTGAGTACCTCGGACCAGTCCCAGGCGTCCGGCGCCACCGCAGCCGGCGCCACCGCAGCCGGCGCGGCTCCGTCTGTGTCTCCGGGCTGAGCGCTCCCGGCTTCGCCGGCGTCTTCTCTCCGGCTCACGCCCCGCCGTCGCCGGCGGGAGCAGCCTCCCCCTCGCCAGCAGGAGCAGCCTCGCCCTCGCCAGCGGGAGCAGCCTCGCCAGTAGGGCTCTCAGGAGCTCCGAGGGGCCGCTCGGCGGACTCGGCGGCGAACTCGGCCCATGCTGCCTGCGCTTCGGTCTCGGGAGTGAACTCGGCATCGGTCCCGTACTCGTACGAGCCGATGTAGTTCCCCTCGGCATCGTAGGCATGCTCGCCGAATGCCTCCTGGTACTCCTCGGACACCTCACCCCCTTCGGCCGCCTGCTTGATCGAAAGGCTGATCCGCCGGCGCTGGAGGTCGATGTCGATGATCTTCACCCACAGCTCTTCTCCCGGGGTCACCACCTGATCGGGCTGGTCCACGTGGTGCGCAGCGAGCTCCGAAATGTGGACAAGCCCCTCGATGCCATCTCCGACCTGGACGAATGCTCCGAAAGGCACGAGCTTGGTGATGCGTCCATAGACGAGTTGGTCCACCTGGTGCGTATCGGCGAACTCCTGCCAGGGGTCGGTCTGGGTGGCCTTGAGGGAGAGACTGATCCGCTCCTTGCTGAGATCCACGTCGAGGACTTCGACTTCGATCTCGTCTCCCACTTGGACAACCGACGATGGATGCTCGACATGCTTCCAACTGAGCTCGGACACGTGCACCAGCCCGTCCATGCCGCCCAAATCGACGAAGGCACCGAAGTTGACGACCGACGACACCACCCCGCGCCGCCTCACTCCAGGCTTGAGGTTCGACAAGAACTCGTTGCGCTGCTCCTTCTGGGCCTCTTCCAACCACGCTCGGCGGGACAGGACCACGTTGTTGCGATTGCGATCCAGCTCGATGATCTTGGCCTCGATGACTCGACCCACATACGGCTGCAACTCCCGGACCCGGCGGAGCTCGACCAGCGACGCCGGAAGGAAGCCTCGCAGCCCGATGTCCACGATCAGTCCACCCTTGACCACTTCGATGACGGGTCCCTTGACCGTCTCGTCTGCCTCTTTCAGCTTTTCGATCTTGGACCACGCCTTCTCCGACTGCGCTCGCTTCTTCGAGAGGACCAGGCGTCCCTCTTTGTCTTCTTTCTGGAGGACGAGCGCTTCGACGTGCTCCCCCAAGGTGACCACGTCTTCGGGCCTCGCGTCGTTCCGTATGGACAGCTCGCGGGCCGGGATCACGCCTTCGGACTTGAAGCCGATGTCCAAAAGGACTTCATCACGATCGATCTTGACCACGGTGCCCTCGACGACATCGCCATCGTCGAACTCGACGATGGTGTCGCCCATGAGCTCTTCGAGCGGCTGACCGGCCAGGTCGTCCTCGGTGATCCGTCGGGGGATGTAGATGCCGTTCTCGTCGAACGTCCCCATTGCCTCGTCGGAGAGAAGTGAACTCGTCCCGGAAGGCACCATCTGCTCTACGGCCATTGCAGGCTGCTCGCTTTCGTAAGCCGCACACCGCGTCGAACGTGCGGCGATCGCGTCGGGATCCTAGAGACGACACGGAGGAAATAACCCGGCCACCGACGCCGTCCGGGTATTCCCTGGAGCCCGAGGGCTCCAGCGGGCACAGCGTACCTCATCCGGCTTTGGCCTCGGCCCACGATGTGCCCCACGCCAGCGAGACTTCGAGGGGGACCGAGAGCCGGGCTGCACCGGTGAGCGCGGCGCGCGTGATGGACTCGACTTCCTCCTCCTCGCCCGCTCGTGCTTCGACGATCACCTCGTCATGGACTTGGAGCACGAGCCGGCTCTCGAAACCCCCGTGCTCCAAGGCTCCGTCCAGCTTGACGAGAGCCGCTTTGAACAGGTCGGCGGCCAGCCCTTGGGTCCCGGCGTTCATGGCCGCACGCTCGGCGGCCAGGCGCACGCGGCGATCACGTGAGCGCAGTTCGGGAAAGGGCCGGACCCGTCCTCGCTCGGTCCGGGTGAACCCCCGCTCTCGGGCCTCGGCCACAGTTCTCTCCATGTACGAGCGGACCGACGGGAACGCGGCGAAGTAGCGCTCCATGATCTCGTTGGCCTCGGGGACGCCGGTGCCCAAGCGACGCGCCAGACCGTAGGCCTCCATCCCGTAGGCAAGACCGTAGGAGACCGCCTTCGCTCGTTCGCGCTGAGCATGGGTCACTTCGTCTGGGGCAACGCCGAAAATGCCGCTCGCAACCCTCCGGTGGATATCGCCACCAGAGGTGAGCGCCTCGATGAGCGCAGGATCCTGGGACAGGTGGGCGATGACGCGTAGCTCGATCTGGTCGTAGTCGGCCACGAGAAAGCGGTGCCCTTCGGCCGGGATGAAGGCCCGCCTGAACTGCTGGCCCAGCTCGGAGCGAGTAGGAATGTTGTGCAAGTTGGGCCGCTCGGACGAGAGCCGTCCCGTGCGAGCGACTGTCTGACGGAACGAGGCGTGGATCCTCCCGTCTGTTGCCACCTCGGCCAAGAGCGTGCGGCCGTAGGTAGAGCGGAGCTTCTCCACTTCCCGGTACTCGAGAAGCGGGTCGATGATTGGATGCGTGCCGCGAAGAGATTCCAGGGTTGCGGCATCAGTGGAGTACCCCGTCTTGGTCTTGCGTCCCGGGACGAGGCGGAGCTCGTCGTAGAGGACGACCCTGAGCTGTGGCGTTGAGTTCACGTTGAAGGGATGTCCGGCGATGTCGGCGATCTCCCGCTCGAGCCGAGCCGCCTCCTCGGCCATCCGGTCCGCGATGCGTTCGAGCTCTGCCACGTCCACCCTGATCCCTGCGACTTCCATGCGGGCGAGGACCCGGACGAGCGGCACTTCGACCGTATCGTGAAGATCGGCGAGGCCATTGGCGACCAGGAGGCGCCGGAGCGGCTCGACCGCGGCGGCCACGACCGAGGCGTCGCGGATCAGCGCGTCGGGAGGTACATCCGCTCGCGCTTCGCCAAGGGCAAGCTGGACGGCCCCGCTGCTCCGAGCGCCGGAGCCGGACCGTGCTCCAACCGCCTCCACCAGTCGGGCGTCCTGGAGATCCGCGTCGCCAACTGAGGCATCTGCCACGCCCGGGTGCTGGCCGATGCCAGGTTGGTCCTCGGGACCCAGGAGACCGAGCCCGAGAGCGACTGCGGCGAGGCCGTAGTCGCCGCGTGAGGGATCGATCAGGTAGGCGGCGATCGCCGTGTCCATGACCAACCCGGTGCAGTCGCCGCCCAAGGGCAGCAACGACCGCAGCACCTCCTTCATGTGGTGCCCGACCGCCGGCGCATGGCCGAGCGCGTTCACGAGCGCTCGGAGCACGGTGGACCGGGAGAGGATCGGTGCGGGAAGGTAGAGACCCACTCCCTCGGGACTTGGCACGACGAGGGCAAGGCCCGACAGGGTTGACCTGCCTGGTGTGCCCTCCCAACTCGCCATGACGGCCAAGTGGCAGCCTCGAGCTGCCTTTTGGAGTGAGGCCAGAGCGCGCGCGGCCTCGGCGGCATCTCGAGGAATGCTGGTTGCGGGAACCTCCAACGCCGTGGCCGCTTCGGCCCCGAGGCCAACCTGAGGATCTCCCTCGATCGAGATCGAGTCACCGCTCCGGCCGTCGGCGCAGGGATCCCGCCGAGTCGGCGATCCCGGCTCACCGAATGCTCCTTGATCGAGCAGCGCTTCCACCCTCCCCCACAGGGTGCGCAGCTCGAAGCGTTCGAACACCTCTTGCACCGAGGAGCGATGCCAACCTCCGAGCGCGAGCTCCTCGTCGCTCACGTCCACGGGCACATCGCGGACCAAAGGGATCACCGAGCAGTTCGCCCGGACGATGGCCTCCGAGCTGGTCAGGTTCTCACGCAGCTTTGGGGTGAGCTCTGTCAGGTGGGCATAGATTCCGTCGAGGTCGCCGTAGGCGTTCACGAGCTTCGCCGCGGTCTTTTCACCCACGCCGGGGACGCCAGGCAGGTTGTCGGAGGGATCGCCCCGCAACGACGCGAGCAGGGGGTACTGGGACGCGCGCACCCCGGTGCGGGCGAGGATCCCCGCCTCGTCGTAGAGCGAGTAATCGCTCACCCCGCGGCGGTTGTAGAGAACGCGGACATGGGGGTCGCTGACGAGCTGAAAGCAGTCCCGATCTCCGGTCACGACACAGACGTCGGACCCGTTCGCCGCGGCACGCGTCGCCAGCGTCGCCAGGATATCGTCGGCTTCGAAATTCGGCGCGGTGAGAACAGGAATGGCCAACGCGGCCATCACGTCACGGATCATGTCGAACTGGGGCAGGAGATCGTCGGGGGTCTCGGCCCGCCCACCCTTGTAGTCTTCGATCATCTCGTCGCGAAACGTCCCACCCGGGAGATCGAAGGCGACTCCCAACGCGGTTGGATGATGCTCGCGCACGATGCTCACGAGCATCGAAATGAACCCGTGCAGTGCGTTCGTCACGACTCCCGCTCGCGTCGTCAGATCGGGGGGCAGTGCGAAATAGGCTCGAAACGCGAGGGACATCCCGTCCAAGAGGAACATGCTCTGGTTGTCAGCCGGGTTCTTGTTCGGGTCCCGCTGCGCGCCGGTCATCGGCTGCGATCACTCACCGGATCAGGGAGCCAGCTCCCCCGCCACGATTCGGCGGGCCACGTCGCGCATGCGAGTGCGGGTCTGCATTGCGGTGCGTTGGATGTACCCGAACGCGTCGGCCTCGCCCCACTGGTGACGGTCCATGAGGGCATTCTTCGCCTCGTCGACGAGGCGCCGGGTCTCGATCTTGTCCTCGGCTTCGGCACCTTGGGGCCGATCCTTCCCTGCCAGCTTGACGTCTTCGGCAATAGCCCATTCCTGCCGGCAGTGCTCCAGAACACTCTCGATCTTCGGGAGGAGCTCTTCGCGCCGGAACGGCTTGACCAGGTATGCGGCGACGCCGGCGTCGCGGGCTTCCTCGATCAGCTCTCGCTGGCTGAAGGCCGTCAGCACCAGAACGGCCACCTGCAGCCTCGACGTCACTTCGCGAGCCACCCGGAGCCCGTCCATCCCGGGCATCTTCACGTCCACGATGGCGAGGTCCGGGATCTGGGCTTCGATGAGTTGGACAGCCTCGTCTCCTCGCGCAGCTTCGCCCACGACGTCGTACCCGGCCGACACGAGGATCTCCTTCAGGTCGAGCCGGATGATCGCTTCGTCCTCGGCGATGACCACCCGGACGGGACGCTGCTGCTGAGATCCGTCCGCACTCATCGTCCCGAACCTACCCGCGCGAGAAGGTCGTCACGCCGGCGGGTCAGCTCGTCGACCAATGACTGCAGCGACACCCGAGCCCGTTGCATGGCATCGGCGTGACGCTTGACGTCGGTGTACTCGTGGGCAGCCAGGGGAGTCTCTGACACGAGCGCACGCACGCGAGCTTCTTCGGCTTCTTCGTCCACGACGGCAATCTGCTCGTCGAGCACGGCCAGCTCCTGGCGTGCTCTGACGAGGCGCTGGTGGACGTCCCTGATCCGGCGTTCGAGCAGGTAGTGCTGCATGGGGCGACAAGTTTAGGCCCACGGTCCGCGGTGCGGTCCGAAAGCAAGGACATGGCGGGTATGGCGGGCCAGGACGTCGGGTGTCGGCAGCGGACCCACCCCTGTCTCCTGCCAGACCGCGACTTGGCCAAGGCTCGTGTGCATCTCGCTGCCGTCCTGGTGGCCGTGCGGCGCCTGCAGGTCTTCAACCAGGTACGACGAGGGGTTCGACACGTCGCTGGGCAACGTGATCCCTTCGAGCCCGGCCAGACAGGCGTTGACCGAACGCCCGAGACCGGACTCGAACAGTCCTCCCACGAACGCGTCGATCCCGGCTGCAACGCAGAGTTTCAGGGCGGCCTGGAACGCCTCGATCCCTCCCAGACGCGACGGCTTGAGACAGGCAACACGGCAGGCGTCACGGGCGATCGCCTGCTCGACTCGTGCGGGCGTCGTCAGCGACTCGTCGAGGCAGATCGGCGTCTGGACGATGCGCGCCAACTCGGCGTGAGACGCGAGATCATCTGGATCCAGCGGGTCCAAAGGCTGTTCAATGCAGGTGAGACCCAGGTCGTCGAGAGCGGCCAGCCTCTCTGCAGCACTCTCGCCGGCGGCTCCCATGCGGTACGCACCGTTCGCATCCACTTGAATACCCAGCTCCGGAAAGGCTTCTCGCACGGTTCGCACCGGAGCAACATCCCAGCCAGGTTCGATCTTCAAGCGCGCTCGCAGAGCACCTTGGAGCACCGCATGGGAGACCGCCTCGAGGAGCGTCACGACCCGGCGATCCGGCGGGATGCCGATCACCGCGCCGGAGCGGACCCACGCCCGCGCCACCCCGAGATGGCGAGCGAGCGAGGCGTGGGTGGTGCGTAAGGTCGCGTCCAGCACCGCCATTTCGAGGGCTGCCGCGGCCGTGCGTCGAGCAGGTTCTGGGTCAGAGGTGGGGAGTGACGGCGGCCACGGCGTAGGCCGTGCCGGATCCCGGTCGAACAGCCCGGGCAGTACCTCGTCACCGAGGGTTCGCCACACTCTTGCCACCGAAGGATCCACGCTCGTTCCCTCTCCGAGCGCTCCGCACTCCCCCCATCCGTCGACGCCATCGCCCAGCAGGATCCGGACGAGCAGCAGCGGCCGGCGGCGGTGCACACCAGCCGCCGTGCGAACCTCCGAACGCAGTGACAGCTCGGTCCAGTAGACCTCGACTCCGTCAAATGCCACCGCTCCACGGTACGCTGGTTCCTCTCACCATCGGCCCGGATGGCGGAATCGGTAGACGCGGAGGCCTCAAAAGCCTTTGTCCGAGAGGGCATGCGGGTTCGAGTCCCGCTCCGGGCACCAAGTCAATCGAGCCGCCTCACGACCCGTCTCGGCGCTGGTCTCGCGAGCGCGCTCACCGCTGGCCTCTGGGGCTTCTGCGGTCTCGTTGGCCACGGCATGACCGAGTACAGGCGAGCATCGAGGACCGGGAGCGCGTCGCGGACCTCTCGAACCCGCCGCTGGTCGACCTGCCCAAGGACTACGCGCCGAGCCCGGGCGTCCAGCTCGGCGAGCACCCGGCCCTTGGGGTCCACGATCATCGAGTGCCCCGTGCACCCGGGTGAAGGCTGGGCGGCGGCGACCGCGTACGCAGTGGACTCGATCGCCCTTGCTCGCAGGAGGGTACGCCACGTGTCGGCCTTTCCTGGTCCGGCGATCCATTGGGCGCAGACGAGGAGGACCTCGGTACCTGCGTCGACCAGCGCCCGAGCCATCTCGGGGAAGCGAAGGTCATAGCAGGTCATCACCCCGAATCGCAGGCCGTCGAGGTCGAACACGGTGACCCCGTCCACCGCCGGGTCACCGGCAAGGATCGAGGCGGATTCGCGCCACCCGAGAGCATCGAACAGGTGGAACTTCCGGTAGCACCCGATCATCCCGCTCGGTCCGACGACCACGGCGGTGTTGTGCACTCTGGCCTTGCGCCTGGAGCGCTCGAACATCCCGGCGACGACGGTGACGCCTGCCTGGGCGGCCTCCCGGGCGATTGCCTCGACGAACGGGCCATCGAGGGTTTCGGCCAGGTCGCAGAGATCGGCCCTTGTGGGCTCGAAGGGGCACATGGCACCTTCGGGCAGGACGACCAGCGCCGCTCCGCTCGATGCCGCCCGGCGGACCATGGCGCACGCCGCACGCCGGTTGGCTGCCTTGTCAGCGGTGGAGCGGAGCTGCCCGGCGGCGACGAGCACCGCGCAAGGGTAGTCCTGCGCCGGCTGCCGAGTGTGCCGGCTGCCGAGTGCGACCCGAGGTGCGATGACCGGGCGGTAATGCGACGGAGCGCGCAGTGCCGTGCCACACTGGGCACGATCAACCGGGACTCGCCGGCTGATCCGGGCAGAGCCCGCGGGCCGATCGCGTGGAGAGACAGAAAGTGGTGGCGTTCACCTTTCCAGGGCAGGGGTCGCAACGCCCCGGTATGGGCCGGGACTGGACGACACATCCGTCCTGGGAGCTCGTCGACGAGGCGTCGGCTGTGGCGGGACGCGATGTGGCCGCTCTTCTGCTCGACGCGGCGATGGAAGAGCTCACCGAGACGGCGAACGCCCAGCTCGCGACCTTCGTCCTCAGCCTGGTCATTCTCGACGCCATCGAGCGAGTCGGCCTCGCGCCGGCAGCCTGCGCCGGCCACAGCCTGGGTGAGTACACCGCATTGGTGGCAGCCGGGGGTGTGTCGTTTGCCGACGGCGTGGCGCTGGTCACGGCCCGCGGTGAGGCGATGGCCCGATCCGGGGAAGATGCGCCGGGGACGATGGCCGCGATCATCGGCCTTTCCGACGATGATGCCGAAGCCGCCTGCCAGCGATGCGAAGCCGAAGTCTGGGTGGCCAACTACAACGCGCCAGGCCAAGTGGTCGTCGCCGGCACGTCCGACGCCGTGGCATCGGTCGCCGTGATCGCCCGCCGGCTCGGCGCCCGCAAGATCCTGCCGCTGCCGGTTGCCGCCGCCTTCCACACCCCGCTCATGGCCAGCGCCCGGCCGGCGCTCCGCAAAGCCATCGCCGACGCAACGTTCGTCGCACCCGAAGTGCCGATCGTCGCCAACGTCGACGCTCGTGTCCACGACGATCCGGCCGAGTGGCCTGGGTTGCTCTCAGCGCAGCTCTGCAGCCCGGTGCGCTGGCGCCAGAGCGTCGAGACCTTGGCCGGGCTCGGTACCACGACGCTGGTCGAGCTCGGACCCGGAGGCGTGCTGAGCGGCCTCGCCCGTCGCGGGGCCGCCGAGCTGCGCGCACTGTCGGTCGCCCGTCCCGACGACCTCAACCGCCTGCTGGAAGCCCTGGCGCCCGGCGAGGAGCAACGCGCCGACGTCCACGTCCACCACGGTGAGCATCTCTACACCTCCGAACGGGTCGTGGTGAGCCCGGGTGCCGGGATCTTCGCCCCCGAGTCGTCCATCGCAGCGCCGGGGACCGGCCTGCTCCCCGGGACGAGCGCCGGCGGCTCTCCCGGTGACGATCCCCACGTCGTGGATGTCGGCGATCTCGTCGGACGCGTCGGGGTGATCGAGGTCCGTACGCCATTCGCAGGGCAGGTGATCCGCTGGCTCTCGGTGGCCGGCGAGCGTGTCCAAGAAGGCCAACCGCTGGTGTGGCTCCGCGTCCTGGGTGACCAAACGTGACCGCGAGCGCTCCCGAGGGCGGGACAACCCGTCCGAGCCCGAGAGTGGTCCTCGTCACCGGAGGCAGCCGAGGGATCGGTGCAGCGTGTGCCGGTTGGTTCCTCGCCCGCGGTGACCGGGTCGCGGTGACCTTTCGGGGAGCAGTCCCGCCCGCGCTACCGGTCCCGCCAGCGATACCAGCGCCGCACGATGCCAAAGAGCGCTACTTGGCGGTCTCGTGCGACGTGACCGACACTGCCGGGGTCGAGGCAGCGTTCAAAGCCGTCGAGGACCGGTGGGGTCCAGTGGAAGTCCTGGTGGCGAACGCCGGCATCACCCGCGACACGCTGCTGCTCCGCATGGACGAGGAGTCCTGGCGCGACGTCATCGACACGAACCTGACCGGTGCGTACCGCGTGACCAAACGCGCGGTTGCCAAGATGCTCCGCCTCCACCGGGGACGTATCATCTACATCTCCTCGGTCGGCGCGATGGTCGGTCTCCCGGGACAGGCCAACTACGCCGCCTCCAAGGCCGGGCTCATCGGCATGGCCAGGGCGGTTGCCCGTGAAGTCGCCAGCCGCTCGATCACGGTGAACGTCGTCGCACCCGGCCTGGTGGCAACCGATATGCTCAGCGTGCTCGGAGCCGAGCGCATCGACCAGCTCCGCACGATGGTGCCTCTCGGACGAGTCGCCGAGCCGGCGGACGTCGCCGAGGCGGTGGGCTTCCTGGCGTCGGCGGGTGCGGGCTACATCACCGGGGCCGTCCTGCCGGTCGACGGAGGGATGGGAATGGGAATGTGAATGTGACAGCGAAAGCAACCGGCCGAAGGTGAGCTCGTGCTCGCCGCCCCAAGGCGAGAACCGTGAGCACGAGGACCGACACGCAGAGAATCGACGAATACACGAGAGGGCACGAAGGTTCGGATCCCGCCACCAGTGGCGGGAGGAAGGAAATGGTGGTGAAAGTGGACACTGAAGAGGCGTTCGAGAAGTTCCGCGGATGTGCGGTCGACGTGCTCCAGGTGCCGGCCGACAAGGTCACCCGCGAAGCGCGCTTCGCTGACGACCTCGATGCCGACAGCCTCGACTTGGTCGAGCTGGTCATGGCGCTCGAAGAGGCGTTCGAGATCACCGTGGATGAGTCCGAACTGGACGACATCGAGACCATCGGGCAGGCGTTCGACCTCATCTCCAGCAAGCTCTGATGCAGCTCGAGACCGGCGATCCCTCCGCTGGAGCCGGACGCCGGGTGGTGGTCACCGGTCTCGGTGCGATCACCTGCTGCGGCGTCGGCGCCGACGCCTTGTGGCAGGGACTCGTCGCACCGTCGGCCGTGGGCGAGCGGCGCGCGACCGACTTCGTGCCCGAGGACTTCTTCGGCCCCAAAGAGGTCAGGCGAGTCGACCGCTTCGCCCAGTTCTCCGTGGCGGCCGCCGAGATGGCGATCGGGCAGGCCGGCGACCTCCGCGCCGACCCAGGGCGGTGCGGGGTCGTCTTCGGCACCGGGGTGGGCGGGTTCGAGACCCTGGCCACGCAAGTCCAGGTCTACCTGGAGAAAGGCCCTCGGCGGGTCTCGCCGTTCTTCGTGCCCATGATGATGCCCAACGCCGGGGCGGCGACCATCTCGATGCGCGCCGGGTGGCGCGGCCCCTCGGAGACCATTACGACCGCCTGTGCAGCCGGTACCCACTCTGTCGGCGCGGCAGCGCGGCTCGTCGCCACCGGACGCTGCGACGTGGCCGTCGGCGGTGGCGGGGAAGCATCGCTGCACCCGGTGGCGGTTGCCGCCTTCGGCAACATGACGGCACTGTCGACCTCCGGCGTCTCACGCCCGTTCGACGCGCGCAGGGATGGCTTCGTCATTGCAGAAGGTGCCGCCGCTCTCGTCCTCGAAGAGAGGGACCGTGCGCTGGCAAGGGGCGCGCGGGTCTTCGCCGAAATTGCCGGCTTCGCCAGCACCGCCGACGCGTACCACATTACGGCGCCCCTGCCCGACGGCGGCGGCGCGATGGCATGCATGGAACAGGCGATCGCCGATGCCGGCCTGCAACCCGCGGAGATCGCCCACGTCAACGCCCACGGCACCTCGACCCCGCTGAACGACCTCGCCGAGGCCCGGGCGATCGAGAAGGTCTTCGACGGCAGCGGACCGATCGTGACCTCCAACAAAGGCGTCACCGGCCATGCGCTCGGCGCGGCCGGAGCCATCGAAGCGGTGGCATCGGTCCTGTCGATCACCCACGGGCTCATCCCTGCCACGTACGGCTGCGAGGAGCTCGACCCCGAGATCCATCTCGACGTGGTGCAAGGCGCCCCGAGAGCCTGGACGCCGGGACCGGTCCTCTCGAACTCCTTCGGGTTCGGCGGGCACAACGGCTGCCTCGTCTTGCTTCCGCCGTCCTGAGCGCCCACCCGGATCTGAGAGTCAGGTGGCGTCGAGGGCCGCCCGCACCTCCCCCAGGAAGGAGGCGGCGGCCTCCACCCCGTGGTCGCCGAGGGCGCGCCGCACCAGCGCCGAGCCGATGATCACGCCGTCGGCCGATCGGCATGCCTGGGCGGCCTGCTCGGGGGTGGAGACCCCGATCCCGGCGCAGACCGGGAGGTCCGAGACAGCGCGCACCCGGTCCACCACCTGCACCACCTCGTCTCCGAGCACGTTGCGCTCGCCGGTCACCCCCATCCGGGCGACCGCGTAGACGAACCCTCGCGCCCGAGAGCAGATCTGCTGTGCGCGCCCGGCCGGCGTGGTCAGTGCCACCATGAGCACGGTGTCCAGGCCGCTGCGGTCAGCCTCTTCAGCCCAGGGCCCCAGCTCCTCCAAGGGCACGTCGGGGAGCAGCGCCCCGGCTACCCCGGCTGCTGCCAGAGAACCCGCCATCCGGCGCAACCCGGTCCGGAACACGATGTTGTAGTACGACATGACCACGATCGGGATGCCGAGCGACGCGCCGGCAAGCTCGTCGAGGATCTTGCCGGCACTGCTGCCCCGGCGCAGGGCGGCCAAGGCCGCCTCTTGGATCACGGGGCCGTCCATCATGGGGTCGGAGAACGGCAGTCCGACCTCGAGCGCATCGGCGCCGGCGGCGACGGCCGCATGCGCAATGTCAACCCAGTCTGGCGTCATGCCTCCCATGACATAGGGGACGAGCAGCTTGGCACCGGCTTCCCTGCGGCGGCGCAGCGAGGCTTCGAGCCCGAGGCCCTCGCCAGCGCTCACCGCGACCCTTCCTCGAGCAGCTCTCGCACCTGGGCGACGTCCTTGTCACCCCGTCCCGAGAGAGTCACGAGGACGGTCGAGCCCGCGAGGATCTCTCTGCGGGCCTCACGAACCACCCACGCGAGGGCATGAGCCGATTCGAGGGCGGGGATGATGCCCTCGGTCTCCGCAAGCAGCCGGAATGCCACCAGGACCTCGTCGTCGCTCGCGGTCTCGTACGTGGCGCGCCCGGTAGCCGCCAGGTGGGCATGCTCCGGTCCGATCCCTGGATAGTCCAGGCCCGCCGAGACCGAGTGGGCCTCGAGGATCTGGCCCTCCTCGTCCTGGAGGAGACGCGAGGTCATCCCGTGGAGCACGCCCGGCACCCCGGCCGTGATCGCCGCACCGCCGGCGGCCTCCACTCCTACCAGACGGGCGGCGGTGTCCACGAAGCCGGCGAAGGTCCCGGCCGCGTTGGAGCCGCCGCCGACGCACGCCACCACCCAGTCGGGCGTTCCGCCCTCGCACATGGTCCGGCACTGCTCGCGGGCCTCGTCGCCTACGACCCGCTGGAACTGGCGCACCATGTAGGGGAAAGGATGCGGCCCCATCACCGAACCGAGGCAGTAGTGCGTGCTGTCGGCCGTGGCCACCCACTCCCGCATGGCTTCGTTGACCGCGTCTTTGAGGGTCCGGCTGCCGGTGTCGACCGGACGGACCTCGGCGCCGAGAAGCTCCATGCGAAAGACGTTGAGCTCTTGACGGCGGATGTCCACTTCGCCCATGTAGACCGTGCACTCGAGCCCGAACAGCGCCGCCGCGGTCGCCGCCGCCACGCCGTGCTGCCCGGCACCGGTCTCGGCGATCATGCGGCGTTTGCCCATGCGCTTGGTGAGCAGCGCTTGCCCGATCACGTTGTTGAGCTTGTGCGAGCCGGTGTGGGCAAGGTCCTCGCGCTTCAAGAGCACCCGGACGCCCAGTTGTCCAGAGAGGCGCCTGCACTCGGTGACCGGGGTTGGCCGCCCCCCGTAGTCGCGCAGGATCCCGCCGAGCTCCTCGTGGAACGACGTGTCGGCCCAGGCCTGCTCGAACGCCTCTTCCACTTCGAGGCACGCTGCCATGAGGGACTCAGGCACGAACCGCCCACCGAACTGGCCGAATCGACCACCGGCCTCCGGAGGTCCCATCAGCTCGTGCGGTGCCGGCCTCACGTGTCCATCCAGTCGTAGGGAGTACCCGATGATCCCCCCTCGCCGTCGCTGTCCGGAGCCTGCGCTCGTCCCTCGGCCAGCGCGTCCCACGCCCGCCTCGCGTTGGCGATGAACTCCCGGACCAGCTTGGGGTCCTTGCGCCCCGGCGCCGACTCGACACCGCTGGCGACGTCCACACCGTAGGGCTGCAAACGGATCACCGCTTGGTCCACGTTGTCGGGCCTCAACCCGCCCGAGACGATCAAGTGGAACGGATCGGCAACGCCTTCCGCCAACCGCCAGTCGAACAGCTCGCCCGACCCGGGGCTCGGACCGTCGATCAGCAGGTAGTCGGCGCCGAACTCGGGAAAACGGGAAATCGTCCGGTCTCCAGCGAGGAACGCCTTGATGGTGCACGGCACCCGCTCGGCTACCCACCTGCAGTCCTCGGCCGGCTCATGCCCGTGGAGCTGGACCGCCTTCAAGCCGGCGTGGTTGGTGATCTCGACCACCCTGGACGGCACTTCGTCCCGGAACACCCCGACGGTCAGCACTTCGTGGGGAAGGCGCTTTACGATGTCCCCCACGAAGGTTGGTGCGACCTGGCGAGGTGACGGAGCGAAGATGAAGCCCACGGCGTCGGCTCCCATGGCCACGGCGAGCAGCGCGTCTGCCTCGGACGTGATGCCGCAGATCTTGACCATGAGCTCGTCTCTCACGACACGCGCTCCGGGCCGGGCAGCGGCTGCCGTCTCTCCCCCACCGGGTGCCCGACCAGCTCGCCCACCGCGGCTCGCGGGGACCCAGCGCGCACGAGGCACTCCCCCACCAGGACGCCGTCGAAGCCGACAGCGGCCAAGTGGGCAGCATCGGCGACGGTGCTCACCCCCGACTCGGCGATCGCGACCACTTCGGGCGGGATCGCCGCCACCAGTCGGTCGGCACGGTCGGGCTTCACCGAAAAGGTGCGCAGGTCCCTGCGATTGACCCCGACCAGCGTTGCACCGACGAGCAACGCGACATCCAGCTCGTCGTCATCGTGGACCTCCACCAGGACGTCCATCGCCAGCTCGACCGCCAGCGCGTGGAGGGAGCGCAGCTCGTCACCACGAAGGGCCGCGACGATGAGGAGGAGCGCGTCGGCCCCCATGAGCCGAGCGTCGCAGACGTCTGCCTCGCAGACCACGAAGTCCTTGCGCAGGACCGGAAGGCTCACCGCCTGGCGGGCGGCTGCCAGGTCGTCTGCTGATCCTCCGAAGTAGCGCTCGTCGGTGAGCACCGACACGCAGGTCGCGCCTCCGGCCTCGTACTCGGCGGCGAGCGCAGCGGGATCGAGCGCAGGCGCAAGATCGCCTTTGGATGGAGAGCGCCGTTTCACCTCGGCCACCACGGCAAGCCCGGTGGCGGCCCTCTCGCGCACCCGAGATGCGAAAGGCCTCGGCTGTGGCATGGCCCTGGCCCGCTCGAGCAACCCCGCGACGTCACGACCGTCAGCCGCGGCCCGGGCCCGGTGGGCGGTCACGATCTCGGAGAGATAGCCGTTCATGGTCCCTTCAGCGTACCGGCGGGCCGGGTGCCCGCTCCGGTTCTTCTCCCAGGACGCCCGAGGTGGCAGGCTGTTCCGGTGGAGCAGGGGACCATCGTCGTGGTCGAGGACGACGAGCACATCGCCGAGCTGGTCTCGATGTACCTCCGCCGCGACGGCTACCGGGTGCTCGTGGCAGGACGCGGCGAGACAGGGCTCGAGCGGTGCGGCCAGCCCGGCGTGCGCCTGGTGATCGTCGACGTCGGCCTGCCTGGCGAGATCGACGGTTTCGAGGTCTGCCGGCGCCTGCGCCGCCACCACGACGTGCCGGTGATCATGCTCACCGCTCGAGACGACGAAGTGGACCGGATCCTCGGCCTGGAACTGGGAGCCGACGACTACGTGACCAAGCCCTTCTCAGCGAGGGAACTGGTAGCCCGCGTGCACGCCGTGCTGCGTCGGGGATCGGGACCGGCGCCGAGCGCTACGGCTGTCCACCAGCTGGGTCCGGCAGGCGCGATCACGCTGGACACTGCCCGGCGCGAGGTGCTGACCCCCGAGGGCCCGGTGGGCCTCACGACGCGCGAATTCGACCTCCTCGCCTATCTGGCCCTCAATCGAGGCCTCGCCCTCTCCCGCAGGCAGCTCCTCGACGGCGTCTGGGGTGAAGGTTGGTACGGGGAGGAAAGAACCGTCGACGTCCACGTCCGCCAGCTCCGCAAGAAGCTGGGTGACGGCCTGGGCCTCACCACGCTGTGGGGCGTGGGCTACCGCCTGGATTGACCGGCCGGTGCGACGTCGCCTGACCGGCGCCATCCTGGTCCTGGTGGCGGGCACCCTGCTGCTGGCTGCACTAGGCAGCGTGCTCCTCGTCCGCCGGGCCTCGGCGACCACTGCCGAACAGCAGCTCTACACGCAGGCACACGCCTTGGCCGACTACCCGTCGCCCGAGGTGTTCCTCCACAGTATCCATGTTGTGCGCTACGTCGGTCAGTACCGAGCCCTCACCATCGTGGGACTGAGCGCAGAGGGGACCTTCACCTCGGCGCTGCCGCCAGGCCTGCGCGGTCTCGCTCTGGATACGCCTGCCCTCGAGCGGAACCTGGCCGTCGGCGGCACGACCGGGAACCTGGTGTACGTCCTCATCCCCCTCCACCTCACGACCGCTCAGAAAGCGCACCTCACCCATCCGCTTCCCTACGAGGACACTGCGGTCCTGGTGGCCTCGCGCTCTCGGACGCCGCCGGTAGGGGGGTACGGCTACTTCCTCCTGATCGCCTTGGGCTGCCTGGCGATCGCGACGGTCGTGGCCTACTGGCTCGCCCGGCGGTTCACCCGGCCCCTCCTCGTCGTGGCAAGTGCCACCGAGCGGATCGCCACCGGGGACCTCTCCGTCCAGCTCCCCGTCGGACCCCGGGACATGCCCGAGTTCGCGTCGCTCGCGACCGCGATCAACGACATGTCCGTACGCCTGCAGCGAGCGCGAGACCAACAGCGGCTGTTCCTGCTCTCGGTCTCCCATGACCTGCGCACGCCGCTCACGTCCATCAGGGGTTATGCCGAGGCGCTCGCCGACGGGACGGCCACCGACCGCCAAGGGGCGCTCGCGATCATCGACGCCGAAGCGCGCCGCCTGGAGCGCCTGGTCGGGGACCTTCTGGACCTCGCACGTCTGGAAGCGACACGTTTTTCCCTGGATGCCGGTAGAGTCGACGTGGTCGGAGCCGTCGACGCGATGGTGCGCCAGCTCAGCCCCGCCGCCAACGCTCTGGGGATCGAGCTCGTCTTGCCAACGGGCTCTGCCCAATCGCTCGAGGTGGTGACCGATGCGGATCGCCTCGACCAGATCCTGGCCAACCTCGTCGACAATGCTCTGTCCTTCGCTGCGAACCGGGTCGAGCTGCGCGTCTGGGCCGAGCAAGGACTTGCCTTCGTGTCCGTAGAAGACGACGGGCCCGGGATCCCAAAAGGAGATCTGGCGAGGGTGTTCGAGGCACACTTCGTCTCGGACCAGGCTCGCCGCCGCCGCAGGGGAAGCGGGCTCGGGCTGGCGATCGTCGCGGAGCTCACCACTGCGATGGGGGGAGGCGTGCGAGCCGAGTCTCCGTGCGGCCCGGCCGGTGGGACCCGCATGATCTTCTGGCTCCCTGTCACCGGTCCCTCGGCACGGCGCTCAGCGGAGCGGTAGCTCCCGGACCTCTGCCGCCCACCTTTGCGTCGGCCGGTCAGGCACCTCCACGCGCACCCGGCCCGGTACAGGGACCGAACGGTGGACGTAGGCGAGAGCCGCCACGGCGCCGAGCCCCGGGCACCAGGCTGCCGAGGTGCACACGCCGGCCGCCTTCTGCGACCCCTCGTGGTACAACGCGGCACCCACCACACCTGATGCTCCGTCGATCCCGGGGTGCGCGTCGAGCAGGACGACACCCCGGAGCCGACGTGCCACCCGGTTCCCCCGAGACTCCAGGCGTGCGACCAGTTCCTGGCCCGTGTAGCAGCCCTTGGTGAAGCTCACCGTCGCGTCGAGCAGCCCGGCTTCGGCGGGGATGGTCCGCTCGTCGAGCTCCTTTCCCATCGCGGGGATCCCGGCCTCGACCCGGAGCGCCTCCCACGCTGTGTCCGTGCACCACTGCGCTTGCGTGGGCACCGCCACCGAAGGGTCGGCACCCAAGACGTCGACCCCTCGGACTCCGTTCCACTCGTAGCCGAAGACCCAGTTCCCGCCGCGCTCGACCGCCACGTCCTGCGCGGACAGCGCGCCGGGAGAGAGGCCCAGCCACCCGGCCGTGGCCTCTTGGGCCTGCTCGCCTCGTAGCGCGATGCCAGGATCGCTCCACGCCGTGATCGCCACTTTCGAGCGGAGCTTGAAGCGCTCGAGGCGCGCCAGGGCCATCTCGCCGAAACCCCCGGCACAGTCGAGGAAAAACTGCTCCTGGCTCACCCGGAGGACCCGAACGAGCACCACCACCTTGCCGTCGGGAGCGAGGAGCAGCGCCCATCGATGGGCACCGGGCGTGAGGTTCTCGACGTCCTGGGTGCACTGTCCCTGGAGAAAGCCGGCCGCCTCCGGCCCGTCGAGCGCCACGCGGTCGCGTGCGCACCGGTACGCCCCGCACCCGTCGCGCAGGGCCCGGTACTGGCCGTCGAGCTCCTGGCAAGATCCGTCTGGAGGCACGCCGCCCAGTGGGGCGGCGGCGCCGGCGGGAGCCCCGCTCACGACCCACCTCGTGGAGGTGGTGGTGACGATCCCCCCGAGGGCAGCTCGCCCGGGTCGGAGGCGCTCGCCCCTGCTGGCATCGAACTGGCCGCCATCGACCTGGCGGCGGCGATCGCTGCGAGCACGGCCGCTGCCTTCTGACGGCACTCCGCGTCCTCCATCTCGGGATCGCTGTCCGCCACGATCCCGGCGCCGGCCTGGACGAACCCCATCCCGTCGGAGCGGAGGACCAAGGTGCGGATGGCGATGGCCGTGTCCAGGTTCCCCGAGAAGTCGAGGTACCCGACCACCCCGCCGTAGACCCCCCGCTTGGTCGGCTCGAGCTCGTCGATGATCTCCATGGCGCGGACCTTGGGTGCGCCCGACAGCGTGCCAGCGGGCAGGGTGGCACGTAGGACATCGATGGGTCCCTTGCCCGCCTGGAGCCGGCCGGACACCTGGGAGGTGAGGTGCATGATATGGCTGTAGCGCTCGACCGTCATCAGCTCGTCCATCCGCTCGGAGCCGAACTCCACCACACGGCCGAGGTCGTTGCGGGCAAGGTCCACCAGCATCACGTGCTCGGAGCGCTCCTTCGGGTCCTCCGACAGCTCGCCGGCCAGGCGTAGGTCCTCCTCGTCGGTGACTCCCCGGCGCCGAGAGCCGGCGATCGGCCGTGAAGTGACGATGCCATCGCGCAGACGGACCATCGGCTCGGGGGAGGAGCCCAGGACGGTCACGTCGCCGAACGCGAGGTAGTACAGGTACGGGCTCGGGTTCAAGAGGCGGAGCGCGCGGTAGACCTCGAACGGTTCCACTCCGAGCTGCACGTCGAACCGCTGGGAGAGGACCACCTGGAAGACGTCCCCCGCTGCAATGTGCTCCTTGGCCACCCTCACCGCATCTGCGTACTGACCGCTCGACATGGTCCCAAGAGCGTCCGCAGGCGGCACGCTGCGATCGGGCAACGGCACCGGTCTGCGGCCTTCCTCCCGAGGGCGGAAGCAGTCGGCTGCGAGCGCTTCGACCCGGCCGGTGGCCGCACTGTACGCCTCGGCCGTCTCGGCGGCCGACCACTTTGGATCGGCAAGCACGTTGCTCAGCACGACGATCCGCTGGCGCCAGTGGTCGAAGGCCGCCAGCTCGCCGATCACCACCATCGCGGCATCGGGGAACCCCTCGTCATCGGGAGGCGCGTGGGGCAGGTCCTCGATCTCGCGGACGACGTCGTAGCCGAGGTATCCCACCACCCCGGCGTGCAGGGGGGGAAGGTCCACATCCGGGCCGAGGTCGGCCGGTCCCGGAGCCGTGTGTGCTCGCAGGAGGGCTTCGAGGGCTGCCAATGCCCCTTCGGGCGGCGCTTCGAAGCCTGCAGCCTCCCCGTGGCCTTCGACGTGGCGGCCTCGGACGCGAAGCGTCGCCAAAGGCTGGCGACCGACAAAGGAGTACCTCCCCCAGCGCTCTCCTCCCTCGACCGACTCGAGCAGGAAGCCCTGCCCACCTGCCACCACGTTCTCGAAGGCGGCGACGGGAGTGAGCGTGTCGGCGACCACCTCCGTCCACACCGGGACGATCGAGTGCGAACTGCAGAGCTCCTCGAACTCGTGCTCGGTGGGACGAACCCGGAGGCCGGATCGACCCGGGGACCCGGCGGGGGTCACCCCTCGGTTGCGGCCGATGCCGGCCGAGCGAGTGGAAAGCTCGCCGCGGGGACCCGGTGAGCAGCCGAGCGAGCTCTCCCCGGACCGCGGGCCGCCGTGCGGAAGAAGCAGGACCAGTTCTTCGTGTGGCACGCGCCGTCACCATGCTGGTCGACCAATACGAGCAGCGCGTCGCCGTCGCAATCGATGCGGACCTCACGCACGTACTGGCGATCGCCCGAAGTCTCGCCCTTGCACCACAGCTCGGCCCGGCTGCGGCTCCAGAACCAAGTCCGGCCGGTATCGAGGGTGCGCTGCAACGACTCGGGGCTCATATAGCCCACCATCAGGACCTCACCGCTGTCGGCGTCCTGGACGATGGCCACCACCAGGTCCCGATCGTCGAATCGTACCTCGGCGAGGACCGACGTACTGGCTTCGAGAGCGCTGCCTTCCATGCCGGGCTCACCGGTCACAGGTAGAGCCCCGTGCCGCCGTCGATGCGCTCGGAAGCGACCGCATGGATGTCGCGTTCACGCAAGATGACGTACTCCTCGCCTTGGACCTCGACTTCGAAGCGATCCTCGGGGTTGAACAGGACCTGGTCACCCGGCTTCACCGAGCGGACATGCGGCCCCACGGCGATGGTTGCGGCCCACATGAGACGGCGTGCGACCTGGGCCGTCGCCGGGATCAGGATCCCGGCCCTCGAACGCCGCTCGCCCTCGTTCTGCGCCACCTGCACCAGCACGCGGTCGAACAGCACGGTGATCGGCTGCTTGGCCGCGCCGGGCTCGCCAGAGGGCTGAGGTGCCACGAGGGCACGGTACCCTATCCACGCGCCCCGACGTGCACGACGGTGCTCGGGTCTTCACTCGCCGATCGGGCGCACCGGTACGCCTGCTGCGGCCATCCACCGCTTTGCCTCGGCGATCGAGTGCTCACGTCGGTGGAAGATCGATGCGGCGAGCACCGCATCAGCGTGCCCTGTGCGAGCGCCGGCGACGAGGTGGTCGAGCTCCCCCACGCCTCCAGAGGCCACCACCGGGATCTCCACGGCATCAGCCACCCGCCGGGTGAGCGCCACGTCGAAGCCCAGGCGGGTCCCGTCGCGGTCCATGGACGTGAGCAGGATCTCGCCCGCTCCTGCCGCCGCGCAACGCTCGCTCCAGGTCACTGCATCCACCCCCGTGGGTCGGCGTCCGCCGTGGGTGTAGACCTCCCACGTCCCGTCCAGACGGGCACGGGCGTCGATCGCCACCACGATGCACTGCGCACCCAGCTCGCCTGCCAGCTCGCCGACGAGCTCCGGCCGCTCGACAGCTGCCGAGTTCACGGCCACCTTGTCGGCTCCTGCCCGCAGGAGCCGGCGTGCATCGGCCGCCGTCGTGACCCCGCCGCCGACGGTGAAAGGGATGAAGACCCGGTCGGCCGTCCTCGCCACGACGTCGACCATCGTCCTGCGTCCGTCGGACGAGGCCGTGATGTCGAGGAAGGTGAGCTCGTCAGCTCCTTCGGCGTCGTACCTCGCCGCCAGCTCCACCGGGTCGCCGGCATCGACCAGGTCCACGAAGTTCACGCCTTTCACCACCCGTCCGTCGGTGACGTCGAGGCACGGGATCACGCGAACGGTCTGCATGCAGCCAGCGCCTCCTTCACGTCGAGGCGGCCGTCGACCAGGGCTCGTCCCACCACGACTCCTGCCAGGGCACGGAAGTGCCGGGACGAACGAAGCTGGGCGAGCAGCGCCAGGTCGGACCGTGAACCCACGCCACCGGACGCGACGACCGGCAGCTCGGTCATGTCCAGGGTGGCTCGGAGACCCGCGAGGTCGGGACCCGAGAGCATGCCGTCGCGCTCGATGGAGGTCACGACCACCGCGCCGAACGGCGCGCCGGCGAGCAGTGCCAGGGTCTCTTCGAGCGTGCGCCCTGAACCGCGCGTCCACCCCCGCGTGGCTGGTTCGAGCGTGCCGTCGTCTCGAGCGCGGTAGTCGAGCCCGGCGGCGACCGCGCCAGGATGCTCCTCGGCGACGCCTCGCGCCATCCCGGGGTCTTCGAGGAGCGCGGTTCCCAGGACCACCCGGCGGACTCCGAGGGCCAAGAGGAGCTCGACCTGCTCGGCCCGGCGGATCCCACCCCCGAGCTCGACCGAGACACCTGTGCGCGCAGCCCGGGCGACGATCGACTCGACCACTTCTTGGTGGGTTGGAGCACCCGACCTGGCCGCGTCGAGGTCGACCACGTGCAGCCAGCGCGCACCGTCATCGATGAAGCGGTCGGCGAGGGCGACAGGATCGCCGTAGTCCTGCTCGCGCTCGTAATCACCCTGCGACAGGCGTACGGCGGCTCCGTGCCGCAAGTCGATCGCGGCGAACAGCTCCACTGCTAGCGCTCGCCGGCCGGCACCCGGGCGTGCGCCCGGCAGACGGTCACGAAGTTCGCCAGGATGGCGAGGCCGAGGGCTCCGGACTTCTCCGGGTGGAATTGCACGCCCCAGAGGTTCTCCGCCTCGAGCATCGCCGCCACCGTCCCGCCGTAGTCGCAGGTCGCGACCGTCGTGCTGCCGACCTCGGGGGCGAACCCGTGCACGAAGTAGACCCAGGGGTGCTCGGGGAGTCCGTCGAGGAGCGTGGCGTGGGTGCCGGCCCGCCGGTCCAGCCGGTTCCACTGCATCTGCGGGAGCTTGACCGGTCCGCTGAGACGCCGGACCGTGCCCGCCAGGACGCCGAGCCCGCGCGCGCCCGGGCTCTCTTCGGACGCCTCGTAGAGGAGCTGCATCCCCACGCAGATGCCGAGGAACGGGACACCGCGACCGATCGCCCGGCGCGCCGCGTCACCGAGACCCGACGCCGCGAGCGCTTCGGCGCAGGCCCCGAACGCACCGACGCCTGGGAGGACGACACCCGCCGCTCCGTCCACCCGTGTGCCGGCCGTGACCAGCTCCGCTCGCGCTCCGAGGTGCTGGAGTGCCTTCTCGGCCGAGCGCAGGTTGCCGATCCCGTAGTCGAGGACCACGATCGGCGCTTCGCTCACAGCACGTCCTTGGTCGACGGAATGCCCGTCCCCTCCACCCGGACGGCATCGCGAAGTGCCCGGGACACCGCTTTGAACGAGGCCTCGAGGATGTGGTGGGTGTTACGGCCCGACTTCGGGAGGACGTGCAGGGTGATGCGTGCGGCGGTCACCAGCGCGCGCCAGAACTCCTCGGCCAGTTGCGGGTCGAACGGCGGCGTTCCCAGGCCGGGGGTGTCAGGTGCGAACACGATGCCGTACACGAAGTACGGCCGGCCCGAGAGGTCAAGCGCGACCTCCACGAGTGCCTCGTCGAGCGGAAGCAGCGCTGATCCGAAGCGCCGGACGCCGCTCTTGTCGCCCAGTGCCTCTGCCAGGCAGGCACCGAGCACGATGCCCACGTCCTCGACCGTGTGGTGGGCGTCGACCTCGAGGTCCCCCTCGGCCCGCACGGCGAGATCGAACCCGGCGTGCCGGCCGAGCTGGGCCAGCATGTGGTCGAAGAATGGCAGCCCAGTCGAAATTTCGGTGACGCCAGTGCCGTCCAGCTCGATGTCGACTTCGACCGTCGTCTCCTTGGTGGACCGGCGCTGGTGGGACCTGCGTGAGCGCCCTTCAGTGCCGACGGGCTGGTTCTCGCTCACAGGCATCCCTTCAACGCGTCGACAAAGCGGTCGTTCTCCTGCCGGGAACCGATCGTCATCCGCAGGCAGCCTTGCACCCCGGGCCACCGGCTGCAGTCACGGATGAGCACACCGCGTGTGAGCAGTCCCCGCCAGACAGCCTGGGCTGTCCGCTCTCTCGGGCGGAACAGGATGAAATTGGCATCTGAGGGCCACCAGTCGACCGGGAGGCCGGCGAGTGCCGCCTCCAGGCGACCTCGCTCCTCGGCAATGCCCGCCACGCGGACCATCATCTCACGGTGGTACTCCAGCGCCAGGAGGCCTGCGACCTGCGTCACCGCCGAAAGGTGGTACGGGAGCGCGACCGCCTCGCAGCCGGCGACCACCTCGGGGTCGGCCACCAAGTAGCCCAGGCGAAGGCCTGCCATTGCCCAGGTCTTGGAAAAGGTCCTCACCACGACCAGCCCGGAGCCGAGGGGGGCACGCGTGCCGGGGATGGCCGGCGTGCCGGTGGCGCTGCCCGCCTTGCCGGGGAGGAGCTCGAGAGCCGACCACGGGGCGAACTGCCCGTACGCTTCGTCGACGACCACCAAGCCGGGCGCCCGCTCGGCGACACGGGCCACTGTCTCTGGCTGTTCGGCTCGTCCGGTGGGATTGTTGGGAGAGCACATCGCCGTGATGGCCGGCTGGTGGCGGTCGATCACCCGTGCGGCCTCGCCCACGTCGACACGAAAGTCCGGGCCGCGACCGGCCCGGACGACCTCGGTGAGGGTGAGACGGGCAATGTGGGCGTGCAGGGTGTAGGTCGGCTCGAAGACCAGGATCGACCGGCCCGGCCCACCGAACGCCAGCAGCAGCGACTGGAGCACCTCGTTGGACCCGTTCGCACAGAAGACCCACGAGGGATCGACGCCGTGCAGCGCCGCGAGGCGCTGTCGCAGCTCGGTTGCCTCCCGGTCCGGGTATCGCCGGACGTCGAGCCCGGCGACGGCGTCGGCCAGGCGCTCCTGCCACTCCGCGGGCGGCGGGAGCGGAGACTCGTTCGCGTTGAGCTTCACCTCGGCATCGACCTGGAGCGAGTGGTAGCCGGCCAGATCGGCCAAGTCGGCGCGACGCGTCAGTGCTCGGCTCACGAGCGCATCCGAATGGACTCTGCGTGTGCAGGAAGACCTTCGGCCTAGGCGAGCGCGATCACCGAAGGTCCCAGTTGGGCCAGGGCTGCGGGCGAAGCCGTGACCGCGTGGATGTGCCGGCAGAAGTCGTCAGCGCGCAGCGCCGACGCGAATCGGGCGGTGCGGTTGGTCGGCAGGATGTGATTGGGACCGGCGACGTAGTCACCCAGGCTGGCCGGCGACCAGGGACCGCAGAACACCGCACCCGCCGACTGCACCAGGCCGAGCAGTTGCTCGGCGTCGTCGAAGAGCAGTTCCAAGTGCTCGGGAGCGATGACATTGGCGACGGCAATCGCCTGTTCGGGTCCGTCGACCAGGCAGGTGTAACCGCCCGAGCCGAGGGTCGCGAGCAGATCCTGGCGCCGCGGGGAACGAGCGACGATCCGGTCGACCTCTGCGACGACCGCCTCGAGCACCTCGTGGGACCAGGTCACCAGCCACGCGAGGCCGTCGGGACCATGTTCGGCTTGGACCACCAGATCGATCGCCGCCCAGGCCGGCGGGGTCTGGGGGCCAGCGACCACGACGACCTCTGATGGGCCGGCGAACGAGGAGGCCACCCCCACCACTCCCGAGACTTGACGCTTGGCCTCGGCGACGTAGCGGTTCCCGGGTCCGACCACCACGTCGACCGGTTCGATCGAGTCGGTGCCGTAGGCCATCGCCGCGATCGCCTGGGCCCCGCCCACGCGGTACACCTCGTCCACCCCTGCGATCGCCGCAGCCGCCAGGACTGCATCGTCGACCCGACCGTCGGCCGCCGGAGGAACGCAGAGCACGATCTCGTCCACACCGGCCACGGTGGCCGGTGCCGCACACATGAGGACGCTGGAAGGGTACCGAGCCCGCCCACCGGGCGCGTACGCGCCCGCCCTCGCGACCGGCCTCACCATCTGGCGGACCATGACCGCTCCGTCGGTGATCTCGTGGGGCACGGCGACGTCGACCGCGTGGTAGTGCCGGAGCCGGTCCCAGGCGAGGTGCAGCGCGTCTGCCAGGGCCGGGGCCACCCGGTCGGGCGCCGAGGAGACCTCGGACACCGGGACGCGCAGCTCAGTGAGCTGGGGACCGTCGAACCTCTCGGTGAGGTCACGCAACGCCTGGTCGCCCCGCTCGCGCACCTGTGCGATGATCGCGGCCACCGCGTCACGCACGTCGCTGCCGGCGTCGACGGGACGTGGCAGCACCGCATCGAGCGGGCCGCGATGTCCGCGGAGGTCCAGGTGAGTGAAGGCCATGGGGAGCCAATCGTAGTTCCGGTGGGTGCGACCGGGTCCCGTGCTCACCGATGAGCCATGATCTGCAGATGACCACATGGGCGGAGCTCTCGTCGCTCACCGCCAGCATCGAGGAGCTCCAGGACCGGATCTCGGCCATGGCTGAGCGCGCTCGCGCTGCAGGCGACGACGACGCTGCCAACGAGCTGTTCGGCATCGAGCGATCCCTGCTGGCCGCGTTGCGCCGGGCCGGCCGTCTGGCTGCACAAGCGGCGCAAGCGCCAGGCCGCTGAGCTACTGGCGCCGTCGCCAAGCGTCGACGACCCGCCCAAGCCGTCGTCAGACGGGGTGGAGGACGAGGTCGAAGCCCAAGAGGGCGGCGACGGGCTTGAGCACGGTCTGGCGGGACGACACGACCGCGCATCCCAGCCGTGAGGCCAGCTCCACCGTCGACACCGCCACGAGGTCGGTGCTGCCGGCACGGGCGGCGAGCTCGCCGATGCGCCGTGCCTTCTCCCCGTCCATCGGTTCCACGAGCGTACCGTCGAGAAAGGCTTCGAGCCGATCGACCCGGCCTTCGGTGCGGAATGCCTCGGCGACCGCCCCGACTGGCACCATCGGGACGATCCCGCCCGACAGCACCGCTCGATGCAGCGTCCAGAGAAGCCGGTCACCACGGGCGGCAGAGCGTAGGGCGCCGACGCCGTACACGAGGCCTTTCGTGAACCTCCCCGCCCTTGGGGACGGGGCTTCCGACCCATCCGCTCGGTTGGAGTTACTTGACATCACCGTCTTCACGCCACCGCGACCAACTGGTCTGGCCCCGAGGGGCTGGTGGACGATTGGGCTCGCCGTTGCTCGCACGCCGGGATTTCTCTCGACGGGGCCCGGTTCCGGGCACTACTCAGGGCTCTCGCCTTTCGGCACTGCACCTTGCGGTGTTCCTCCCTCTGGTATTCCGACCGGCGTCCGACAGCCCGGAGGTACGTGACCTGGATTCTGACATCCGGTCCAATGGGGACGTAAGTCCCGTGGATTGCCTTCTGGAGGACGTTGATCGCTCCTACGGCATCTCGGTGACAAGTGAACCCACCGGAACCTTGAAGCGACAGGAGCCCGGCCCTTCAGGGCCGGGAGGAGGAGCGTCGCAACGCCCCGACGACGCCACCTCGGCCGGCGATGGCTACCGGCCCAGAAGTTCTTCAACGCCTGGTCGAAGTCGCGTAGCGCCTGCTGCTGGACCGACGACGAACCATCAGCGAGCCAGGAGTCCTTGCGGGCCTCGGCGAGT
>DAHWPS010000088.1:0-2241 GCA_027342785.1 Acidimicrobiaceae bacterium
TCTCGGCCGGTTGATCGTTCCCGGGCGCAACCGGATCGGCCTGCTGTCCACCCTGGGCGTCGGCGTCACCGGTGCGGTCGTCGGCGCGCTCATCGGCGGGCTGCTCGGGCTCGGGCTCTTCAGCATCGTCTTCGAGCTGGCGATCTCGGCCGGCCTCGTCTACCTGGTGACCGGACGTGGTGGTCGCGGTCGGCACCTCGTTTCGCGTCGGAGCTCGTAGCAGCTTCGCTCGCAAGAGCCGGACCGGCTTCGTCGTACCGCGAACGACGGTAAGTTCGCTCCCGTCGGCGTCCGTTGGGCTCGCTCCCAGTGGCTGCGGGCTCCCTCATCGCCGGTCTGTGCGCGGTCACACGAGCGCCCGAGGCTTCCGTGCGTGCTCGGCTCATCGAGAGGGGTTGCGATCATGTCGACGTGGGAGCGGGAGCTGGCGCGCTGGCGCTCGGCGCGCTGGCGCGGTGATCTTCAGGTCCTGGGCACCGCCGTGACGGAAGCCCGGTGAGACGCAGCACCGGCCCCGCAGCGTCCTCCTCGGTCGACTCAGCCCGGGGCGGTCAAGGCGCCCATGTCGACGGACCGGGACCCAGCACAGACGGCCAGCGCGGCGGTCCGAGCATCGCGGACGACGGCTACAAGTGGGTGGCCCTGTCGAATACCACCCTCGGTTCCTTGATGGCGATGATCGACATCTCGATCATGCTGATCGCGCTGCCCGACATCTTCCGGGGCATCCACATCGACCCGCTCCTGCCGTCGAACAGCTTCTACCTGCTGTGGATGATCCTGAGCTTCATGGTCGTGACGAGCGTGCTCGTCGTGAGCCTCGGCCGGCTCGGGGACATGTACGGCCGTGTCCGTATCTACAACCTCGGCTTCGCCGTCTACACCCTCTTCTCGCTGCTGCTCACGATCACCTGGATGTCGGGCACCGCCGGGGCCTTGTGGCTCGTCGTCATGCGGATCTTCCAGGGAGTCGGCGCGGCCATGCTCATCGCCAATTCCTCAGCCATCCTCACCGACGCCTTTCCCGAGGACCAGCGCGGGATGGCTCTCGGCATCAACCAGGTGGCCGGGCTCAGCGGAACGTTCATCGGGCTCATCCTCGGTGGCGTGCTCGCCCCGATCGAGTGGCGGCTCATCTTCTTGGTGTCGGTACCCATCGGGCTCTTCGGAACGGTATGGGCGTATCTCAAGCTCCGAGAGACCGCCAGTGAGGGTCGGCGGGCACGGCTCGACTGGCCGGGCAACCTCACCTTCGCCCTCGGTCTCGTCGGGATCATGATCGGCATCACCTACGGGATCCAGCCCTATGGCGGGCAGACCATGGGCTGGACCAGCCCGTTCGTGCTCGGTTGTCTGGCTGGCGGGGCGGCGCTCCTGATCGCGTTCGGCGTCATCGAGCGCCGTGTGGCAGACCCCATGTTCCGCCTCTCACTTTTCCGTATTCGAGCCTTCACGGCGGGGAGCCTGTCCTCGCTGCTGGCGAGCATGGGGCGCGGCGGTCTCATGTTCATCCTCATCATCTGGCTCCAGGGGATCTGGCTGCCCCGTCACGGCTACGACTTCGCCCAGACGCCCCTGTGGGCCGGTCTGTACATGCTGCCGCTCACCGCGGGGTTCCTGATCGCCGGCCCGGTCTCGGGGTACCTCTCCGACCACTTCGGTTCCCGGCCGTTCGCGACCGGAGGAATGATCGCCGCGGCCGGCTCGTTCCTCCTCCTCGAACTGCTGCCGATCAATTTCTCCTACGTCGACTTCGCGCCGATCCTGCTGTTGAACGGGCTGGCGATGGGGGCCTTCGCTTCTCCCAATCGAGCGGGGGTGATGAACAGCCTGCCGCCCCAGCACCGCGGGGTCGGTGCGGGGATGACCTCGACGTTCCAGAATTCCGCCCAGGTGCTCTCGGTCGGGGTCTTCTTCACGCTGATCATCATCGGGTTGTCTTCCACGCTCCCCTCGACGCTCTTCCACGGCCTCGTGGCGCACGGAGTGCCAGCTCGGGCGGCTTCCGCAGCCGCCCACCTCCCACCGGTGTCGACGCTCTTCGCGGCCTTTCTCGGCTACAACCCGGTGGAGCACCTGATCGGTTCTTCGGCCCTGGCGCACGTGTCCGCGCACCAGGCGGCCATCCTGACCGGCCGGAACTTCTTTCCGGCGCTCATCTCGAGCCCATTCGCCGACGGCCTCCACGCTGCATTCGACTTCTCGATCGGCGCGTGCCTTCTCGCTGCCGGGATGTCGTGG
>DAHWPS010000093.1:0-2058 GCA_027342785.1 Acidimicrobiaceae bacterium
TGTGGCTCCTCGTGGGCCGGGCAGCGAGCCACCCGACTTCTCCTCGCCTCCGGTGGCCAAGGGCACCTGGGGCGGACCACGGCCCGGATCGGGGCGTCCGCGGATCTACGCCACCAACGCCCTTCGCCAGGCCGCCTACCGGCGGCGCACCAAGTCCTGAACCGCTTGGCGGCGGCCTGTCGACTCACCCCAAGTGCCCTTGGCCAGCAGCGTCAGGAGGGCGTGGCGCTGTTCTCGTCGGCGGCGAACAGTTCGTCACGGATGGCGTCGATGGCAACGGTGACCGCTCGCTGGACCTGGCTCCACGCACCCGGCCAATCGGCCACCGGATAAGGCAGCCCGAGGCGCCGGTGGGCGGCGACGGCATCAGTCTGGGCGCTGAAATGCTGACCGCTTACCCTGAGCTTGCGCGCAGCGTCCAACGTGGCGACGGCGTCAGTGATCCTCTGGTGGGACTCGGCAGGGAGCTTCTCGGTCAAGAAGGGCACCAGCCGCCCGAGCGGGCCTCCCCCGATGCCCGGAGTGCCGTCGACCTGGAGGTTTTTCAAGAGCTCGGCCAGGGCGCTCAGCCGGCTGTCGGCCTCCTCGGGCGTGGTGGCGTCGAAGGCGAGGCGGGCCGACCGTTCGACCCCGGCCGGGACGACCAGGGCCTTGCCGAAGCGGAGCCTCCACACCACGTCGAGGTAGTCGATAGCGGCGGGCAACGTGAACGGGGAGACGAAGGTCTCTTGGGCAGGCGGCTCGACTGGCTGGATCAGGTCGCGCAGACGGGCAAGGTAGTCCTCGACGGTGCTGACCCCGGCGAACCGTCGCACCTGTGGAGAGAGCTGAATGCTCCAGTCGTCATCCGAGCCGGGTACAAGTTGGCATTTCCAGGTGGCTGGTTCTCTGATCATTGCGGCGAGGACAAACTCCTCGGTTGTCATGTTTGGGAATCCGAACACCTTGGTGAGCAGTTCGGTCCTACTCACGCTTGGTGGCGAGGCTCTTCGAGGGACCGGCCGCATGTTGATGCGCGCATTTCCGAGTGCGCTCACGAAACCCAGGAAGTAGTCGACAAGACCTTTACCTTTCTCCACCTGGCTGAGCCCGGCGATCGTCAGGATGATCTCGGTATCCGATCGCGGGAGCATGGAGACCGCGGCGACGTAGCCGTAGTTGTGGGTGTGCTCACGCGGGAGACTGGCCAGCACCTTGATCGCGTCGATGCCTTTGTTCTCAAGGGTCTCATCGACGAACTCCCAATCCGGCCACTGACCGCAGAGAAAGAATCCGGACGCGACCGCCTCAATGAGAGTGAGCTGCTGGACCGTCAAGGTTGGCAGCAGCGGGGAGCGGTTCTTCTTCTGATCGTCCATTGGGGGAGCCGTGATGTCAGCCGAGGTCAGCGGTGAGCGCCTTCATGCGGGTCTTGGCGACCAAGGCGTCGATGAAGCTGACCACGAGGGCGAGATCCTCGTCGCCGAGTTCGGCGACGACGGCCAGGCGGTCACCAAGGGCGTCTTCAGCCGAATGCAGCGGTCGCCGGGGGATCGTCTCGATTAGCAGGTAGTCGATCGAGACGTTGAGCACCTCGGCCAGGCGGGCAAGGGTCTCGGCCCCCGGTGCCATCCGGCCAGCCTCGTATTTGTTCACTCGGCCGGCATCGGCCCCTATCTTCTCGGCCAGCTCAGCCTGGGACCATCCGGCTTCCTTGCGGAGCTGGCGGATGCGCTCACCGAGGGGCATGGCTGGACAATCCTCCTGGTCGATATGCCAGCCCCATTGTGGTCTCACCGACCGCCTCCTCGCGTGCTGTCTTGGGTGACTCTCCACCGCGGAACATGGTGTATATGCCATAGTAGTAGTGGTCTAGTCACCAATACGAGATTTTTTCCCAGGAGGTGCCCGTGGCTCGTGTTCCCGACGAGGTGATCAAGCGGCTGAAAGAAGAGGTCGACGTGGCCGAGCTGGTGGTGCGCTCAGGGGTGGCGCTGCGCTCGACCGGCAAGGACCTGGTGGGGTGCTGCCCCTTCCACGACGACGACACCCCGTCGCTGGTGGTCACGCCTTCGAAGG
>DAHWPS010000107.1:0-1710 GCA_027342785.1 Acidimicrobiaceae bacterium
CGTCAAGAAGAGGGTCAAGAAGCACCAACACATTTTCGACCAGGTGACGACCGCATGTGATGACTTTCCTGAACTTCAGGAGTTTCTCGAGAGCCTTGATCCTGAGCCCTCGCGGCGAGTGATGGACACGGACACGTTCGAACGCCAAAGGGAGCTGGGTCGAGCGCATGGCGTGTTCACGCTTGCACGAGGCTGGACGACGGCGGACAAGGACACCGGAGCAGTGAATGACGAGAGCTTTGAAGCTTTCGTGGAGGCCGTCGCACCCGAGAAGCTGAAGAAGGCAAAAGAGGAAGTCGGCGATAGCAAGGTACGGAAGGGCATTTGGCTGGGTGAGAACGTGCCGTGCCCGCCAGCAGTTCGTGAACTGTACGACGACATCGTGAAGGTTCTGCGCAAGCGTGGGCTGAGCTACGACTCTACCCAGCAGTCGGCGCAGTAGAAGTCGCCCTCCTCGGCGTATTGGTGCCTGTCGGGATGGATCAGGTCGGTATCGACCAAGCACCCGCAGCGATCACAGAAGAAGCAGGTCGCGTCACGGTAGAGGGGACGCGGGGCCAGCAGCTCGACTTGGTGCACATGTGGGCTGGACGAGGTTGACGTGGGCACGGAGCGGAAGCGCGGATCATCGGAAGCTGGTCGTCGCCGAAGCCAAGACGAGCACACTGCGCTCCTGGTTCACCAAGGCCGAGCGCTCCCCAACCGCCGAAGCACCTAGTCGACGAAAGCCAACAGGCTAAGCGTCGTCTGAGCGAGCACCTCGGCGAGGATCTCGGCCTCGGCCTCCGAGACCAGGAGGCGCTGGAATGACCAGGCAGCGTGGGTCGTCTCACAAGAACTGGCGCACGAACCCCTCGTGGACAACGAGCTGGCGGTCGCCGTCAGAGAGCGCTTGGCAGACAGAGCACGTTCGACGGGACTTCCTGCGGCGCACGTCGCCGACCGAGACTACCCGCTGCGGGGACTTCTCTCCTGTGCGCATTGCGGGCGGAAGATGCAAGGGACGATGCACGTCACACCCGGGCCTACTACCGATGCCCCACCTCCAACGCGGCTCACTGTGGGCGGCGCCTCTCGCTCTACTTGCGCGAGGCTGCACCGGTGCGTCTCGTCGACGAGTGGTTGGCGGCGGAGCTGGCTGCCGAGGCCCAAGCGCCGACAACAGCTGCCGAGCTCGCCAAGCGGTGTGGTCCCACGCCGGACGAGCAGGACCGCATCAACGCTGCGCGAGCGCGGATAGCTGAGATAGACCGAAAGATCGCCAGGCTCGCCGACGCATTCGGGGCCGGTCTCTCGCTGGAGAGCTTCGCAACCCTCGACCGTCGCTATCGGGCCGAGCGAGCCACCGCCTTGGCCGAGACGGCGCCCACCCGGGCAGGCGGTCTGTCCGCTGAGGAATTTCGGATGGCGCTCGCCGACCCAGCCGGGTTGGCCGGCCGGCTGGAGCGCGCCTCGGCGTCTCAGCGCCGGGCCATCTACGACGCTCTCGGCCTTGACCTGCGGTGGGACCCCGCCGAGCGCTCGCTGCACGCCCGAGTGGCGCCACGTGGCGCAAAGCGTCGTGTCGGAGGGGGACACGCGCTTCTGCGCCACTCGTGCTCCTCGAGCGCACCTGGAAGAAGGCTGCTTGAGCTGGTATTTCATACCGGGTTATACTGCAGGTCGTGAAGACCGCCATCTCCGTCCCGGACGACACCTTCGAACGGGCGT
>DAHWPS010000119.1:0-21414 GCA_027342785.1 Acidimicrobiaceae bacterium
TGTCAACGGCCATCAGAAAGTCCCTGTTGGCGGCCATGGGGGATGTCCCGCGCGCGGCCATGGCAGTGTCCCGCGCGCGGCCACGACAATGTCCCGAGCAGTAGGAGATCGTTGGGCACAGCGGCGCATCCATGATCTAGCAGCCTCGGCCCGGACCCTTCCTGTCAGGAGTCGAGGGTGTGGAGGTGGTGACCGGAAGCGAGCATGCCGGTCTCGTGACTTTCAGGCTCATCCATGATGCAGCCGAGGGGATGCAGCCAGATGGCCTGGTGCGCGAGCTGGCTCGCCGCTCCATCCTGATCAGGTCCATCGAACGGCTCGGGGCGCTTCGGCTCTCGATGGGGTTCTTCAATACCGGCGACGAGCTATCGGAGGCGGTGGATGCGGTCTCAGAGCTCGTGAGCACCCGCTGAGCGTAGGTCGGGAGGCTGTCCAGGCGGGTGCCTGCGTCGGCGTCCAGAGATCGGTCATCCTGTTGTGGTGACTACCCTGGTGATTGGAGCCGCTGGTGTTTTGGAGGTGCTGTGACCGACGCCAATGCCGGACGCCGTCGTTACCTGGAGGTGGCCGAGGAAGTCTTGCGGGCCGTGGCGGTCGGTAGCATCAGCGCGGGCGATCGGTTGCCTAACGAGCGCCAGCTCGCCGAGCGTTGCGGCGTGAGCCGTTCGACGGTTCGGGAAGCTCTTCTCGCCCTCGAGCTCGGTGGGGTAATCGAGGTCCGACCTGGTTCGGGTTGCTTCCTCACCGGTATGGGGGTCCATGCCGGGGCATTGGCAGCACCTCCCGTGGACTCCTCGCCCAGGGAACTGCTCGAGGTGCGCCAGGTGATCGAGCCTCCAGTCGCAAGGCTGTGTGCGGGAAATATACGCGGGATCGGCCTGAGACGTCTCGAAGATCTGCTTGACGCGGCCGAGCGGCAGAGCGAGAGCGAGGCGGATGGCCCCGGTGCCGAGCCGGCTGGTACGCACGACTCCGTGTCGTTGAGCCTGGCTTTTCATAGAGAGCTTGCCAGCCATTGCGGCAACGCCATACTTTCGAGCATCACGAGCCACCTTGTCGATGCCGGGGAGCACCCGCTGTGGTTGCTGGTCGACAGCATCGTGGCGCGTGACCGTCCCACCCGAACCAGGCAGATCGCCGAGCACCGCACGATCCTGGATGCGCTGGCGGCTCGCCGTGGAGACGTAGCTGCCCAGGCGATGGCAGAGCACCTTGGCGCCCTCCAGGCCAGGATATTCGGGCCAGAGGTCGTCCCGCCGAAGGTCAGTCGCGCCCGCCGTCACCATTCTGCCTGACCAGGCGCGTCCGTCCAACATGCCCTGGGCAGCCGATCCGCCAGACATGCTGGCTAGGGGCCGGTCGGGGGTCTGATTGGTCAGACCGCTTTCGCCATGCGCTGTTAATCGTCGCTAAACAAGCCAGAAATGCGGCATCGGTACGGTAGCAGGCAGTGGTCATCTCCTAGCTTTCCCAGACCTGAAGTTGCCTGCCACGTTAAGGAGCGCCAATGTCTGCTGGTTCTGGAATAGAAGTACCGGAGAGCACATCCCCCCTGGGGACCTCCTCTAGCTTCATGTCGGCCCCGCTTAGCCGTCGGAAGCTTTTCAAGCGTGCAGGGGCGATGGCTCTTGGGCTCGCAGTAGGTCCGGAGCTTCTGGCAGCGTGCAGCAGCTCGCCATCCACCACTTCCGCGGCAAAGGGATCGGCCAGTCTCGCCGACGTATCCATACAGCTCAACTATCTTGAGAACGTCCAGTTCGCGGGGACTTTGATGGCAATGTCAAAGGGCTACTATAAGGACGCTGGGCTGAACGTGACGGTGCTCCCGGGTGGCCCGAACCTTGCTCCCGAGCCGGTGGTAGTGAGCGGCAGGGCACTGGTTGGCGTCACGCACACTGCCGAGGGGGCCCAAGCGATCTTGAACGGGGCACCGCTCAAGATCATCGGCGCGGCATTCCAGAAGAGCCCGACGTGCCTCGTGTCGCGGGCAAGCAATCCGATCCGGAATCCCCAGGAGATGATAGGCAAGACAATCGGGGTGTCCGATACGAACCTGCCGATCTGGAAGGCGTTCTTGAAGGTCAATAACATCCCGCCGAGTTCGGTGAAGGTCAACACGGTGGAATTCTCCACCCAGCCGCTGGCTGATGGCCAGATCGACGGGCTGATCGGCTTCTACACCAACGAGCCCATAATCCTCGATCTTCAAGGGGTGCCGACCTATGCCTTCCTCCTGGCCGACTTCGGCTACCCGATTGTCGACGACATCTACATCGCCCGGAGCTCGGACCTGGCGGATGCCTCGACGCGCAAGCAGATAGTAGGCCTCATGACGGGCGAAGCCAAGGGATGGCGCGCTGCCTTTGCCGATCCGCACGAGGCTGCCTCGCTCGCTGTCTACGACTACGGCAAGAGCCTTCACCTGGTGTTCCAGCAGCAGTTCGAGTCGGTCAAGGCCGAGCAGGCACTGGTGACCAGCCCTGCCACGGCTTCACACGGGCTGCTCTGGATGACGCCGGAGACCGTGGCCGAGACGGTGAAGTCGCTAGCTCTCGGTGGAACCAACGCGACTCCGGGAATGTTCACCAACGAGATCCTCACCGAGGTCTACAGCAACGGGATCATCTCATGAAGCTCACCGTAGCGCCCGCCGGCTTCAATCTCGATGCGCTCCCGGTCGCTGCGGACCTGGTGAGGCTCGGACCTGCTGACCCTGACGGTGATGCCAGGCTCGGACCTGCTCACCCTGGCCCGGACGCCTTCCGTGGAAGTTCCCCCGAGCGTGGCGAGGGACGTCCGAATGTCCCTATCAGCTCTGGCTCGGGAATCGTGATCGACAAGGTCAGCAAGGTATTCAAAGCGAAGAAGGGGGATCTTCTTGCCCTGTCGGACGTGTCGCTGGAGACTCCTCGCTGGTCATTTCTCGCGCTGATAGGCCCCTCGGGATGTGGCAAGTCGACGCTGCTACGAATACTCGCCGATCTGGACACCCCGACAACCGGGTCGGTAACCGTCCACGGAGAGCCACCCGAGGTGGCGCGAAGCAAGCACCACACCGGCATAGCGTTCCAGGATTCGGCTCTCCTGCCGTGGAGGTCTGTGGCGGACAACATCAGGTTCCCGCTCCAGATCGCCGGGCGGCGCCAGAGCCGGGAGCTCGTGTCGGACCTGATCCACCTCGTAGGCCTCGACGGCTTCGACCAGGCCAAGCCCGCACAACTCTCCGGCGGCATGCGCCAACGGGTTGCAATAGCGAGAGCGCTGGTGCTCGAGCCCCAGGTTCTGCTGCTCGACGAGCCTTTCGGAGCCCTGGACGAGATGACGCGTCAGCGGCTGAATATAGAGCTGCTTCGCATATGGGGTGACCAGACGCCGACCACGGTTCTCGTGACTCACTCGATCAGCGAAGCGGTGTTCCTGGCAGACACCATTGCCATTCTCGCTCCACGACCCGGAAGGGTGATTGAGAAGCTGGCCGTCGACCTCCCCCGACCGAGGTCAGCCGACACGATGCGTTCGCCGGAGTTCCACTCAATCTGCGACAGGGTTTCACAGCTGCTGTTCTCCGAGGGACAGGACAGCCCGAGGTGAGCCAGCCCGAGGTGAGCCAGCCAAACAGGTCGCGCGCAGCAAGGTTGCTGGCGTCCGTTCCCGCAGGTTGGCTCGAGGGGCTGGCAGGCTCGGCGGTGCTGCTCGGGCTGTGGGAGCTGATGACCGCAGTGGTGTTCCCAGGTCGCCACGTGGTCCCCCCACCGTCACAGGTGGTGGCCGTGATGTTCCACGATGGGTTCTACCTTTCCAGCCTGGGGACCACTTTGTCGGAAGCTGGTCGGGGTTGGTTGATAGGCAACATCGCGGCCGTTGCGTTTGCGGTGCTGGCGTTGTTCGTTCCCCGCCTGTCGAAGACCCTGCAGCAGTTCGGTGCCATCACCTACTGCGTGCCCACCGTTGCGATAGGGCCACTGATCCTGATCTTTGCCGGCCCTGATGCCACCAAGGTGGCCATTGCGGCATTGTCGGTGTTCTTCGTGAGTCTCATAGCCTGGATGACCGGCCTCAGGGCAACCGATCAGGCATCACTGGACCTGGTGCACGCCTACGGTGGCGGCCGGTTGACCGAGTTGGTCAGGGTGCGCCTGCGCGCAGCGTTGCCGAGCGCGAGCGGAGGGCTGGCGCTGTCGGCTCCGGCTGCCATCCTCGGAGCGATAATCGGTGAGTACCTGGGTGGGACCCACGGGCTCGGTGTCGCGATGGTCAGTGCCGAAGAGTCTTTCCAGGTGGCCCGAACCTGGGCGATCGGAATCGTGGCCACCGGCGTTTCCGGTATCGCCTACGGCCTCATCCTCCTGGTGGTACGTAAGCTCGGAGGCGACCCACAGGTCGGGACGGTCACCGGTGCCGCCGTGCACGACCGCGGTGCGCGCCGATCCGTGTTCACGAGGGCCGGTCGCCTCGCCGGTCCGGCAGTCTCGCTGGGGGTCATAGTGGCGATCTGGGCGCTGGCGCTCAAGGCGTTCAGTCTCTCGAGCTATTTCGCCAAGTCACCCGCGGCCGTGTGGTCATTCCTGTTCAAGGGTCCGTCCTCGACGGCCCATCGGAACGCCGTGCTCCAGGCATTGGGGGTCACGATGCACGATGCGATGCTCGGCTGGCTGGTCGGCACTGGAGCCGCGCTGGTCGGAGCAGCCGTGCTGGTCCAGCTCCCACGCGTGCGGGCAGCAATATTCCCCATGGTGATGACCCTTAGGTCGGTCCCTCTCATAGCGATGACCCCGCTGATAGCGCTGGTATTCGGCCAGGGAGTGACCGGCGTGACCGTGATTGCTGCCATCGTGACCTTCGTACCGTCGCTCGTGCTGGTGGCATCGGGGCTCGAGTCGGCACCGCCCCAGGCAATCGAGCTTGCACGGGCGTACAACCTCTCCAGCATGGGGACGCTTGTGCGAATACGGGCCCGCTATGCCACTCCCAGCCTGTTCGCCGCCGCCAAGATCGCAATGCCAGGAGCGATTCTCGGGGCGATCCTGGCCGAGTGGCTCATCACCGGCAGCGGCATAGGCCATCTCATGGCTGCATCACTGATCGGCTCGGACTACGGGGTGCTATGGGCAAGCGTCGTGGTTGCCAGTGCAGTATCGCTTGTTCTCTACGAAGTGGTGGGGTCGTTCGAAGGTGTGGCCCAGAGCCGCCTGGCGTCGTGACCGTTGTGGCTGTGGACCTAGGTACGCGTTATTACGGGAAGGAGGATATACGCATCCTCGTGGTCGGTCCCCCAGATGGTGGGTTGGGCATGGTGTATGAGCAGAGGATATCGGTGCTGTTGCGCGATGGACTCGACGAGAGCTACCTGGCGGTGGACAACACCCGGTTGGTCACCAGCGATGCACAGCGGAATCTCGCCGTGAGGATTTCCACGGAATCGGCCGGCGAGCCCGTGGAGGCGACGGCTATCGAGATCGCCTATGAGATATGGCGTCGGTATCCGTTCGTTCCGGAAGTCGAGGTTGGGCTTGCTCGGCGACCATGGACGGCCATGACTATGGCGGAGCCGTCGTGCGCGTCAGGCCATGGGTTCATGTGCGGCGGCTCCGAGGATCAGGTGTCCCGTGTCACGGTGTCAGGTGGGGAGCGCGAGATTTTATCGGGCATAGAGGGTCTGAGGCTCCTGCTTGCCACCGGGAGCAGGTTCGAAGGCTTCCTGAGTGATGACATGACCCCCAACGAGCCTGTAGCTGATCGCGCGATTGCAGGCGACTTGAGCATTCACTGGGTGCCGCTCAGTGCGGAAGTTGATTTTCCTGTCCTACGGTCGTCGCTGCGAGGGGCGATCATGTCGGCTTTCCAAGGGGTCCGCAGCGAGTCTGTCCAGCACCTCCTGACGTCGATGTGCGCGGAGGCGATCCAGAAGGTCCCCGAAGTGGAGCGGGTGGTGCTCCGCTTCGAAAGCATTGCTCTAGGCATGGTGCATGGCGGGTCGGAGACAGTCGATGGAGCGCAGTCTTCCCGGATGCGGGAGGCTCGTGTGCACACGATGACCGAGCTGCCTAGGGCTGTCACCTCTGTATCGATGGAGAGAGGCAACCATGTGCCGAAGTAGAGGTTGGGTGCAACAGCATGTTTATCGATGACGAGGACGGTTGCACCACTGGCTATCAGACGAGTGAGAGGAGGGTGCCATGCCCACGGGCCTAGAGATTCGGGCTCCACTGACCGGCCGTCGGCAGGAGGTGTTGAACCCAGTGGCCCTCGGCCTCATGGAGCTGCTCCAGAGCCGGCTCGGACAAGAGCGGTCGCGACTGCTGGCCGCTCGCGCCGAGCGTCAACTTGCGTTCGATGCCGGGGAGCGGCCCGATTTCAACACCACAACTGCCAAGGTGAGGAGCGGTACTTGGCGGGTGCCACCGGCCCCACCCGATCTGGCTGATCGCCGTGTCGAGATCACAGGGCCCACTGACCCCAAGATCGTGATCAACGCCCTCAACTCCGGGGCCCGGGTGTTCATGGCCGATCTCGAGGACGCCAACACTCCGACATGGACCAACATGGTCGATGGTCAGGTGAACCTCACTGACGCGGTGCGACGACGGATCGCCTATGAGGCCCCCGATGGTCGTCGCTACCAGTTGGGCGAGGAGCCTGCCGTGCTGATGGTCCGGCCGAGAGGCTGGCATCTAAGCGAGCGTCATGTGACCCTGAACGGAGAGCCCGTGTCGGCAAGCCTGTTCGACGCCGCCGTATATCTGGCCAACAACGCCGAGGAACTGCTCGAACGGGGAAGCGGCCCCTATCTTTACCTGCCGAAGCTCGAGAGCCACGTCGAGGCCCGGCTATGGCACGATGCGTTGGACATCGCCGAGGAGTACCTGAGCATCCCGAGCGGAGCTGTTCGGGCGACCGTGCTCGTCGAGACGATCCCGGCAGCGTTCGAGATGGACGAGATACTTCACGCCCTGGGCAATCACGCCACTGGGTTGAACGCGGGGCGATGGGACTACATGTTCAGCCTCATCAAGAAGTTCCGGGAGGATCCCGCCTTCGTGTTGCCTGACCGTGCAGAGGTCAAGATGACCGTTCCGTTCATGCGCTCCTACACAGACCTGCTCGTTCACACATGCCATAGGCGGGGCGCCCATGCGATGGGCGGGATGGCGGCGTTCGTGCCTTCGCGCCGAGACGAGCAGGTCAACCGGCAGGCGTTCGAGCAGGTCCGCGCTGATAAGGAGCGTGAGTCGGCAGATGGCTTCGACGGCACGTGGGTTGCCCACCCGGATCTTGTCTTGGTTGCCCGGCAGGTATTCGACTCGGCCCTTCGAGACCGGCCCAACCAGATCGAACGGCAACGTGATGACGTGGATGTCGAGGCGCGCGACCTATTGGACGTGACCACCCCCGGTGCCGAGGTGACCGAATCCGGCCTGCGCAACAACATCGCCGTGGGTCTGCGCTATCTCGAGTCCTGGCTACGCGGGAGAGGTGCCGTGACGATCTTCAATCTCATGGAGGACGCGGCCACTGCCGAGATCGCGAGATCCCAGCTGTGGCAGTGGTCACGTCATGGCGTGGGCCTTGCCGGCGGGGGTGCTGTCACGGGGGACCTCGTGCACCGGATCCAGCAGGAGGAGATGGGAGCGTTGGCCGAGGAGCTTGCCGAGGCAGGTCTGGGCGGCGGGAGACTCAAAGAAGCGGCAGAACTCTTCGAAGAAGTGGCGCTCGCCAAGGAGATGCCAGATTTCCTCACACTGCTCGCCTACGAGCTGATCGATTGAGACGGGGTGCGAGGTGGTGTGTGGCCCAGAGGGCTATGACCGGCAATACGACTGCAGCAACACGACAGGAGAACTATGACAGGCGCGGAGAAGTCTGGTGTACCCGGACCCACGAAGCAGATAGACGTGTGCATTGGGGTGGACGTGGACGCGGTGGCGGGGTGGCTCGGTTCCTATGGAGGCGAGGACTCGCCCAACGACATCCAGCGCGGGATGTTCGCCGGTGAAGTCGGGAGCCTCCGTCTTCTGCGGCTGTTCGAGCGAGCAGGGTTGTCGACCACATGGTTCGTTCCCGGGCATTCGGCTGAGACCTTTCCCGACGAGATGCATCGAGTGGCCGAAGCGGGACATGAGATAGGAGCACATGGGTACTCACACGAGAACCCGATCTCGATGAGCGCGGAGCAGGAGCGTGAGGTGCTCGAACGCTCGATCGTCCTAATTGAGGAGATAGCCGGTCGGCGGCCCAGGGGGTACGTGGCCCCGTGGTGGGAGATGTCGGAGCGGACGGCTGGGCTTCTAGCGGAGTATGGCTTCATCTATGACCATTCCCAGAATTACAACGACTTCGTGCCGTTCTATGCCCGAGTGGGTGATACCTGGACGAACATCGACTACTCCAAGCCGGCCTCCTCGTGGATGAAGCCGCTGGTGCGTGGCAAGGAGGTGGACCTGGTCGAGTTCTGCGGCAACTGGTACGTGGACGATCTACCACCCATGATGTTCATCAAGCAGGCCCCGAACAGCCACGGCTTCGTGAGCCCTCGTGACATCGAGCAGCTGTGGCGGGATCAGTTCGACTGGGTATACCGGGAGCTGGACTACGCGGTGTTCCCGATCACCTTGCATCCGGATGTGTCCGGTCGTCCGCAGGTGCTGCTCATGGTCGAGCGGCTGATCGAGTACTGGGCCGGTCACGATGGAGTCAGGTTCGTCACCTTCGAGGAAGCTGCAGAGACTTTCCGCAGGCGCTATCCGTTCGAGGGTCCCGGCCGACCATCGTCGGTGGGATGAGGACTCATCTATGACCATCTATGACCAGTTGCAGACGAGCAGTTCGGACCGGATCAGGATCGGGATGATCGTCCCGTCGTCGAACACGGTGCTCGAGCCCGAGATGTGCCGCATTGCCGGGGGGCTGCCCGGTGTCTCATTGCACTTCAGCAGGGTACGGGTGACCGAGATCACTCTCGAGGACAGTGCATCGCACCAATTCGGCTTGGAGCCCATGTCCGAGGCAGCGATGCTGCTTGGTGACGCCGGAGTCGACGTGGTCGCGTGGGCGGGAACCTCAGGTTCATGGCTCGGCATCGGTCACGACCGGGATCTTGCCACGACGTTGGGTCTGGTCGCCGGTGCACCCGCAACGACGTCGACCCTGGCGTTGATCGAGGCCTGCCGGTTGGCGAGGTCTAGCCGGGTGGCTCTGGTCACCCCGTATGTCGACGGGGTGGTTGCCCGGATCATGGCTACCTATGGTGGAGAGGGCATAGAGGTCGTGGCTGAGCGCCACCTGGGTATCACCGACAACAGCGCGTTCGCTGAGGTGCGTGAAGCCGATCTGCGGGCTATGGCGATCGAGTGTGCCGACCCCGGTGCTGATGACGGCGAGGTGTCCCAGGCGGTGGTGGTCGCATGCACGAACCTGCGGGCTGCCAGACTGGCCCGGGAGATCGAGGGAGTGCTCGGGATCCCGTTCGTAGACAGCGTTGCGGCAACTCTCTGGCATGCGCTGGTGCTTGCCGGTCGGAGGGTGAGCCTTGCGGGTGAAGGCTGCCTACTCGAAGGGGTCCTGTCGGCTCAAGAGGGCCGGCTGCAGAAGGGAGGAGTATGAGATTCGTCACCTTTGCCCATCCTGGGGGCGAGCCTGCCCTCGGTGTCCAGGTCGGTGGTGCGGTCCTGGACCTGTCGGCGGCAAGCGGGCGTGATCCGGTGTTTGACTCGATGCTTGCGATGATCTCCTCGGGTCAGGACGCGCTTAGGTCGGCTCTCAGGCTCGCAGACGCGGTTAGTGGTGACCCGGAAGGCTCCCGGCGTCACCTGTTCGACTCCCAAGCCGTGGACCTGCTGGCACCCATCCCGCGGCCTCACAAGAACGTGTTCTGCGTAGGGCTGAATTTCAGGTCGCACGTGGAGCAGAACGCGATCGCTCTGGGCCAACCGATCGAGATACCGGAGGTACCGCTGTTCTTCACGAAGACGGTAACGTCGGTGGTCGGCACAGGTGAGGGCATCCGCTGTGACGAGCGTCTGACCCGGCAGCTCGACTATGAGGTCGAGTTGGCAGTGGTGATGGGCACCGGGGGCTCATGGATATCACCAGAAGACGCGATGGCCCATGTCTTCGGCTTCACCCTGGTGAACGACGTGAGTGCTCGCGACCTCCAGTGGCGCACCAGCCAGTTCTTTTACGGCAAGGGCCTCGACAGCTTCTGTCCGATGGGACCCGCGATAGTGACACCCGACGAGCTCGGCTCCATCGATGACATTGTCCTCGAGCTGCTGGTTGACGGGGAGATGCGCCAGCACGAGCGAGCCGGGAACATGATCTTTCCACCGGCTGTGGCGATAGCGGAGCTGTCCAAGGGCATCACCTTGGAACCCGGTGACGTGATCAGTCTGGGCACACCGGGCGGTTGCGGATACCAGATCGTCCCACCGGTGTTCCTGCGTCCCGGCAACGTCGTGGAGTGCCGGGCAGAGGGGATAGGCAGCCTGGTCAACCCAGTTGTCAATGTATCAATTCCTACGCTGGAAAAGAGGGCTCAAATATGAATATCGGTGTGTACAGGTTGTCGATGAATGACCCAGGCGACGTGAGCGGGCTCAGGCATCTGATCGAGGATGGAGTGGTTGACCCGGCGACGGTAGTGGCGTCGATCGGCAAGACTGAAGGCAACGGTGGCGCCAACGACTTCACCAGGGCACTGGCCTCCCTCAAGGTTGCCCAGCTGTTGGCGGAGTTCCTCGGCTCGTCGGCTGACGAAGTGGCCGAACGCGTGGCGCTTGTGTGGTCCGGCGGTTGCGAAGGAGTGCTTTCACCTCATATGACGGTGTTCACCCGTTCGGACGACGACGCTCCTGCCGGGACATCGGGCAAGGGGGCATCCCTTGGCAGAGACGAGGGCCAGGGCCGGCTTGCAATCTCGGTCCAGCGCACGAGGCCGTTGCTCCCCGAGGAGGTGGGCCGTATGGTGGAGGTTGATGAGGTTGCCGACGCGGTTCGCCGTGCACTGGATGATCTTGGCTCTTCGGGGGACTCCGTGCATTATGTTCAGGTGAAAGGCCCACTGCTTACACCGGCAGGCATAGCGGATGCTGCCGGACGCGGTAAGGCGGTAGTGACCACCGATCCCAACCGGTCGAAGGCATATGCCCGGGGAGCATCTGCCCTGGGGGTGGCGCTCGGCCTGGGGGAGGTGTCGCCTGATCAGCTGGATGAAGGCGTGATCGCAAACGACATGGACCTGTACTCGGCTGTGGCGTCAACCTCTGCAGGCGGTGAGCTCACGGCTGCGGAGGTGGTCGTGTTCGCGAACTCACCCCGTGCCGGTGGGCAGTTCCGCATAGGCCACTCATCACTCGAGGACGCAGTTGACATCGACGGGGTCCGGTCAGCGCTCCGCTCGGCCGGCCTCGCGTTTGACTGTGAGCCCGATGATGGTGAGCGGGGAAGGATACAGGCTGTGTTCGCCAAGGCCGAAGCGCCGGTTGGTGGCATGCTTCGGGGATTTCGCACCACCATGCTCTCGGACGCCGATATCAACTACGAGCGGCATGCACGCGCTGCCACCGGTGCGGTGATAACCGCAGTGACCGGTGACTCGAGGATCTTCGTCTCGGGGGGCACCGAGCACCAGGCGCCTCCCGGCCAGGCCCCGATCGCGGCGATCGTGCGTGTAGCCGATTGAGCATGTGAGGCAGACGCGTTGAGACTCACGCCCCACGAACAAGAGAAGCTGCTGCTGTCGGTGGCCGCCATGGTCGCGCGTGATCGCCGTGAGAGGGGTGTGAAGCTCAACTACCCGGAGGCCGTTGCGCTGGTCAGCTCCTTTGTCATGGAGGGAGCGCGTGACGGGCGGTCCGTTGCGGAGTTGATGGCAGACGGGCGCAGGGTTCTGCGTCGCGAAGAGGTCATGGAAGGTGTTGCGGAGATGATCGAGCAGATCCAGGTTGAGGCGACGTTCCGTGACGGGACCAAGCTGGTGACCATTCACAGGCCGATACCTTGACTGTTGTCTCGAGGAGTGTATCGGGCGTTCCTGGCGAGATCGTGGTGGGTGGTGCCAGGGTAGGACGATCCGGTCACGCTGAAGGGGACGGTAGTGATGGTGCCGCGGACGATATCGTGGTCAATGCCGGGCGGCCAGTGATCAGCCTGGTAGTTGCAAACCTGGGTGACCGGCCGGTCCAGATAGGGTCTCATTTCCACTTCGCGGAGGTCAATGCCGCATTGGAGCTCGACCGGTCGGCGGCCTGGGGCAGGCGTCTCGACATACCAGCCGGGACGTCGGTGCGTTTCGAGCCCGGCATCGAGCGGACGGTAGATCTAGTCCCGATCGCGGGCAGGCGGAGGGTTCCGGGGCTCAGGGGACTCGCAGGCGGGCCACTCGACAGCGACGACGGGATGGCCCCGCGATGAGGATCGCCGCCGAGCACTACGCACGCCTGTACGGTCCGACGGTAGGTGATCTCGTGCGTCTCGGAGACACCGACCTGTTCGTCACCGTGACCGAGGATCGCTGCGTCGGAGGTGACGAGGTGGTGTTCGGCGGCGGCAAGGTGATCCGCGAGTCGATGGGCCAGGGAACGGCCACACGTGCCGAAGGGGCCCCGGATCTGGTCGTGACGGGAGCGGTCGTCGTTGATCACTGGGGCGTCATCAAAGCCGATATCGGCATACGCGACGGGCGGATCGTTGCACTCGGCAAAGCAGGAAACGCAGACACGATGGATGGCGTCCACCCGGATCTGGTCATCGGCCCGTCGACCGAGGTCCTCTCGGGCAATGGAAAGATCCTCACCGCGGGTGCCATCGACTGCCACGTTCATCTGATCTGCCCTCAGATCATCGACGAGGCGCTTGCCTCGGGTGTGACCACGGTCATAGGGGGTGGTACCGGACCCGTGGAAGGAACCAAGGCGACAACCGTTACCCCGGGTGCCTGGTGGCTCGCCCGCATGCTCCAGGCGCTCGATGCCTACCCGGTGAACGTCGCGCTCCTTGGCAAGGGCAACACCGTCTCGGTAGACGGCCTGTGGGAGCAGCTTGCCGGCGGGGCTGCGGGGTTCAAGGTGCACGAGGACTGGGGGGCCACACCGAGGGCAATATCGACCTGCCTTGACGTCGCATACCAGGCTGGGGTCCAGGTCGCGATACACACGGACACCTTGAACGAGGCGGGCTTCGTCGAGAGCACCCTGGAGGCGATCGGGGGGAGGACGATCCATGCGTATCACACAGAGGGAGCGGGTGGAGGGCATGCGCCGGACATCATCCGGGTGGCAGGTGAGCCCAATGTGCTGCCCAGCTCGACCAACCCCACACGTCCCTACGGGGTGGACACCATAGATGAGCATCTCGACATGCTCATGGTGTGCCACCATCTGAGTCCCGACCTACCCGAGGACCTGGCCTTTGCCGAGAGCAGGATTCGTCCGACCACGATCGCAGCGGAGGACATCCTTCACGACATGGGTGCCATATCCATGATCGGCTCTGATTCGCAGGCGATGGGTCGGGTCGGCGAGGTGATCATGCGCACTTGGCAGACAGCCCACGTCATGAAGGGGCGCCGCGGCGCACTGGCGGGTGACGGGCCTGCCGACAACCACCGCGTGCGGCGCTATGTGGCGAAGTACACGATCTGCCCGGCAGTTGCCCATGGTCTCGACGCCGAGATCGGTAGCGTTGCCGAGGGCAAGCTGGCCGACCTGGTGTTGTGGGATCCACGTTTCTTCGGTGTACGCCCTGATGTGGTGATCAAGGGTGGCATGGTGGCCTGGGCCGCGCTAGGAGACGCCAATGCGTCGATACCGACTCCGGAGCCGGTCCTCGCTCGTCCGATGTTCGCAGGCTCCGGCTCTGTGGCAGCGGAGCGGAGCATTGCCTTCGTATCGCCGGTGAGCCTGGAGGCCGGCATATCGGAGCAGCTCGGTCTCGAGGCGTCCCTCAGGCCTACCGCGAACGTGAGCGGCAGGATGAAGACTGATCTTCCGGAGAACGACTGCCTACCACGGATCGAAGTAGACCCTGAGCGTTTCACGGTTCGGATCGACGGCGAGGAAGTGGAGCCTGTTCCGGCTGTAGAGCTGCCACTGGCCCAGCGGTACTTCCTGTTCTGATGAGGTGCGTGTGCCTGTGAGGAACGGCTACGTGTGATGTCGTCAGGGATACCGCTCTGGAGCGACGGGTTGGCTGGCGATGGGTTGGCCGGCGACGCTCGCCGAGCCAGGTACTCAACTCTCATGCTCCTGGCGGACGGTCGCTTTCCCTCCGGGGGGCATGCATACTCGGCGGGCATGGAACAGGCCATCACCTGGGGAGACGTAAGGGACTTGGCGGGCGCAGAAGAGTTCCTGGCAGGCCGGGTCGAGACGTTGGGGCCGATGGCCGCTCAAGTGGCGGCAGCTGGAAATGTAGCTGCACATGGAGCGGCAAAGGCGGTCGCGCCAGCAGGCAGGCAGTCAGGTAGGACACTCGGGGAGGATCTGGATCTGCTGGACGAGGCGGTCGACGCACGTCTCGCCTCGGCTTCAGCACGGTCGGTATCCCGGGAGCAGGGGCATCGCTGGCTACGAGCTGTCCGGGCCGCATGGCCTGCATGGGTCCCGAGCGCGTCCTATGTGGTCCTGGACGGACGCCACGGCTGGGTCGTTCTCGGAGCGGTTGGCGCGGCTGTGGGATTGGTTCCCTCTGACGTGGCTCGGGTGGCGCTCTACGACTTGGTGAGCGCACCTCTGTGGGCGGCGGTGCGCCTGCTAGGTCTCGATCCATTCGCGGCTCTGGAGGTTCTGGTCGGCGTGCTGGCCAGGGCAGATCCCCTGGCATCCAGCAGTGCCGCCGCTGCTGCCAACGGTGCTGCTGGGACCGGTGGGACCGGTGGGACCGGTGGGACCGAATGGATATCCTGGCTGGCTGCTCCACTGAGCGAGCTGGCTGCCGAAGCACACCTGCAGCGAGAGGAACGACTCTTTGCATCGTGACATAGCGGCTGGGCACGAGCACTCACCTAGATCAGGGAGCGGGTCATGGCCCGCAGGACCCGCCGACGAACGGCCGCGTCCGCGGCGCCTCGGCATCGGGGGGCCGGTCGGAAGTGGCAAGACGGCACTGGTGGCGGCGCTCTGCGAGCGATTACGAGGTGTTGTGCCAGTAGGGGTGGTGACCAACGACATCTATACGACCGAGGACGCCGACACCCTTCGCCGCCTCGGAGTGCTGGATGCGAAGCTGATCAGGGCCGTTCGCACAGGTTGCTGTCCGCATACCGCCATCAGGGACGACATAGGTGCCAATCTCGATGCGGTGGACGAGCTCGGCCAGGATATCGGGCAGGAGGGGGTGATTCTCATCGAGAGCGGTGGGGACAACCTGACGGCGACTTTCAGCTACGGCCTGATCGACAGGCAGATCTTCGTGCTCGACGTGGCCGGCGGTGACAAGGTTGCTCGCAAGGGAGGGCCGGGAGTGACGCGGTCGGACCTCCTCGTGGTCAATAAGGTCGACCTGGCCCCGATGGTCGGGGCTGATGTCGACCGCATGCTCGCGGACGCAGCGGAAGTCCGGGATGGCCGCCCGGTGATCCCCACTACTGTTCGAAGCGGTGAAGGTGTCGACGAGGTGGTCAGGTGGATGATGGCCGAGTTGGTGCTGGCCAGGCTTTGAGCCCCATCAATCTCCCGGTCTGCCCGACTGCTGCTCCCGTCCCATCCTCCACTTCTGGCGCTTCGATGAATGGGCGGGCGCACATCGTGGTGGAGCATACAGGCGAGGGGGCGGACCGCCTGGTGGAGTGCTGGGGCGAGGCTCCCCTGGCACCACGTCCGACCTCCCGAGGCGTGTTCCTCGTGGGGGGAGCAGCCGGACCGCTCGGAGGCGACAACTTGTCGTGCAAGGTGAGCGTGGGGAGCGGCGCGCGGCTGCGGGTGGGGTCGGTGGCCGCTTCGTATGCCCGCCCCGGTGTGGGAGCCGAGCGCTCGATCCTACGCGTCGAGGCGCGTGTGGAGCAGGGAGCCACGCTGCACTGGGTACCGCAACCCTTGGTCGCGTTGGGTGGATGTCGCCATCGTAGCGAGGTCACGATCGACCTGGCTCCTGGTGCAGAGCTCATGTGGATTGACGTCGTGGTGATGGGCCGGCAGGGCGAAGTGGGAGGGGAGGCCGTGATCCGTCGTAGGGTGGATCTGGCCGGCAGGCCGCTCAGCCGGCAGGAGCTGCGCCTTGGGACTTCCAGCCGGGCAATTCAGGGTCCTGCGGTGTTCGGGGGGGCCAGGGTCATGGGATCGTGCCTGGTGGTAAATCTCGAGTGGGACCGTCCACGCGGCTGGATGGCAGATGCTCATGGGCTTGCGATGCAACGGGGCTCCAGGCCTGTGTCCGGGAATGGGCCTGTGCTTGGTGATGGCATTCTCAGCCATAGCGATGGCAAGCCCTCCGGTGGCAGCCAGCGCTATGGAATCGTGCCGCTAGCGGGTCCTGCCGTGGATCTCGTCGTACTTGCCCAGAGCGTGGGCGATGTCCTCGTTGCGTGGGAGCAGCTCGCTGCACAGCTCGCCTACGGGGCTCCGAGAACGGCCGACCAGCTGGCGAGGTATGTAGCAGAGCTCCGCTGAGTCCCGATGGCAAGGACAGCCGTAACCGGGGGAGCCGTTGCGACTTCGATGGCTCTGGCCGCGCGATGGGCAGCAGGGCGCCAGCCACACAGGGCGCCAGCTCCCCACTGGCGTGGCTAGGCTTCGTTAATGGAGATCAGCAGGTTCCCGGTTCCATCGGTCGACGAGATGCTGGCAGACTTGGCCGAGCGGGTCCGGCAGATCGCGGACAAGACACGCGAGCCCCACATGGTGCGCTCAGCGCACCATGAGAGAGCGAGCTGACGTTTCGCCCGCGTCATCGCGACGTAGAGCAGTCGGCGCTCCTCTTCTATGTCCCCCTTTTCGATCGACCTACCATGGGGGCAGATGCCGTCCTCCAGGCCGAGGATGAACACTGCGTGCCACTCCAGGCCCTTGGCCGCGTGGATCGTCGAGCACCACACCCGATCCTCGTCGCCTGCCTCGTCGAGCGAGCTCAGGAGGTCCACTGCGTCGACGAAGGCAGCCGCGTCGGCGTAATGCGTGGCCATGGCTCCGAGCTCGGCGAGGTTCTCCATGCGGGTCGCCACCTCGTCCTGGTCCTTGCAGACCACCACGAGGTGTGATTCGTAGTCGAGCGCCTCGACGACTTGCCTCAGGCGCCCTCCGAGGTTCCCGTCTTCGGAAAGGAGAGCAGCCGTTTCCTCGGCGAGGTCGGCCATCTCCCCGAGCGCTTCCGCGCCCCGCCCGCGCCGCTGCGCCCGCGGCCCGACTCCAGGCGATCACGTCGTCACGGCGTATCGCAAGGCGCACCCAGGCGAGGACGTCCTTCACTTCGCGGCGATCGAAGAAGCGCATGCCCCCGACGACCCTGTAGGGGACCTCGTGGCGCAAGAACGCCGACTCGACGCTGCGGCTCAGCGCGTTTACCCGGTAGAGCACTGCGATCTCCGAACGCGCCACGCCCGCCTCGCTCATCTGCCGCACCCGGGCTGCCACTGCTTCTGCCTCCAGCGCCGATGTGGCGTAACGCTCCGTGGTGACGCTGCCCACTTCGTGCGTGTGTGCCACGGGTGCGACACGCATCTGCCCCCGACCTGCTGCGAGCATCGACGAGGTCGCGTCGAGGATGTTCTGCGTGGAGCGGTAGTTGGTGGCGACCTCGTAGATCGTCGCCTCGGGGTAGCGACGCCCGAAGGCCAGGATGTTGCCGAGGTCGGCGCCACGGAACCCGTAGATGGCCTGCGCAGGATCGCCCACGGCGAACACCTCGCGGGTGCGGCGACCGAATGCCTCCACGAGCAGCGCCTGGGGGGTGCTGGGGGATACAACACGAACCGCTACCTCATGCTGGTCGGAGAGCGCGTCGGCGAGGAGAAGGGCTTGGACCACCCCGGTGCCCGCCCCGGCGAGCGGTTCCCAGCTCCCAGCGGTCCTATGGGCGAAGAGCTGTACCTGAAGCGCCACGTCCAGCTCCGATCGCTCTGGCGCCGAGCCTGCGGGGAGGGCGTGGACCGGCCGGTAGGGCATCGCGAAAAGTGATCCCGCCCCGGTGCTCGCTTCGACGGCGAGCTGGAGGGGGACCGGCTCGGCCGGACGAGCTGATGGTTCGAGGCGCCCGGCAACGGCGAACTCCCAGCCAGGGGCGAGCTCGGCGAACTCCTCGTGCACAGAGCGGAGGCGGCCGGCGGAGGCGGGCCCGGCGTTGTGCAGCTCCCACAGGCTCCGCGGCAGGTCGGTGATCTCCGCACCGGCCGGTTCGGCGAGCGCATCGGCACTGTACACCCATTGGCCGGCGGGTAGCCCGGCGTCGTCGAACGCGCTGAGTGCTGCGCCCTGGGCGCGCAGATGCCGCACTCCCTGGCGCAAGATCCGCTCCCAGACCACGCCTGGCCCCCAGAGGCTGTTCGGCTGGAGACTGGCCTCGAGCGATGCCCTGCGCAGGAACACCCGGGTCGCCTCGGGCAGTTGCTCGGGAGTCGAGGCTGGGCAGTGGACCAGCAGGACTGTCGCTGATCCCGGCTCAGGGACCAAGTGGCCGAGCACCGCTCCCGGATCGGGTGGGTTGCCTGGTGCCGTCTGCACCGTGTTACCGCGGTCGGATTCGAAGCCGAGCATGACGCCCAAGTCGGAGAGGCGATGAGGCGGCGGCGCCTCACCTCTTCGGACGAGCATCGCGTTGTAGCTGTTCATCAGCACGGCCACATCGGTTTCCGCAATCTTGTCAGCCGGCTCGAAGCACACCCGCCAGTCGCTGCCCGCCACCCCGCTGTGGGATACGACCAGTTCGCCGCGGAAGAGGGCAGTGAACGCGTCGGTCGGCAAGCCGAGTGCCCAAGACTCCACGGACGGCTTGCGCTGCGACGCGGTTTCGCCCGACGATGAGGCAATCACGGCCCGCATGAACGAGGTGACCAGTTCCCGCTCGACGTCACGGGTCAGCTTGATACCCAGACGGGCCTCCACCGCGGTCCCCTCTGGCAAGCCGCGGTGGCGGGCGCTTCGGGCGGCTTCCACGAGTACCTCGCGCTGGCGGCTGCGGCCGGCAGGATAACCGCCCGCCGCGGGCGCGCTGCTCCAGGCAACGGCGGTCACCACCAGGTCCACGAGCGTACCCAGGTTCGACTTGCCCGAAGCGTTCGGCCCGACGAGCACGCTCGGGCCGCTCTCGGCGAGGTTGAGCGTAAAGGACTCCTTGCCAAAGGAGAGCAGTCCCCGAGCGCTCAGGTGCGTTACTCGCATGTGAACAGGATCGCACAGGGCTGTGACGCGCCCTGCGACGGACTCTGCGGAGCCGGTGAGCGAGGCACCAGACGTGACAAGGGAGGGCGACCCTTTCGGGTGGCCCTCCCCGGGTAGTCCGTGGACGGTTTGTCCTGCTGCCATGATAGCAGCCGATGGCCCTGACTGACTGCGATTACATCGCCGCTCGGCTGCACGACTACTGGGGCAGGCGGACGCCCTGGCAACGGCGCCTCTGGAACCTCGGCACCGTGGCACCGTGGCACTGCTGCACGAAGTCCTCGAGTCGGCCGCCTTGCAGCGCGAAGGGCAGCTCCATGAGCGCGCCGTGAGCGGGCTCGCAACCTCCGCTGTCAGGCAGGTCGGCCGGGATCCGGGCATGGGACCTGGCCCCGTCCGGACCGAGCTCCGACGCGCTCTCGGCACTGTCCACCAAGACAGCGCTTCGCTCCGTCGGCTGCAGCTTCTTCTCGCCGAGCGCTCACCGAGCTACCTGGACCAATGGCACGCGGCGTGGACTGCTCCTGGTCCGCCCCCTGAGAACGAGCTCACCTCTCGATCGTTGGGGGCACACCTGCTTGACCGTGGCTTCAGCCCCGACCAGCTGCACAGGTGGCTGACGGCGATCACGGCCAGCCGTACGACCATGACGGTCGCTGACCTCATCGACGAGTCACGCCAGCTCGAGGCGCGGCCCCCGCACGCCTATCAGGTGCTGATCCCGCTCCGGTCGCTTCCCCGGCACGGCCAGCAGATGCCCGCCAACTGGCTGGAACCCCCGGCCGCGTCGCAGTGGATCCGCGAGCACGGCCCCGGTCCGGGTGCCGCCGTCCGGCAAAACGGCGCCGTCACCTTCGACGTCGAGGCCCGCGACCCCTGGCGCGCCGTCGAGACCGCGAGCGACATCGTCCAGAGCCTTGCTGCTCGCGTCGTGGTCGGTCTTCCCGGCCAGGACGAGCTCGTCGTGCACGACGAGGCGTTCGTGCACGGCTCTCCGAGGACCTTCCCACTGCGACGACCCCGGCGCCAGGTGGAGGTGCACTCGCTCTCGCGCCAGGGCGTGCTCTTCGAGACAACCCATACTGCCCTGGGCGGTCGCATCCGTTCCGCGCTCGACCTGCTCGCACCACTCGAAAGTGGCGCGCCCGAGTCGGCGGTAGCCGGGGGCTGGGCGGCAGTCGAAGCCATCCTCAAGCGCCAGGACGCCCCGAACGTCCAGGCCGCAGACGAGCTCGGGGCACTCGTCTCGTGCAGCCTGCCTCGTGCCGAGATCACGACCCTCGCGTACGCCTACAGCTCGTCACACCAAGACCCGCTGGCCCGAGAGCTCACCGCGTGCGGTTCCAACCGTGAGCGCTGCCACCTGCTTCTCCGAGCCATCTCCAACGGGGCACCGCTTGAGTTCCCTGCTCCCTCGGATGCCACTGCTGCGGCGAGAATGTCCGAGGTCCTGGCGAGGCCGGCAGAGGTGCTCGGTCGTGTCCACTACTACACGGCGGAGGCCTTTCGACGGCTGTACCGCCAACGCAACCTCGTTCTACACGCGGGGAGGAGCGACTCAGTGGCCATGCTCTCGACCCTTCGATGCGCACCATCGCTGGTCGGCGCGGCATTCGACCGGATCGTTCACGCTGCCCTGCAGGAACCGTCTGTCGCGCCCCATGACCTCGTGGCCCGCGCCGAGGTCTCACTCCGGCTCGCCGGCACCGATCCCGCCAGGAGCGTAACCGACCTCCTCGAGTGACCAAGGGGGCAATGCTCCGGCTCTGCCTGGAGTCGGGCGAGGCGCCAGCCGGGCGCACAGACACTAGGACGGTGAACGACAAGGATCAGCGCTGCGGAGGCTTCATCGCGAGGTCGACGACCCCCGAGATGATCAGGAGTTTCCGCACCCGACGCACGGTTTCCCATGTTCTTGGCGCCCTGGCAGGGGCACGAAGCTGCGGCAACGCTGGCGGTACCGGAAGACGACCTTCAGCAGCCTCACACCAAGTGATGTCGTGATATCGTGTATTCATGACGAAGCAGACCACCGTCAGGCTCCCAGAAGAGCTCGCCAACCAGGCCGAGGCGGTAGCACGCGTGCGCGCTGTGAGCGTCAACGCGCTCA
>DAHWPS010000130.1:0-8955 GCA_027342785.1 Acidimicrobiaceae bacterium
TCACCTTGAACGTGCGAGCGAGTGACTCCAGCTGGTCGGCCACTGCCACGTTTGGGGACAGCGCGTCGCGTAGGGACTCCACGGGGACGAGCACTTCGGCGGCGACCTGGTTGCACCAGCGCTCGACCGGGTTGGTCGGAGTCGCCCCAAGGTCGGCGTCGTCGAGCGCGGTCTCGCCCAGGAACAGGTGGACGAGCTCGTGGGCAAGCGTGAAGATCTGGGCCGCCTTGGTGTCGGCACCGTTCACGAACACCAGCGGAGCAAGGCGGTCGACGAGGGCGAAGCCGCGGAACTCTTCGGGATCGAGCTTTCGGTGCGTGTTCGCGCCGACGACCCCGCTCACCATCACGAGCACGCCCAGCTCCTCGGCGTGGTCGACGAGGGTTCGGAGCGCCTCCGACCATGTGTGACCGCGCTCGCTCGGGTCGAACCTGAGCGTCGTCCTGACCTGCTCGGCGGCCTCGACGACAGGAACCGACGTCGTCAGGGAGCCGACGAAGGCAACCGGATCCTCCCGGGTCACCTGTGCGAAATCCCGGTACCACTCCTGTCGCTGCTGGCAGGCGAAGATCGTGTCGAGCAGGTCGGGACTCGGGCGGGACACCCCGGCGTCGCCCATCGTCCGGTAGTCGGGGATCGGTACCTGCTCCTCTGGCGGTTCGGGGAGGAACAAGAACCCGATCGGCGTGTGCGTCGCCCGGGCGAAGTCCTCGAGCTGCTTGAGCGTCGGCGTCCGCTCACCGCTCTCCCACTCGGTGAGCTTCCGGAACTTGTGGATCAGGTCGTCGACACCCAGACCAGCTCGTTCGCGTGCCCATACGAGCAGCCGAGGCCTCACGGCCGCACGCACCGAGGTGGTCATCGTGCGACCGTACCGTCGGGCTGTGACGGGCTCCCTCCCGAGCTGGGGGTGCCGTCGAGCTTCAATGCATTGAGAACTTGACGGTAAAGGTCATTGACTTCGTCAGGACACGAGGCGTTTTCTGCCAGCCAGCGGCCCCTCCGCACCTTGCTCGAAGGGAACAGCTGCTTGGCCTCGGCGAACTTGTCCGGTACGACGCCTTCCGCGAATGCCTCGAACGATTCGTTGCCGGCGATGCCTTTCTCCTGGTCGGCTCTGACCCACCCGGCGGCGAGGGTGAAGACTCCGTGGTCGCGACCAACGGTGACGACCTCCTCGAAAGTGAGACCGGTGTCGCCGACGACCAGCCTCTTGTCGACGAACGCTCGTAGGGCGCTGTCCCCGGCACCGGCCTTGAGAACCTGCCGAAAGATGTGATTGCCGCCTTTGTCAGCTCGGAAGGGACCGCCGTCGCAGACGATCACCCAAGGGATCCCGAGCGCGACGAGAAGAGCCAACAGCGGAAGGTAGTTGTTCTCTCCGCCAACCGAGTAAAGGCCAAGGTGGAGTCGGCCCGGCGACCCGAGGTGCTGTGCCGTCTCGCTCTGTTCGAACCACAGGGGCAGTGCTCCGAGCTCAGTCTCACCCTCGACCAGGACAGCTCCGGAAGCGAACAGCAGTGCCCGGGCATCGGCCGACACCGCGAACTCTCGGATCATGCGAGACGGCAGATCATCTGGTGTTGTGTCGTCCGCGGCGCCGGAGCACCGCCGAAGGGTGGTCGCACCGTTCGAGCGGGAGAGCCGAACCAGGCCTGCCAGGTCCTCGAGTCTCTCCATGGGCACCAGGTACGGTGAATGGGTGATGACGAGGAACTGTCCCGGTGCCTCCCGTACACGTGCAGCGAGAAGACGCTGCCACGCTGGGTGAAGGTTGAGCGCCGGCTCGTCCAGAACGACCAGCCGGTCATCGGAGTCGGCAATCGCCTCGGCGAGCACCAGCGCCTCCCACACTCCGGCGCCCGTCAGGGTGACCGGAAGCTCCCAGGGATCCTCAGCCGAGCCCTCGCCGACCACGACGGTGACGGCAAACTCCGGGTCGGGCTCCGTCGACGGCTCTTCCTGAACGGCACGGTAGGGCAGCGAGGACTGAGGAGCCCTGCTGCTCGGCACGACCGCCTCGAAGCAGACGTCCAGCCGGCGCCCGGGGGCGAAGGTCTCGAACATGCCGCGAATCCGCTCGAAGCGCTGCCGCTCGCTACCGTCGCCGTTCTTCAAGTGGAACAGCCGCAGTGGAAGCGTGGATGGTTCCCAGGTGAGGTCGGCCCGGCTGAGCTGGCCGAGCGAGTAGCGGCCGATCGGCAGAGGACGGCCCTCCGTATCCGCGCCGCGCAGCTGCTCTCCGATCGCCACAACACCGCGGCGAACGATCAGCCGCAGCACCGAAGCCAGGGAGAACGCCCGGTTGGGTAGCGCCCACGAAGAGGTCAGCCCGATAATCTCGCCAAAGCGCCTGTGAGGCTCAAGGTCGCGGTCGAAGTGCCCACCCCCGCCCTGTACCAGCAGCTCGACCACCTTGCCCGGCTCGGGACATAAGTTTCGGAGAGAGAACTCCGGTAGTGGCGACGGCAATTCCGGCGCTGGCGTCCCCGTGGACGCAATGCCGAACAGCGTCTGCGCGAGGTCCACGGTCTGGAACTGTGCGCGACCGCTTCCGGGGTCATCGTCCACAGTGATGATCCCGTTCCTGCCATAGCGGTCCGCCAACATCCAGCGGTAGGCCTTGCCGCCGTGACGGAACTCGTAGGCCACCTGCCACGGGGCATGAGCGGCACCGGGATGGTCGAGAACGAGAGTCCCGTTCGTGAACGGCGACAGCCGGTCCGAAGTCACCTCCTCGACTGCCCATTCCGCCAGCACAGGTCCGTCCTGCTGCTGTCGGCCGCTCCGACTCAGCACCGTGGAGAGGATCGCCGACTGCACGAAGCAGGTCAGCTGCTCCCGCTCGGAGGCGCTCGTGAGCTCGATACCGAGCTTAACCGTGAGCGGCTGGCCGACCGCCGCGCCTCGGTACCGGGCGGCGACATACGAAGAGAGGATCCCTTGAGGAGAGTGCGGATCCGGGACAACCTGAGGTGCTCGCTCCTCGACCCAGTCGAGAGCAGTGGTGACGAGGCTGAAAAGGCGAGCCAGGTTGGTCTTCCCGGACCCGTTCGGTCCCACGATGGTCGTCAAGCTGGGATCGATCTGATCCAGTTCGAGGTGGTCGAAGGAGAGCAGGTTGTCGATGACCAACCTGGTCAGCTTCATCTCTGCCGCCCTCGACGGGTCGTCCTCCGGGATGCCTGGCAGCTACGGGAAGTCACCGATCGCTCCGGACCCGTCGGTACACCCGGCCGGCGTAGAGGTCCATGAGCACCTGGCGGAACTCCTCGTCGTCGAGGATCCGCTTAAAGATCGCCTCGTTCTCGTCCATGCGGGAGACGACGGTGTCGAGGAAGCGGTGGTCGAAGACGAGGCGGAAGTTCTCCAGGGTGTTGCTGCGCGCCTGGTCGACAACGTCGGGATCGGCAGCCCAGGTCTCTTCGAACTGGTCGAAAAGCAGTTGGTCGCGCTCGTCGAGGCCGAGTCCGAAGCGCTCGTTGAGCTCGTCGATGATCTCGGAGAGGTGCTCCACCTGCGGGTCCGTCTGACGGCCCCGACCCTCGCCGAAGATGGTCTTGACCTCGCCCGCGTCGGCGTCCAGCGAGAGCGAACCCTCGAAGGTGATCTCAGTCTTCAAGTGGGTGAGCTCGACCTCCGTGCCCAGATCGAGCCGCTCGACGCTGGCCGAGTCCCTCAGCCGGGAGGCCAGAGCCCGGCAGTAGGTGTAGTCCCGCTCCAGCTTCGAGTCGCCGAAGGCCACGACCTGGGAGAGAAATGAGTAGGTCCTGACGAACTTGTCCAGCGCGTCCTTGAACCCCAGGCGGTCCTCTTCGGCAAGCGCGCCGAACCGCTCCACCGCCGAATCGAGCGCCGCGTAAACCCGGCCGTGGGCCTTGGCGTCGCCGGCCAGCAGCAAGGCGACGGTGGCCTCGATCTCCTCGGGCCGGACCACGTCGTAGTCGTCCAGGCGCCGCCGCGTATCGAAGAGGAGGTTCGGGTCGGTGGGCGGTGCGACGGTCCGGCCGTAGTAGGGCTCGAAGGCCTTCACGATGTCCTCGGTCTCGTTTCGAAAGTCGAGGATGAAGGTGTCGGCCTTGTTGGGGTGGATCCGGTTCAGTCGGGAGAGGGTCTGCACGGCATTCAGCCCCGTGAGCACCTTGTCCACATACATGGTGTGGAGCAGCGGCTGGTCGAATCCGGTCTGGAACTTCTCGGCCACGATGAGCACCTGGTAGTCGGTGGTGGCGAACCGCTCGGCGGTCTGCGCCTCGGGGAACCCGTTCATGGCCGCTTCCGAAACGCTGAGGTCGTGCTCGTCGATCACACGGCCCGAGAAGGCCACCAGCGCGGCCAGGTCCGCGTAGCCCTTCTTGGCGATGTAGGCATCGATGGCCTGCTTGTAGCGCACGGCGTGGAGCCGGGACGAGGTGACCACCATGGCCTTGGCCTGTCCTGCGATCTTGGCGGCGGTGTGGGTCCGGAAGTGCTCGACGATGATCTCGGCCTTCTGGGCCAGGTTCGAGGGGTGGAGCGAGACGAACCGGGCGATGGCCCGGCGGGCCTTGGGCGCCTCGTAAGTGGGGTCCTCGGCGACGGCCTTCTCGATCCGCCAGTAGGTCTGGTAGGTCACGTAGTTGGCCAGGACGTCGAGGATGAAGCCTTCCTCGATGGCCTGGCGCATCGAGTACAGATGGAACGGCTGGTACTTTCCCGTCTCGGGGTCAAGGGTGCCGAACATCTCCAGGGTCCGGGCTTTCGGGGTGGCGGTGAAGGCGAAGAACGACAGGTTGGCCTGGCGGCCCCGGGCGCCGACGGCCTTCGCCAGGGCCTCTTCTACCGGGTCGACGGCTTCTGCGATGAAACCGGCGTCCTCGGCCTCTGAGGCGGTGAGCTCCTGCTCCTCGGTCCCGCCGAGCGCGAGGCGCAGGGCCTTCGCGGCCTCACCGGTCTGAGACGAGTGCGCCTCGTCGACGATCACCGCATACCGCCGCGCCGGAAGCCCGGCGATCTTGTCCAAGACGAACGGGAACTTCTGGAGCGTCGTGACGACAATTCGAGCCCGCTCACCGGAGAGCGCCTCGGCGAGCTGGGTCGAGTCCTTGTCGATCTTCACCACCACGCCTCGCGTGTGCTCGAACTGATAGATGGTCTCCTGGAGCTGGCGGTCGAGGACCACCCGGTCGGTGATCACCACCACCTTGTCGAAGACCTTCTGGTCGCTGTCATCGTGGAGGGAGGAGAGCCGATGTGCCGTCCAGGCGATCGTGTTGGACTTCCCCGACCCGGCCGAGTGCTGGACGAGGTAGCTGTGCCCGGCCCGGTGCTCCCGGGCGTCAGCTTCGAGAGCTAACACGGCGTCCCACTGGTGGAAGCGGGGGAAGACGACGCGCTCGGCCGCCCGACGGGCAGCCGGGGTCCCCTGGGTGGGCCGCTCGACGTGGATGAAGCGAGCGAGGAGATCCATCCAGGCGTCTCGTGCCCACACCCGCTCCCACAGGTACGAGGTGCGGTGCCCGGCCGGGTTGGGCGGGTTGCCTGCACCCCCGTCGTGGCCGAGGTTGAAGGGTAGGAACTGCGTGGCCTGGCCGGCCAGCTTGGTCGTCATCGCCACCCGGTCCGGGTCGACGGCAAAATGCACGAGCGCCCGACGCGCCAGAGTGACATTGGCCGGGTCCCGATCGCGCCGGTACTGGGCGATGGCGTGCTCGACGTCTTGATTCGTGAGCGGGTTCTTCAGCTCCGCCGTAGCCGTCGGGATACCGTTCACGAACAGGACCATGTCAAGCGTCTTCGTCGAGACTGGCTCGTAGGCGAGCTGGCGCGTCACGCTCACCCGGTTCGCCGCGTAGAGCTCCTCCAGCTCGGGGGTGAGGCCGTGCGCGGGTGCGAAGAACGCCAATCGGATCGTCACCCCGAGGTCGACCACCCCTTGGCGCAGCACCTCCACCGTGCCACGAGCGTCGAGCTCTGACGCCAGGCGCTTGGCGAAACCTCGCTGGGCGGCGTCCGGGTCGTTGCCGTAGCGTCCGAGGAGCTTCTCCCACTCGATGATCTGCGTCGCGCCGATGAACGCGAACAGCTCGGCCGTGTCGATCCCCAGCGCCGGATCAAATTGAGACGGCACTGACTTGAGGTAGCCGCTGGCCAGCAGCGCGGCCTCAATGCTCTCCTCGAAGCTTCGCTCGTCGACCTTCATGCCGCCACCACAGAAAGGTCCGGCTCTCCCGTGACGGCCGTGGTGACGAGTGCTTGTCGATGCTCTGCGAGCAAGTCGAGCTGACTCCGAGTCCTGGAGCTCAGCTGAACTAAGCGGCTACGCATACCGTCCAGTACCGAGACGATGCGGTCTTGCGCTGCCAGATCCGGCGCCACGAGGCGTAGTGACCGCAGTATCTCTTGGCTGATATTCGGTTGTCCCGCACCGACTGCGCGCTCCATGAGGACCTGGCGATGCGAAAGCAAGTAGTAGAAGACAAACCAAGTCCTGAGCCGCACGCCAGAATGCATCACACAACAGGCCTGATTGACCGCAGCGGGGAAAGCGGTGATGGCCAGCCGACCAACGGTTGCGCCGTACATGGCGACAATCAGTGCGTCGGCAGGATGAACTCGAAGAGCGCTGAAATCCACAAGCGCCTCAGGGGTCACCGATCCCGGTACTGTTTCGAGGAGGCCATCGCGTAGATCACCAGTAACGATCCAAGGGGTCGCCCCTCCGTAGTAGCGCTCCTCTCCAGCGGTCGGCGTAGTTCCAGAACCGAATCTAAAGTCCTGTGCCAGCTTCACTGGTGCCCAGCCTGTTCTGACAAGCTCATTCTTACGGATGTTCAACGGGTCATCGAGGGACATTCCGCCCGTCACCAGATTCCGCACCGTTTCCAGGAACTTCTCTTCAAGAAGGGCCAGTATTCGCTGCTTCTTCTCGATGAGCGCGTCGATGCGGGCGGTCTCCCGGTCGAGGTAGTCGGCGATGGCGCGCTGGTCACCGATCGGCGGAATCTGTATCCGATACTCGGCGAGCTTCTCCCAGCTCGTCCGCGGCATCTTCGTACCGTCAGAGGTTGCTACTGCCCATTCCACCACGGGATTGCTGGTTACAACGTAAGCCAGCCAGCGGCTGTCAACACCAGCACGCGGGCGAAGGCAGAGAAGCTCCGTCGAGGCGAACAACGGCCTATCGGCGAGCCACGTTTTCGCCAGATACGGCCGAAGCTTGCCGAAGAGCACGTCGCCGGGCTCGACGGAGGCAGCTCCAGCCTCTGGTGCCGTGCGCTCGGGTAACTCAACGTCTGCGACGAGGCGACCCGTCCCACCTTCGAGGTGCTCCAATGCAACGAACGGACGCGCCTCCAATGCGACACAGGAGGTCACGAGGTCCGCGGTCTCCTTGAGCCGGACGGTCACTCGGTCACCTCACGCAGCAGCGCTTGGATCTCTGCCTCGAGCGCCTTGATCTCCGCGTCGATCTCGGTGAGGGGGCGGGGTGGGACGTACTTGTAGAAGTGGCGGGTGAGGGGGATCTCGTAGCCGATCTTCGTCTTGGTGTGATCGACCCAGGCGTCAGGGACATACGGCAGGACCTCTTCCGCCATGTAGTCCTCGACCGCGCTTCGGTACTCGATGCTCGCCAGGCGTTCGGTCGGATCGGCTTCCCAGGTGACGGGGATGGACGGCAGGGGGACGTTCTCGTTGTCGCGCAGATCGGCGTCAGCTTCGGGCTCGCCTTTGCGGTTGGTGAGGATCGGTGCTTGCGGGTCGCTGACAGCGAGGGTGTCCCAGGTCTGCTTCTCAATCGCCTTGGGCAGCGGTCCGAGCTTGGTCGCCATGACGGAGCGTTCGGTGGTCGAGACGCCGACCAGCTCGGAGAGCCTGGTGGTGAGGTCGTGCTGTTGGTCGGGGGTGAGCTTGGCCCACTGCTTGGTGGCGGCGAGGTGTTCGGCGGTCTCGGCGGTGACCTCCCAGCGGAGCCGGAGCGGGCGTTCGACGGTGATGCGCTGGAAACCGAAGGACTCGTTGGAGAGGATCTTGACCCGCTCGCCGTCGGTGAAGTCGGCGTAGAGACGGGTGATCTGGGCGATCTGGTGGGCCGAGATCTCCTTTCGCTTGTCCCCGAGGGACTTGCGCATCTTCACCCAGGACTCCCGGGCGTCGATGAGCTGCACCTTGCCACGGCGCTCGGGGCGCTTTCTGTTGGTGAGCACCCAGAAGTAGGTGGAGATCCCGGTGTTGTAGAAGAGCTGGTCGGGCAGGGCGACGATGGCTTCGAGCCAGTCGTTCTCGATGATCCAGCGCCGGATCTCCGACTCACCGGAGCCGGCAGCCCCCGAGAACAGCGGCGAACCGTTGAACACGATGGCGAGCCGGCTCCCACCTTCCTCGGCCGGCTTCATCTTGGAGAGCATGTGGCAGAGGAAGAGGAAGCTCCCGTCGTTGATCCGTGGCAGCCCTGCCCCGAAGCGCCCGGCGAAGCCCCGGGTCTCGTGCTCGGCTCGGACGGTGTCTTCCACCTTCTTCCACTCGACCCCGAAGGGGGGGTTGGCGAGCATGTAGTCGAAGGTGGCGCCCTTGTGGCCGTCGTCGGAAAAGGAGTTGCCGCACACGATGTGGGAGGCGTCCTGGCCCTTCAGCATCATGTCGGAGCGGCAGATCGCGTAGGTCTCGTCGTTGAGCTCCTGGCCGAAGACCTCCAGGCGCGCGGAGGGGTTGAGGGAGCGCAAGTGGTCTTCTGCCACCGAGAGCATCCCGCCGGTCCCGCACGCCGGGTCGTACAGCGTCTTGATCACCCCTGGGTCGGTCAGGATGTCGTCGTCGGTCGCAAAGAGCAGGTTCACCATGAGCCGGATCACCTCTCGGGGCGTGAAGTGCTCGCCTGCGGTCTCGTTGGAGAGCTCGGAGAAGCGCCGGACGAGCTCTTCGTAGAGGTAGCCCATCTCGATGTTCGACACCGCGTCGGGGTGCAGGTCGATCTCA
>DAHWPS010000138.1:0-20832 GCA_027342785.1 Acidimicrobiaceae bacterium
GTCGGTCATGTCGCGGACCTGGAAGGCCATCGCCTCGACCGTGGCCCGGGCGAGATGAGCGCGCCCGGTGCCGCGGGTGATCCCGGTGACCGTCCCCCGGGCCCGCGGGTCCCACCACGGGCTGCCGAGGCCGGTGAAGGCCGGCACGACGATCACACCCCCGGCGTCGGCGACCGACTCGGCCAGCGGTCCGAGGTCCTGCACGCGCTCGAGAAGGCCCAGCCCGTCGCGAAGCCACTGGACGGCGGCACCCGAGACGAACGTCGACCCCTCCAACGCGTAGGCGACCCGTCTCTCGGGGCCGCCGTGCCGTCCGAGGTCCCAGGCCACGGTGGTGAGGAGCCCTTCGGGTGGGGCTGGTCGGAGCGGGCCGACGTTGGCCAGGACAAAGCTCCCCGTGCCGTAGGTGACCTTGGCCATTCCCGGGTCGAAGCACGCCTGGCCGAACAGCGCAGCCTGCTGGTCTCCGGCGATGCCGCTCACCGGCACGCCGGCCAGCGGCGACGAGCGCCCGCCCACGGCGCCGGGATGAGCGACGCCGAACCGTCCGCAGCTCGGACGGACGTCGGCGAGGGCGCGGACCGGGATGCCGAAGAGATCGCAGAGCTCGGGTGTCCAACGCAGCGTCGCGGTGTCGAGCAGCATCGTGCGTGACGCGTTGGTGGCATCGGTCGCGAAGACCCCCGACGAGACGCCGCCGGTGAGGTGCCACAGGATCCAGGTGTCGACGGTCCCGAGTGCCAGCGCGCCGGTGTCATCGCATGGCGCGTTGGCGAGCAGCCACTCGAACTTGGTCGCCGAGAAGTAGGGATCGAGGACGAGGCCGGTCCGTTCCCGCACCGTCGGCAGCCACCCGTCTTCCGCGAGCTGGGCGCAGCGGCTCGAGGTGCGGCGGTCCTGCCAGACGATGGCTCGGTGCACCGGCGTCCCGGTCGTGCGGTCCCAGGCCAGTGCCGTCTCGCGCTGGTTCGTGATGCCGATGGCCGCCACGGTGCCCCCGAGCTCCGAGAGGCGGCTTGCGACCTCGGCCAGCGTGGACTGCACCGCCTGCCAGATCTCGACCGGGTCGTGCTCCACCCATCCCGGGCGCGGGAAGTGCTGGGTGAGCTCCCGGTAGGCGATGTCCACCACCCGCCCGGCGTTGTCGACGACGAGGGAGCGGACCCCGGTGGTCCCGGCGTCGACGGCGAGCACGTACCCGGGCCGGGACCCGGTCGCCAAGGCTCCCTCCGCGGGCGTGGCCACGACGGGCACGTTACCGCCCGTCCCTACAGGTGCCCGGCGCAAACCTTCGCGAACGGGTCGTGACCTGGCCGGACTCCAACGAGAGAGTGTTGACACCTCGGTAACTACAGTGCTGTAATGACCCCAGCATCTCGTGTCCAGGGGGTGGTCACACCACAATATGTTGTGGTGAGAAGGGATCCCGCCCCTGACGGCACATCGGCGCACGTCCAGGGATCACCACACGAAGGAGCACTTTAGCTATGGCCATCGCACCCCACCACACCGGCATCGGCATCCGCCGGCACTTCACCCGTGAGGGTGTCCATCCTTACGACACCGTGCGCTGGGAGCGCCGCGACGCGCGCATCGTCAACTACCGCGACGGCTCGGTGGCGTTTGAGCAGCTCGGCGTCGAGGTGCCCGAGTCCTGGAGCGTGAACGCCACCAACATCCTGGCCCAGAAGTACTTCCGGGGGACCCTCGGGACCCCCGAGCGCGAGTGGTCCCTCAAGCAGGTGGCCGATCGGGTGGTGGACACGATCACGGCATGGGGGAGACGTGACGGGTACTTCGTCGACGAAGAGGAGGCGGCGATCTTCAGCGACGAGCTGAAGCACCTCATCATCCACCAGCAAGCCGCGTTCAACTCCCCTGTCTGGTTCAACATCGGAGTCGACGGCGTGCCGCAGCAGGCCAGCGCCTGCTTCATCCTGTCGGTGGAGGACTCGATGAGCTCGATCCTCAACTGGTACACCGAGGAAGGAACGATCTTCAAGGGTGGATCGGGTGCAGGGGTGAACCTGTCCCGGATCCGCTCGTCCCACGAGCACTTGAAGGGCGGTGGCACGGCCTCGGGACCGGTGAGCTTCATGCGGGGGGCCGATGCCTCGGCCGGGACGATCAAGAGCGGGGGCAAGACGAGGCGAGCCGCCAAGATGGTCATCCTCGACGCCGACCACCCCGACATCGAGGACTTCATCTGGTGCAAGGCCATCGAGGAGCGCAAGGCTCGGGTCCTGCGCGACGCCGGCTTCGACATGGACCTCGACGGTGCCGACAGCCATTCGACGCAGTACCAGAACGCCAACAACTCGGTCCGCGTGACCGACGAGTTCATGGAGGCGGTGCTGGAGGGGCGGGACTGGGACCTCGTCGCCCGCACCGACGGGTCGGTGATCCGCACGGTGCCTGCCCGGGACCTGTTCCGCCAGATCGCCCATGCCGCGTGGGAGTGCGCCGACCCGGGGATGCAGTTCGACACCACGATCAACAAGTGGCACACGGCGCCGGTGACCGGCCGCATCAACGGCAGCAACCCGTGCAGCGAGTACATGCACCTGGACAACTCGGCATGCAACCTGGCGAGCTTGAACCTGATGAAGTTCCTCAACGACGACGACACCTTTGACGTGGACTCCTTCAAGGCGGCGGTGGCCGTGATGTTCACCGGGCAAGAGATCCTCGTGGGGAACGCCGACTACCCGACCGCGTCGATCGCAGAGAACTCCCGACGTTTCCGTGAGCTTGGTCTGGGCTACGCCAACTTGGGCGCGATGCTCATGGCGCGCGGCCTGCCCTACGACTCGGACGAGGGGAGGGCATGGGCTGCTGCCGTCACCGCGCTCATGACCGGGTACGCCTACGCGGTCTCGGCTCGCACGGCGGCTCGGATGGGACCGTTCTCCGGCTTCCACGAGAACGCGGGTGCGATGCTGAACGTGCTGCGGATGCACCAGGCCGAGGCGTCGAAGATCGACGAGGAGCTGGTGCCGCCCGAGCTGCTCTCGGCCGGCCAGGAGGCCTGGGACGAGGCGGTCGAGCTGGCCGAGCAGTACGGGGTCCGCAACTCCCAGGCGACGGTCCTCGCGCCGACCGGGACGATCGGACTGCTCATGGACTGCGACACCACCGGGGTGGAGCCCGACCTCGGCCTGGTCAAGACCAAGAAGCTGGTGGGCGGAGGGACGATGTCGATCGTGAACCAGACCGTCCCCCGCGCGCTTCGCCAGCTCGGCTACACGACGCCACAGGTGCAGGAGATCGAGGCGTACATCGACGAGCACAAGAGCATCGTCGGTGCTCCGCACCTGGCGACCGAGCACCTTCCGGTCTTCGCGTGCTCTATGGGGGACAACACCATCCACTACTCGGGTCACGTGCGGATGATGGGTGCAGTCCAGCCATTCATCAGTGGTGCGATCAGCAAGACGGTCAACATGCCCGAGGACGTGACCGTCGAGGACGTCGAGCAGCTCCACATCGACGCCTGGAAGCTGGGGATCAAGGCGGTCGCCATCTACCGTGACAATTGCAAGGTGGCCCAGCCCCTCTCCGCGACTCCGAAAGGTGCAGCGGACCAGAGCGGGGACGAGGCGCCTCCCGGGTCCGATGCCGAGGCCAAGGACCGCGCCCTCGCGGCCCGCATCATCGAGCTCGAGGCTGCGCTCGAGCACGAACGGGAGCGCAAGCAGGAATCGGTTGTCGTGGGCGCGGTGAGAGAGCGGCTGCCCCGGCACCGCCGTTCGCGGACGTGTGCCTTTCGCGTGGCGGACTGTGAGGGGTACGTGACCGTCGGCGAGTACGAGGACGGCCGCCCGGGTGAGGTGTTCATCAAGGTGTCCAAGCAGGGATCCACCTTGGCCGGGATCATGGACGCCTTCTCCATCTCGATCAGCCTGGGTCTCCAGCATGGGGTTCCCCTTGCCACCTACGTGCGCAAGTACTCCAACATGAAGTTCGAGCCGGCCGGCATCACCGACGACCCCGAACTGCGGATCGCGACCAGCCTGGTCGACTACATCTTTCGGCGGATGGCGCTCGACTACCTGAGTTACGAGGAGCGCCTGGAGCTCGGCGTTCTCTCGGTCTCGGAGCGGATCCAGCCCACGTTGCCCGGCGTCGAGGAGAGTGCGACCCCGTCACACGGGCTGGTCGACGACGGACCGGTGGTCCCCGACGCAGTGGACCTCGGCGGGGGAGCCGCAGCGCGGGCGTCCGGGACGCCGGCCACTGCCCAGCCGACCGGCGGGGTGGCATCCACCAGCGGTCCTGCCGGCACGCTCGCCCGAGCCGAGCAGCGCGATGCGCCGTTCTGCTACAGCTGCGGGAACGTCATGCAGCGCTCCGGATCGTGCTACGTGTGCCCGAGCTGCGGTTCCACCAGCGGCTGCTCCTGACGAGAGGTTGCACCAAGTGCCATCTGTCCCCGGTTCCCGGTTCATCAAATTTGGGATCGGTACCGGGATCGGCAGGGGACCTCGCATGTGAAATGGCGGTGCGAGGTTGCCGGCGCACGGCCGGTGTCAGCCGCAGCCCGGGAGCGGTGACACCGTGAGCATGCAGACGACGGCGGCAGTCACGCACGACGCCGGCAAGAGGATCCACCAGCGCGACCGGTACGCGACGCCGATGGCGGCGAAGACCACGCATGCCACAGTGGCGACGAAGAACAACGTGGCGTTCGGCAGCCACACGCGCGAGAGATTGGAGGCGAAGCAGCCGTCGTCGGCCGACTCCAGCACGATCAGGGGAAGGGCCATGATCCAAAACGACAGGAAGATGCCGGAGAAGACTGCCCCCACGATGAAGCTGATCCGGGAGACCTTGGCGACGAGCATGCTCCTGTGACGTGAAGACACGTGCCTGGTCCAGGCTCGGCCGTCCCAGAAACGAAAGGCGGCGACTCTCCAGGGATCGGGGTACCACCCGGGGGAGTGGTCCTCGGAGGGCGTGGTGGGGTACCGAGGCGGCCAGGAGTGGGCACTTGCGTGTGTGCCGGCCGCGAATCCAGCACCGTCGGCCATCTCCCCACCCCCTGCGGTGCCGGCCCCCGCCTTCTTGCACCGTGCTCTCAAACTATAGGGGGCGTGTCCCGACGACCGAAGATCACGATCCGGGGTGCAGGGGGTCTGCGCATCCGCCGGTCAGCTCGAGCAACTTGGTCACCGTGCTCCAGTTGCGGTACGTGACCGGAGCGGGCAGGCGCCGGTCGAGCAATGCGGGCAACTTGGCTCGGCCCATTCCTTGGGGGAGGTGGAGGTACACCTCGGACTCGCGGAGCACGAAGCGTTCCGGCGCACGGAGATCGGGGTCGAGGCCGAGGTCACGGCCTGCGTCAGGGCCAGTGTCGCGGTCCATGAAGCCGATGTGGACGGTCACCGGGTCGGCGCCGGGGAACGGATTGCCGGCCACGATCTGTTCGAGGGAGCGCCGATCGCGGAGCACGATGCTGGACGATATGCCGAAGGTGCGGCGGATGGCTTCGGCCAGATCAGCCGTCGACGGCAGCTCGGGACGAGAGAACACGACGTTGCCGCTCTGCACGTACGTGGTCACGTCGGTACAGCCCAGGGACTCGAACAAGAGCCGGAGCTCGTCCATTGGAACCCGGTTCTTGCCCCCGACGTTCACCCCCCGCAGCAGGGCCACATGACGCGCGTCACGACCACGCGGTGGCGCCACGCTCAGAAGCCCGGGTAGGTGGCCCGGAGCATATCGACGATCGCAGTCGCCGATCTGGCGTCGTCGACCGGGTCGAGCGGTGGCGCGTGGCCGGCGTCGAGCCGTCCGTACACCAACCTGAGCAGTGCTTCGGCCGGCAAGCGGAGATCTGCCCGGGTCGGTTCCGAGTCAGCGTCTCGGGCGACTTCGGCAACGGTCACCGCGGCCCCGATGTCGAAGGTGTAGGCACGGATCGGATCGACGGTCGCCACGACCACCCGCTGGGGGGCTCCGGCGACGTCAGTTGCCGGGCGCCCGAGGGCCGGGCCGAGCGCGGGGATGCGGTCGATGAGGAGCTCCACGGCAGGGGCGTCGACCACCGCAGCAGGGTCGAACGTGACGGCGACGTCCCAGGCGTGGAGCGCGTGCTCCCCGAGGCGCATCCCCAGGAACTCCGCCATGTCCATCTGCCTGCCCATCGCAGTGATCTCGATGGAGCCGAGCTGGTCCTCGATGGACTCCAGGGCGTCGAGGAGCGCAGCGTCCGAGGCCTGGAAGTCGATCCGCTGGCGGTCGGGATCCTTGGCATCCCAGCGATCCCATACGGCCTGGAAGCCTTCCCGGTCCGGGGGCTCGCTGCCCGACAGCGCCGCCGCGAGGATCAACGAGAAGATCTCGGCGCCGCTGCCCAGGTGCGACAGGACTTGAGCCACGGACCACTCGTCGCAGTAGGACGTCCGGCGGACGTCGTCGGGACCCAGCGTCTCAGCGAACTTGCTCAGCAGATCGTGCGATCTGCGAAGTTCACGCAGCCACACCTTGGGATCTTTTTCCATAGTGGCTCAAACGCCTGAGAGACTGCCGATGTTCCGTCGGGTCAGAAATCCCCGGGGGCAAAGACCTCGGGCCAGTTGCTCTGGGAAGCGCCGCCGTCGACGACGACGACCGCGCCGGTCATGTAGCGTGCTGCCGGCGAGCACAGGAACAGGATGATCGCGGCCATCTCGGCCGTCGTGCCCATCCTCGCGGCCGTCCGTTCGGATTGCATCTCTTGGGTGAAATCCTCCTCGCTGCGTCCGATGGCGTCGAGCTCGGACTCGACCATGCCGGGCGTCGAGAAGATCCCCGGAGCCAGGGCGTTGATCGTGACCCCGTGGGCGATGAGGTACGGCGCCAGGGTCCGGGTGAGGTTGACCACGCCGGCCCGAGCGGCGCCGGAGTGGGCGAACAGGGGTGCACCGCGTTCGAAGGAGAAGATATGCACCACGTTGACGATGGTGCCGAAGCCGGTTTCGGCCATCGACTTCATGAATCGGCTCGTCACGTTCCACGTGCCGTTGAGGTTCAAGTCCACCACGGCCCGCCAGCCGTTGTCGGTGATCTGCGAGGGCAGTGCGGGGAACTGCCCCCCGGCGTTGTTCACCAGGAAGTCGACCCGCCCCAACTCGCCGTAGACGCGCTCGTGGAGGGAGCCCACCTGGTCGACATCGCGGATGTTGGTGGGCACGGCGAGTGATCGGCGTCCCAGAGCTTCGATCTCGGCGCAGGTCTCCTCGAGGAGATCGGCTCGGCGGCCGGCGACGACCACGGCGGCGCCCAAGCGGGCGAACGCGGTGGCCGTCTCCCTGCCGAGGCCCGTGCCCCCGCCCGTCACGACGGCGACCCGGCCGTCGAAGAGCCCAGGAGCGTAGACGGACGCGGCGTCGGCGAGACCGGCGGTGCCAGACCCATTGCCCGGACCCCGGTCGACGGTCACGCCGGCCAAGTGTAGAAGGACCGAGACCGGTGCTTGAGCGAGACCGGGAAGAGCGCGAGCGATAGCGTGTCCGGGTGGCCTCCCGGGCGACCTCCCTCTCCTTGGAATCGCTGGAAGCGGTGAAGGCGGTGAAGTACGCCTATCTCCGCCTGCTCGACCTGAAAGAGTTCGAAGAGCTGGGACGGTTGCTCACCGAGGACTGCACCGCCTCCTACGAGGACGGCCGGCGCGAGCTCGCCGGCCGGGAGGCGATCGTGGGCTTCTTGACCGATGCACTGGGCGATCCAAGGATCGTCACCCAGCACCAGTGCCACCATCCCGAGATCAGCGCCACTGGCGAAGCGAGCGCCGAAGGGACCTGGTACCTCCAGGACCGGGTGATCGTTCCGGCCTACGACGTGGAGATCTCGGGGACCGCCTTTTACTTCGACACCTACGTCCAAGCCGGCGAAGGCTGGCTGATCAGCCACACCGGGTACCGCCGTGTCCTGGAGGAGCACCGATCGCACTCCACCCTCGCGCTGACCTCGTTCCGCTCGCGGTTCTGAGCGGAGGAACGCCCCCGATCAGGGACGGGTCTTCGGGCTCGTCGTGAACGCCGGGTCTCGGAGAATGGCGGGCTCGAGCACCTTGTCGATGGCCGCGAGCAGATCGGCGTCCAGCTCCACGTCGACGGCTTTCACGTTCTCCTCCACCTGTTCTGGACGGGTCGCGCCGATGATGGCGCTCGACACGTTCGGGTTCCGGAGGACCCATGCGAGGGCGACGGCCGCCGGGGTGTACCCAGCGTCCCGGGCGAGCTTGGCGAACGCCTGGACCGGCTCGAGCACTTCGTCGCGGAGCAGCCACTCGATGAATTCGACCCCGTCCTTGGAGGTCGCCCGCGAGCCCTCTGGCGGCGGCTCACCGGGAAGGTACTTCCCGGTGAGGACTCCTTGGGCCAGAGGCGACCACACGATCTGGCCGATGCCCTCTCTCTCGCACAGGGGAACCACTTCGGCCTCGATCACCCTCCACAGCAGGGAGTACTGCGGCTGGTTCGACACGAGGCGGTCGAACCCCATGTCGTCGGCGATCCGCAGTGCCTCGGCGATCTGCTCGGCGGTCCATTCCGAGACGCCGACATAGTGGACCTTGCCCTGGCGAACAAGGTCGTCGAACGCTCGGAGCGTCTCTTCGAGCGGCGTCTCGTAGTCGAACCGGTGCGCCTGGAGGAGGTCGACGTGGTCGGTGCGCAGCCGCGTCAACGACGCATGGAGCGACTCGATGATGTGCTTGCGCGACAGGCCGCGGTTGTTCGGATTGGGTCCCGTCGGCCAGTAGACCTTGGTGAAGATCTCGATGGAGTCGCGCCGTATGCCTTCGAGTGCCCGACCGAGCACGTCCTCGGCGGCCCCGATGGCGTAGACGTCGGCAGTGTCAAACGTCGTGATCCCGGCATCGAGCGCCGCCTTGACGCATGCGCGGGCCGCGTCCTCCTCGACTTGCCCGCCGTGGGTGATCCAGTTGCCGTAGGAGAGGGCCGAGACCATCATCCCCGTTCGTCCCAAGTGCCGATGGCGCATGAGCGGAGCGTAGTAGCCACGCGCACGACACGCGGCACCGCCTCGAACCGTCCGCCTACGATCGTGGAATGCCCCGATCATCGCCGACCGGACACCTCGAGGCGATGCCGGCCCATGGACCGCCCCGTCGCCTCCGAGTGACGCCGAGCCTCTCGATCCCCATGTCCGAGCTGGCATGGCGGGTGAGCACCCCGGGTGGGCCCGGGGGCCAGCACGCCAATCGGACTCAGAGCCGGGTCGAGGTTCGCTTCGACGTCATGGGGTCGACGGCGCTCGGGCCGCGCCAGCGCTCCAGGCTGCTCGACCGGCTGGGGCCGGTCGTCCGAGCGAGCTCGGCCGACGAACGTTCGCAGGCGCAGAACCGCAGGATCGCCGCCGAGCGCCTGGCGGTCCGCCTGGCGCGCGCCCTGCGGGTGGATGCCCCGCGCCGGCCCACCGCACCGACGCGGGGGGCGGCCGAGCGGCGACTGCAGAGCAAGCACCACCGGTCAGAGGTGAAGCGGGCTCGTTCCTCGCGTATCGATCCGGAAGGCTGAGCAGGTGGCCGTTCAGCCGGCTCGGCGCTCTCGAGCTTCAGCGGACCAGGTCGTGTCGAGAAAGGCGGCGATCTCGGCCGTGATCCTCGCTGGTCGCACTCGGAGCTCGAAGATCGAGTGTGCTTCGAGGAGGCGGGCGTTGGGGAGCTGGTGAGCGAGCCGGCCGGCATCACCGAGGGGGTGCAGCCAGTCGGCTCTGTGACCGATCACGAGCGCGGGAGCATCGATCGCCGCCCGCTCCTCGATGGTCGGGGCCACCGGGCCGACGAGGATCCCGTGGAGGACGGCCACGATGTCCTCGGGATCGAGGATCACTGCACCGTACACCTGGTCCAAGAGGCCCAGCCGGTGGCGGGGGACCCGGTTCGCCAATCGTGATACCCGACGCAGGAGCGGGGTGAGGTAGTGGGTCGCGGCCAAAAGGGGAGTGAAGAACATCGCGGCATACGGCGTCGCCTGCTCGAGGACCGGCATCTCGAGCACCATTCCGGCCACGCGTTCGGGGTGGGCCGACGCCACCAGGAGCGTCACGTCGGCGCCGAGCGACATCCCGCCCACCACTGCTCGCCGGACGCCGAGATGGTCGAGGAGCGCGACCACGTGCTCGGCGTAGGCGTCCATCCGGTGGGAAGAGGCTTGGTGGGGCTTGTCCGACGATCCGTGCCCGGGCAGATCGAGGAGGACGACCCGATTGCCGGCCGCGGCCAGGTTTTGTGCCAGGCGGCGGTTGACGGCAGCGTCGAGGAGAAGACCGTGCAGATAGACGAGGGTCCGTGCGCCGCTGCCGTGGACTTCGTAGGAGACGGTGGTCGTGCCACTGGTGAACGTCTCGATCTGGTGCGGTGACGTCATGATCCGATCCCCCTCAGGCGCCCTGCGTAGGTGTCACCGCCGTGACGCCGGGGCTGCTGCACACCGAGGCCGGCTGCTGCCCAGTGGCTCGGCAGATCTCGGCGGAGATCACGTTGGCGGACGCGACGATCGCACGGGTGGCTGTGAGCGACGAGTTGGACAGCCCGGCGGCGACCTGCTGGGCAGATTGTCCTGCGAGGAGCGCGGGTGAGAAGGCGGACCCCGCGAAGATGGCAGTGTTGTCGATGTCGAGGAACGGCACTGCACCGGTGTTCCACCCTGTGCCGAGGACCGAGGAATTGTCGTAGTGGCCGATGATGGCAGCCTCTGTCGCGTTGGGCGACTGCAGCAGCAGGTACTGCCCTTGGCTGTCGGTCTGTGTGCTCGCCAATTCGATCTCTTCGAACCCGATGTACGGGCTCGAGTAGCTGGAACCGTCAAAGGAGAACGACGGGGTCCCAGGGTAGACGTCTTTGCTGCTCGACGTCACCGACCCCAGCGACGAAAAGGTCCCGAAGCGCGACAGGGCGGCGACGATCGCCCATCGCTCGACCGCGCAGAATGGGCACCACTCGTCACCCATGAACAGGATCCCCGGCTTGCCTGTGACGTCGAAAGTCGGCTGGCCGGACAAGAGGTGCAGGCCGGCCGGGCGAGGTGTGAACGAGACGCCGATGGCATTGAACTCGCCGGTCGGGATCCCGGTGACCGCGGCCACCACCGATGCGGGCATCGGCGACGGAGGAGAACCTTCGGGGGGGAGCGCGTTTGTGACCGTTGTGGGTCCTGTTGTCGACGTCCCCGTGCCTTTGGATGTCGTGCTGCCCGGAGTTGTGGCTGTTGTGGCGGGCGTCTTGGCGGGCGTCGTGCCCGGCGTGGTGCCCGGCGTGGTCGGCAGCGTGGCGGGCGTCTTGGCGGGAGCGGTGCCCGGCGTGGTGGGCGATGGGGCGGTGGATGATGTCGACCCAGGTGTGAGGGTGGGAGTGCTGCTCGGGTTGGTGGCGGGGATATCGGGTGCCGAGTAGGCGACGGTGGATCCTCCCTGACCCCCGGAGGTCACCGTGTAGCCCATCGCACCCGAGTCGGCGACCAGGATCGCTCCCAGGACGATCGCGGCCAGGAGGAAGCCTTTCGAGGTCTGCAGCCAGCGGATGGCGCGGTCCGAGGGGGATCCGCTCGCCGGGGACGGCGGACCACCTCCCCACGAGTACATGCCGCCTCCGTAGCCCCCGTACGCCACCGCGCCCCCCTTGTCTCTCGAGATGCTAGCGGCGAGGCTCGAGCCCGGCCAGGACCGTGGTGACCAGGGCCTGAGCCTCCGCGGACGTGTCCGCCCGGACACCCACGATCGGGGTCAGCGAGGCGTAGCCGGCGGCCACCAGTGCCCCGTCGTCCTCGGGCGCCTCGTCCCGTACGTCGCCAAGCGACGGCACTGCCGCGCCGAGCGTGAGGCGGATCGCGCCGTCCCCGGACGGGTGGTCCGGCTCGACACGGACGGTCTCGCTGGCCGACTTGATGATCCCGGCGTTGCTGATCCGTCCGAGGCGTAACCCGAGGAGCTCCTCGGGAGCCAGCGACGGGACGTTCAAGTTCCACACGGTCCCGGCCGGCGCCTCGTCCAGCGCTTCGACGAGCCCGACCGCGAGATCGGCAGCGGTCTCCCAGTGGTTCACGACGCCTCCCGAGCGCAACGAGACGGCCAGGCCGTTCAGACCGAGCTGGGCACCCGTGAGGACCGCACCGACGGTGCCCGAGTGCAGCACCGACCGGCCGACGTTCACACCCGCGTTGATCCCCGAGACCACGATGTCCGGCCGAGGTCCGAAAGCGCCCAGGGCACCGACGATCACCGAGAGCGCCGGCGACGCGTCGAGACCGTAGGTCGGGATGGCTTCGGCCCCCTCGATCACGACCTTGCGGTATGCGATGGAGTCACGCTCGTAGACCGTGCCAACCGCGGCCGATGCACCGCTGTGGTTCTCCAGGGGGGCGACCACGACCACTTGGCGGTCCTCGCCGCCGCCGGCTGCCCAGGCGGCCAAGGAGCGGGCGAGAGCCGCCAGGCCGGATGCATGCACCCCGTCGTCGTTGGTCACCAGGATGCGCACGCGCAAGTACGATACCGCCGGCGCCATGACCGACCGGACGGGCGCCCCTGGACCGGATCGAGGACACGCCATGATCGCTCCCTTGCCTACCGACGGCCGAGCGCCGGAACCCGTACCGAGCCCGGGCGAGCCGGCAACCGGCACCCAGTGGGTGATCGGCCATGGCAGCCAAGAAGTGGTCGTCACCGAAGTCGGGGCCACTCTCCGCTCGTACCGGGTCGGGGAGCACGAGGTCATCGACGGGTTCGGTCCCGAGCAGTGGTCGCACAGCGGTCGGGGGCAAGTGCTGGCGCCCTGGCCCAACCGGCTCGGGGACGGCCGCTACGAGTTCGGCGGGCGGAGCGCGAAGGCGGCCCTCGACGAGCCCGAACGAGGCAACGCGATCCACGGGCTGGTCCGCTGGTTGCCGTGGCGGCTGGAGGCGCACGCGCAGAACGTCGTCGCCGTGGCGTGCCGGGTGTACCCCACCCCGGGGTACCCGTTCCGGCTCGATCTGCGGATCGAGTACCGACTCGGGCGCGACGGGCTGACCATCACCACCACCGCGGGGAACCCCGGTGACGCGACCCTGCCGTTCGGCCTGGGATTCCATCCGTACCTGACCGTCGGGAGCGAACGGATCGACACGGTCTCGCTCGCGTTGCCGGCGAGCCGGCGTCTCGTGCTCGACAGCAGGGCGCTGCCAACCGGAGAGGTGCAGCCGGTCGCCGGGACCGAGTACGACTTCAGCGCCGGGCGGGTCATCGGACCGACTCGCCTGGACACGGCGTTCACCGGGCTCGCGCGTCCCGACGGCGGGGTCGCCACCGCGACCCTGCGCGCTCCGGGGGCCGGCCGGTCGGTATCGCTGTGGGCCGACGAGAACTTCAAGTACCTCATGTGCTACACCGGCGACACGCTCGACGACGAGGCAGAGCGTCGCACCTCCGTCGCCATCGAGCCTATGACCTGCCCTCCGGACGCCTTGCGCTCGGGTCGGGACCTCATCGTGCTCGCGCCGGGCCAGGAGTGGACCGGACGCTGGGGCATCACGCCGGGCGTCTAGTCCGGCGGTTGGACGCCAGCCACCGCGCCGTGGTCTGCACGAAGAGACGTGGCCTTCCTCATCCTCTCGGAGCCCGGTGGAGGGGCGGCCCAGCGCAGCCCGGCGCAGAACGCCCGGACGGCCGGCACCACCATGGCAGCGTCGAGCAACGGGATCTCGGGGAGTGAAAGCTGGGAACGAGCCCAACGCGGCAGCAGACCGACCGCCGCGGCGGCGATGAGGACGTGGACGGCCCGGTCGGCGGGTCGAGAGGCGACACCCCTCAGGAGGAAGTCCCGAGCCGCCATGGCCTGTGGGCCGGCGTAGAGCTCAGGTCTCACGCGAAGGAAGTACGCAGCAACCTCGTCACGCGAGGTGGGGACCCATCGCGCTCCGAGTGCGTAGGCGACCGGCGCCGACTCGGCAAAGTATGCGTCGGCGTCGGCGTCGGTGATGCGGGTGGGGCCGTAGCGGAGCGACGAGGCGAGAAAGCTGGTCATCTCGGCGACGTGGACCCACGTGACGAGCTCGGGATCGTCCGCGGCATAGGGCCGGCCGTCGGGGGAGATCCCGTGCACCCGCTGGTGGATCCGGCGGACATGCTCGATGGCCCTGTGCGCGTCGTCGGTGGAGCCGAACGACGTGGTGCCGACGAACGTTGCCGTCCTGCGCAGGCGGCCGACCGGGTCCTCGGCGTAATTCGAATGCTCGGCCACCCCGGCCATCGCCAGTGGGTGGAGGGTCTGGAGCAGGAGCGCGCTCAGTCCCCCGATCACCATGGACGGGAGGTCGCCGTGCACCCGCCGGGCCACGCCGCCGGGCGGGAGGAAGGCCCGCGCCGGATCTTCGACCGGAGGTTCAGGCTGCCCACGAAGGCCCAAGGCATGCCGGACCTCATGGCCGACCTGTGCTCGAACCGGTTCTGCCACGACTGCGAGCGCGGCCAGCGGAAGACGGAGGGGGAGCCCGATGCCGGCTTGTGACAGGTGGGCGGCTTTGCGCAGGGCGCTGGCGGGGCCGGGACCGGACACGTTCTCAGCTTGGCACGGGCGGGCGCGGGTCGTGGGCGCATGTGGTGAGCACGGGCGGGCGCGGGTCGTGGGCGCGGGTGGGCGCGGGTCGCGGGCGCGGGTGGGCGCGGGTCGTGGGCGCGGGTGGGCGGATGTGGCAGCATCGGGCGATGCGGTTCGTGATCTACGGCGCCGGCGCCATTGGTGGCGTGGTCGGGGCCCGCCTCCACCAAGCCGGTCACCAGGTGGAGCTCATTGCTCGCGGCGCCCATCTGGAAGCGGTCGCGAGCGGCGGTCTGGTGCTCGAGTCCCCCGAAGGCACCGAACGCCTTTCGATCCGGGCTGTCGGTGATCCGACCGAGCTGGACTGGGACGAACCGGCCGTCGTGCTCCTTGCGGTCAAGGGTCAGGATACCGACGGCGCGCTGGAACACCTCGCGGGAGTCGCACCGGCGAGCACGCCGATCGTTTGTGCACAGAACGGCGTGGAGAACGAACGGAGGGTCCTGCGGCGCTTTGAGCACACGTACGGAATGTGCGTGGTCTGCGCTGCGACCCACCTGCGAGCGGGCGTGGTCCAGGTCCACTTCACGCCGGTCTCCGGTCTGATGGACCTCGGTCGGTACCCGTCGGGAGTCGATCCCACGTCCGAGGCCGTTGCCGAGGTCCTGAGCGGGGCTTCTTTCGACTCCGTGGCTCGTCCCGACATCATGAGATGGAAGTACCGCAAGCTGGTGCACAACCTCGTGAACGCCGTCGAGGCATTGTGCGGGGCGGCGGGCCGGGGGAGCCAGGTCGCCCGAGAAGCGCAGGCCGAAGGCGAGGCGGTGCTGGCAGCAGCCGGAATCGACGTGGCGTCCGTAGAGGAGGACCGAGCTCGGCGGGGCAAGCTGCTTTTCGGCGACGGTCGAGCGCTCTCGGCAACGGCCAGCGGAGAGTGGAGCGGGGGGTCGTCCTGGCAGAGCGTGGTGCGGGGCACCAGCTCGGTGGAGGTCGACTACCTCAACGGTGAGATCGTCGTGCTCGGTCGCATCCATGGGATCCCAACCCCGGTGAACACCCTCCTCCAGGCCCGGGCTCACCAGATGGTGCGCGTTGGTGCGCAACCCGGTGCCGTCACCCCAGACGAGCTCTTGGCAGCAGCTCGTCGCTGACGCGCCGGCCGGCGACGGCTCAGTCGCTATGGAGCGCGGCTCGGATCTCTTCGTTGGGGTCCGGGCGCGCTCCGGCGGTCTGGAAGCGCACCGAGCGCAGCATGCCGTTCCAAGGGAATGGGGGGGTGTACCTGTCGGACACCGGCAGACCGGAGTCGAACCCCAGGCGCAGCCCGGCACCGCCGTGCTGGATGGCGATCGGAAGCATTCCAGGGACGTCGATGCTGCCAACCTGGGTGTCTCCGTGGTACAGGTGGAACGTTCCCACGCGCTGGGGGGCACGGCCAGGTGCATATGTGACAGCGAGCGCCACACGGCCGGAGGGGATCGCGGTGTCGGCGACGACCTCCAATCGATCACCGGCCCGGCTGAACGTGAACACCAACCGGCCGTGGTCCACGAAGAGGGCGAACCCACCGTGCAGATCGCCCAAGGCGCACAAGATCCCGGCCGCCTCGTCGCCGGGCGAGTCGACATCGGCGGTGATGCGAAATCCTCCGAAGAGCATCGGCACCGACTCGTCCGACACCGGACCTCCGCCAGGTACGAAGGTCCGGTCCACTCCGGGGGGCCAGAGTGGAGGAATGAGGGCGCCCAGGCGATTGGCCAGCGAGTCGTCCACGGGGAGCACCTGGTTGCTCCCGGCTTCGGCCATCCAAAGCTCGATGAGCCGCTTGACCAGCTCGGGGTGCTCGTTCGCGACATCCGTGGACTCCGAGAAATCGTGCCGGAGGTCGAAGAGGCCCCAGTGGTCGTCGTCGAAACTCCGGCTCCCAACTGCCATCCGCTCCTCGTCGAGCACGCCGGTCGAGATGTGGTCGGTCGTGGCCTTCCATCCGTCATGGAAGATCGATCGTGAACCCAGCATCTCGAAGTACTGGGTCACTCTTGGATCTGGAGCATTCCCGTCGTCGAACGTCGGCCGGAGGCTGGCACCGTCGATGCGCTGTTGCGTGACGCCGTCGACGGTCAAAGGCGCGGTGAGACCGACGACGTCCAGCACCGTCGGCATGAGATCGATGACATGGGCGAACTGCGACCTGGTCTCTCCGCGCGCCGCTATCCCACGAGGCCAGTGCACCACGAGCGGGGTCCGGGTCCCCCCGAGCCACGTATAGCGCTTCCAGAGACGAAGGGGGGTATTGCCTGCCCATGCCCACGCCCAGGAGTAGTGGTTGTAGGTACGAGGACCTCCCCACTCGTCGATCGCGGCGAGGTTGTCCTCCGCGGACTCCGGGATCCGAGCAGTGAAGCGATGCTCGTTCACGCTGCCTGTACGGCCGCCCTCCGCGCTCGCACCGTTGTCCGAGAAGAGCAGGATGACGGTGTCGTCGAGGAGCCCGAAGCGGGTGAGGGCATCGACGACTCGGCCGATCTGGGCGTCGGTGTGGGTCAAGAACCCGGCGAACACCTCTTGCTGGCGAGCGTGCATCCGTCGTTCCGGTTCGCCGAGGGCGTTCCACGCGTCCACCCACTCGGGGCGTGGAGTAAGCACCGTGCCTGGAGGGACGATTCCCGAAGTGAGCTGCCGAGCGAAGATCTCCTCGCGCCATGCATCCCACCCGTGGTCGAACTTCCCTCGATAGGGCTCGACCCACTCGGGTGCCACGTGGTGGGGTGCATGCATCGCGCCCAGGGCGAAGTAGAGGAAGAACGGCTTGCCGGGCGCTGCCTGCTGCTGGTCGAGCACGAACCGGATGGCCGTCTCGGCCAGATCTTCACTCAAGTGGTAGCCGTCTTCGTGCCGGGCAGGTGGATCGACGTAGTGGTTGTCCGAGACGAGGTTGGGCGCCCAGTGGTTGGCGTCCCCCTGGAGGAACCCGTAGTAGCGCTCGAACCCCCATCCGAGCGGCCAGCGGTCGAATGGTCCCGCGGCCGAACGTTCGAAGCGAGGCGTGAGATGCCACTTCCCGACGGCAAGCGTGCTGTAGCCGGCGTCGCGCAGGATCCTCGGCAGCGTTGCCGCGCTGAGCGGGCGCCGGGCCGTGTACCCGGGGTAGGCGAGCGGGATGTCGGCCAAGAACCCCATCCCCACGGCGTGATGATTGCGTCCGGTCAGAAAAGATGCCCGGGTGGGGGAGCACAAGGAAGTGACGTGGAACCGGTTGTAGCGAAGGCCGGAGGCCGCGAGTCGGTCCACGTTTGGCGTTGCGATATCGGACCCGAAGCATCCGAGCTGGGCGAACCCAGTGTCGTCGAGGACGATGGCGACGATGTTGGGTGCCCCCCGAGGCGGGCCGGCGGTCGGGGGAATTTGCGGAGTCGAATCCGCCACCGTCAAACCGAGTCGCTGGGGGTGGGTCATCGCGCCAGGCTAGGCCGTTGAGAAGCGAGCGGGGTGCGACGTGGTGGGCTGCGCCTGTTGCCTCTGGCAGCTTGCGGTGAGCGTGCCGTGAGAGGTTGCTGCAGGCCGTCGTCGCAGTAGGGTCGCGTCGTGACATTCGAGCCACCTCACACAGGCGACGTCCCCGAGCCCGGATGGTCCGGAACGCCAACCGGACAAGAGATTCCCCCGATCCGTGGCATGGCTCTTCCACCCGAAGCCTCCGACGTACCGGCCGGTGGGAACGAGGTGGATGCCACAACACACGAGGATGCCGACGGTGTCCAAGATCTTGGGCACGGGAGGGCCGACTATCTCGGCAACCCAGAAGCAGGGCAAGTCGAGGAACCCGGTTTTGCGGACCCCGATTTCGACGATCCCAGCCTCGACGCATGGGTTGCATCTCGCTCGCGGCGCCGTTCTGGTGGGGTGCGCGTCGTGGGGATCGTCGTCGTTGCCGCCCTGGTCGTCGCGTCGATCGGCACCACCATCGAGCTCGCGATTGGAGGCTCGGGTACTACGACCGGTACACCATTGCCGACCGTTGTTCGCGAGATCATTCCCATGGGCAACGGTGGCTCGCCCGTTCCAGGCGGCTCCGGCAGTGCGGTGTCGGTCCGCACAGTCCAGGTTATTCTCTCGGTGAGCAACACGTCGGGCAACGCAGTGGTACCCCTCTGCTCGATCACGGTGCGTTCGCGAGGCCGGGTCGTCGGCATGGTGACGGTCCATGGCGATCATGCAATTCCGGCGAGGACCACTACCACGGGGAAGGTGACAGTACCGATGACGGAGGCTCGGCCGGCCGATACCCTGTCGCTCGGGGAGACCTCCGCGTCGTGCAGCGGATAGCTGGCAGCCGTTCTCAACCCGGCTGCTGAATCTGGTGCATTCACCCCGTGGTGGTCCAGTGCTGCCGAATGGAGTCCCGCAAGTGCGCGTACGTGGAGAATGCTGAGCACCCCTGCACCCCTGCACCCCTGCACAAGCGGTCCCAGTAGCCTTCAGTGGCGTGGCACGCGCCAAGAAGACCATCGCCAAACGGACTGCGTCGCGCGAAGCTAAAGGAAGTTCGGGCGATCGCGTTGTCGCGTCGAACCGACGTGCTCGCCACGACTACGACGTTCTCTCCACCTATGAGTGCGGGATCGTGCTGCAGGGTAGTGAGGTCAAATCACTCAGGGAAGGCAAAGCCCAGCTTGCCGATTCCTACGCCCGGGTCTCGGACGGTGAGGTGTGGCTTTTTGGGGTCCACATTCCACCATGGCAGTTCGCTACGGGGTTCGGCGCCCACGACCCCGACCGCCGCAGGAAACTTCTCTTGCACCGGCGCGAGATTGACGAGCTGATGGGGTTGACCCAGCAGCACGCCCTCACGCTGGTCCCTTTGTCGCTCTACTTTCACGATGGCAAAGCGAAAGTACAACTGGCCCTGGCTCGGGGTCGAAAGCTCCACGACAAACGGCAGGCAATTCTCACTCGTGAGGCTGATCGTGAAGCCGCTCGGGCTGCTCGCGATACCCAGCGATGGAGCCGTGTCGAATGAAGAAGCGAGAGTCCGCTCACATTGAAGCGCCTCCAATGAGCCACGCCGTGGACATGACGTCAGCGGTGGAGATGCTTCTGATCAAGCCATCGCAGCGAGCCAGGGTCGGTGGCTGCATCCAGCCCCCGACGGACAGATCCTGGGCATGAGACTCCGCGGAGGGCAGGCGGTTCACGAGTCACACCGGGCACCGGACACCGGACGACGGCACTTCTCCTACCGGCCGGCCCCAGGCCAGCCGGGAACGACACTTACAGATGGCTTACCCCGCTTCACGCCGATCATCGGCGGTCCGCTCACTCACCCCCGTTGCGGGGCGGTACATGCTGCTCAACATTGCCGACTACCTGCCCTCGTGAGAGGATAGCGTCGGCACGCGCCAACGGACGCTCCCACTCTGAGCGGCTGTAATGTGGAGAGGGGAGACAACCATGAAGCGAAGGAAGCTCAGGGTGGCGGGTGCAACCTTCGGGGTGGCAGTGCTCTCAATAGGCGTAGTGCTTGTCTATACGGGTGTGGCAGGAACGCAGAGCAGCTCTGCCCCCAATCTTCATGCCGAGTTGCTCTCCGACAGTCAGCCATTGGTCAAGGCGCCGACAAACGATGGGTATTGGCTAGTGACCGCCGACGGACAAGTATATACCTTCGGATCCGCGAAGTCCTATGGCACATTGCCGACGTCGCACATCACGCCCAACAAACCGATCGTGGGAATGGTTGCGACGTCTACAGACAAGGGCTACTGGCTTGTAGGGTCGGATGGCGGCGTATTCTCTTTCGGCGCTGCCAAATTCTTCGGCAGTAAAGGGGCCACAAAGATCAGTTCTCCTGTCGTCGATATGACGGCGTTACCGGCGAGAGGTATCGAGTGGGATGGTATCTACGATGCGACGACTACTTACACAAAGGGTGACGCCGTGTCAGACGGTGGTGCCACCTATGTGTCACTTCGCACAACAAACACGGGCAATGCTCCCACGGCCACGTTGACAGTGGATTGGGCGCTGGTCGCGGCCAAGGGCACAACTGGACCGACTGGGCCGGCGGGGCCGCAAGGACCGATTGGGCTGACGGGGCCGCAAGGACTGACTGGGCTGACGGGACCGCAAGGACCGATTGGGCTTACGGGGCCGCAAGGACCGATTGGGCTGACGGGGCCGCAAGGACCGACTGGGGCGACGGGGCCGGCTGGGGCGACGGGGCCGGCTGGGGCGACGGGGCCGCAAGGACCGACTGGGCTGACGGGATCACAAGGGCCGGCTGGGCTGACGGGGCCGCAAGGAGCGACTGG
>DAHWPS010000157.1:0-17122 GCA_027342785.1 Acidimicrobiaceae bacterium
CATCTCGGCGGCGGCCGGCAAGACCGGGGCGTTCCTCGGGGCCCTGCTCGTCCCCCACCTGCTCGCCTCGGTCGGGATCAGCGGGGTCATGGGGATCATGGCGGCGGTGTCGGTGGTCGGCATCGGCCTCACCCTGGTCGCCCTGCCCGAGCCCAAGGGACAGACCCTCGAGTCGGCCTCGGCCGAGATCGCACCCGAGCCGGCGGTCGCCGCCGAACCCGCGTCCGAGCAAGACGTTCCCATCGAACCGGCGCCCGAGCTACCTGTTCCCGAGCAGCTGGTCGGGAACGTCCCGGAGGAGAGCCCCAGCCCCGGTCCGACGACTGCCGACCGTACGGAGCCGCCGACGCGCGCGAGCTCGGTCCGGGCGTAGGCGCCAACCTCAGCGCCTTGCCTCCCCAGCGCACCCCTCCCTCCTTCGAGAGTGGCGGGATGCGCGAGCGGCCCTGTTGCTCGCGCCGCTCGCAGCTAGCGCCCGCGGCGCCTCCGCGACCGAGACGAGCGCTTCGCCTGGGCCGTCCGTTCACCTGGTGCACGCCGGGTCGGTGCGGCGCCGTCGCGGTCACCGGGCGTGGGAGCGACGCGAGGCTCACCCTGGCGAAAGCGAGCACTGTCGTCGGCGACGGTGAGGGAAGGGATGTCGGGCGACGACACTCCGCCCACAAGCCCGAGCCTTCGCTGCAGGATCTTCGTCGCGGCGAGATGCTCGCTCCCGATCAACGACACGACGATCCCGTCAGCACCCGCGCGACCGGTACGGCCCGACCGGTGGACGTAGTCGGTGTGGTCGGTTGGCGGGTCGAAGTGCACCACGAGCGGAACCGCATCGACGTGGATGCCGCGCGCCGCGATGTCCGTGGCAACGAGCGCATCGAGCCGGCCGGCGCGAAACGCAGCGAGCGCTCGCTCGCGCTGGCTCTGGCTGCGGTTGCCGTGGATGGCCGCCGATGCCAGGCCTGATCGGGCGAGGCGGTCCGACAGGCGGTCCGCACCACGCTTCGTACGGCAGAAGACCACGGCCGGGCCGTTGGCGCTGACCGCCTCGGTCGTCACGGCGACACGGTCATGGGATTCGACGCGCCAGAAGTGGTGTGACACGTCTCCACGGTCGGCGTCGGCGAGCTCCACGTCGTGGCGCACCGGGTCGTGCTGGTAGTCGCGGATCAGCGCGTCGACCGGACCGTCCAAGGTCGCGGAGAAGAGCAGCGTCTGGCGCGACGGGCTGGTCTTGTCGACGAGGCGGCGGACCGCTGGCAGAAATCCCATGTCGGCCATCCGGTCCGCCTCGTCGATCACCACCATGACCACGTGCGAAAGGTCGGCCGAACCCCGTTGGACCAGGTCGGTCAGCCTCCCGGGGCACGCCACGAGCACGTCGACGCCGGCTCGCAGGGCTGCCAGCTGCTCCTTGTACCCGACGCCGCCGTAGATCGAGGCCACCCGGCAGCCGATCGCCGCAGCCAAGGGCGCGACGACCTCTTCGATCTGAGCTGCGAGCTCACGAGTGGGGACCAGGACGAGCGCTGACGGATGCCGGCGGCCCCGCCGCTCACCCCGAGGCATGGCCGCGAGTCGCGACAGCGCTGCCAGCCCGAACGCGAGCGTCTTCCCGGCCCCGGTCGGGGCCCTGCCGGAGACGTCACGGCCGGCGAGGCTGTCGGGCAAGGTCGCCGCCTGGATCGGGAAGGGGGTCGTGATCCCCTGCTGCTCGAGGGCAGCCGACAGCTCCAGAGGAACGCCGAGATCCGAGAAACGGGCAGGCGCGAAGGACGGGGAAGGTGTGCTCATGAGGCTCCAGTCGGTCAGGGGAAGGGGATGGCCGACTCGATGTGAGGTCTCGTGGGCCCGGCGGGCACCAGATGGCCAGCCACCGCAGGCAGCGCCCGCGGCATCGGATGGAGCATAGCCGAAGTCCGCCGACTGCCGAACGAGCCGATTCGAGTAACCTCGCGCCACGCGCATCGCTGGCGACGTGCCCGGGTTCGTCGGCGAAGGAAAGGGAGCACCGTGCAGCGCTCGGTTGCGTGTCCCTGCGATCCGCCGGGCTCGTGAGATGAGGGCCGTGCCCAACAAGCCTGCGCAGATGCCCGAAGAGGACCTCGTCCGCCTGTACCTGAGCGACGTAGGCCGGCATCGACTGCTGACCAAGGACGATGAGGCCCGCCTGGCCCAGGCGGCTGAGGCCGGGCGTCAGGCTCACGCCGAGCTCGCGTCGGGAGGGAAGCTCACTCCGGCTCGGGTCCGCGAGCTCCGCCGCCTGGTGCGGACCGGCGACGCCGCCGTGGAGACGTTCGTCAACGGCAACCTCCGCCTGGTCGTATCGATCGCCAAGAGGTACCAGGCATCGGACCTCCCCCTGCTCGATCTCGTCCAGGAGGGCAACCTCGGGCTCATCCACGCCGTCGAGAAGTTCGACTGGCGCAAGGGCTTCAAGTTCTCCACCTACGCGACCTGGTGGATCCGCCAGGCGATCACGCGTGGCATCGCCAATGGCGCCCGGACGATCCGCCTCCCCGTGCATGCCAGCGATCTCCTGAACCAAGTCACCAAGGCTCGTGCCCGGCTCGAGGCCCAGCTCGGGCGCAGGCCAAGTGTGACCGAGCTGGCCGCCGATCTCGACGTCGCCGTGGAGCGGGTGGTCGAGATCCTCCGCCACGCGACCACGCCGGCGTCGCTGTCCGAACCGCTCCGCCATGACAGCGACGCCGAGCTGGGCGACCTGGTCGAAGACCACGGTGCGGTCTCGCCGTCCGACGCCGCTACAGCCAGCCTGCTCCCAGGCCTGGTGAAGACCATGCTGGCTGACCTCGATGACCGGGAGCGTGAGATCATACGGCTGCGCTTCGGCCTCGACCACGGTGAGCCGCGTACCCTTGAAGAGGTCGGTGCCCGCTTCGGCCTCACCCGTGAGCGAATCCGCCAGATCGAGGCACGAGCCATGTCCAAGCTGCGCCACCCCACCGTCGATCAGGGCGTGCGCGAGCTGCTGACCAGCTGAGCCCAGGATGGGGCTCGCGACGCACGACCTGGACGGCACAACGAATCGAGATCGTGCGACCTCCCAGCGCACGAGCAGCCAGACCAGGCTGCTACGCTCGTCTCGTCGCCTGCCGTCGGCTGGCGTGGCCTGTTCGAGAGCTCCCCGAGTCGGCCCGATTCGAACGGAGCTCGTCGTGCATCGTCCTTTCCCCGGCTCGTCCCGGGACCTGCGCCAGGAGGCGCCGCCGGGCGATGCCGTCGCGGCGGCAAACGTCTCGTCGCCTGCGACCAGGAAGACGGCATTGCGACATGGCAGCCCGGTCCGGTGCCACCGTGCCTAGACGCACGCACACCACGATGCCGCAGCGACGTTCGACATCGGCCCCCGAGCGAAGCAGGCCCGCACGGCGCCAGCGCCCGGCGACCCGAGAGGTCGACGCCCAGGCTCTCGCGCTGCGAGAGAGCGGCAGCTCCTACTCGGCGATCGCCCGCCGCCTGGAGCTCGGACGCGCGGTCGACGCTCATCGAAGCTTCGTACGCGCGCTCGGGGCGCACGAGGGCACCGAGCGCCAGCGCCTCATCGACAACGAGGAGGCGCGCCTCGACCTGCTCGAGCGCCGGATCCGTGAAAGGGATGCCGCCGATCCCGAGAAGGTCACGCGTCGCCTGATGGGCGTGGACAAGCTCCGCGAGGCCATCCGCCGGTGACGATGAACGACGCGGAGCCCACCTGCGCGATCTGCGGCGCCCCGGCGACCGAGACGGTCGAGCCGGCGCGCAGGACGCTGGCTCGCGGGCTCGACCCCTCCGACCCGTCGTACTCGGTCACCGTCATCCTCCCCGACATCGCGCTGTGCGCAGTGCACACCCTCGACCTGCGCAACGGAGGGCTTTTCGTGGGATGGTGCGACGATCCGCGATGTCGGATCTACGGGGAGATCGGCGAGCCGTCACCCTGCGGGGACCCATACACGAAGGTCGGCGCGCGCAACCGCGCCTGACCTGTTCGCCCCGGCGATCGGCGGAGCAACGACAAGAACACACTGCAGCAGACGAAATCTGAGAGACAAGACATCTCAGGGAAAAAAGAAGAGAAGAGAAAGATCAAGGACATGGCAACCGGAACGGTGAAGTTCTTCAACAGCGAAAAAGGGTTCGGGTTCATCACCCCGACCAGCGGGGGCAAGGACGTCTTCGTCCACTACTCCAACGTGGTGGGTGAAGGGTACAAGAGCCTCGAGGAAGGTCAGCAGGTCGAGTTCGACCTGGCCCAAGGGCGCAAAGGACCCGAGGCGCAGAACGTCCGGGTCGTCTAGCCGCTCTGACCGGTAGCCTGCTCCTTCGGCTCGAAGCGGGCTACCGGTCCACGGCGCGGGTGGGCCACCAGAAGCTCTTGCCGGTGTCGGCAACGAGGGCTGGCAGGACCACACTGCGCACGAACAGTGCGTCGAGAAGGACCCCGGCAGCGACCACCAGGCCAATCTCCCTCGTGGGGATGAGCGGCGAGACGAAGAGCGCCCCAGACGTTCCAGCGAGGATCAGCCCTGCTGCGCTGAGAACGACGCCCGTCGCTGCGACCGCTCGCTCGACCGCCTGCGCCTGCCCCCGGCCGAGCTCTTCACGCGTGCGGGACATGAGGAAGATGTTGTAGTCGGCCCCGAGCGACATGAGGAACACCAGACCGAGGACTGGCACGCTCTGATCAATCCCCGGCCAGTGGAAGACAGGCCCCGAGACCATCGCGACCAAGCCCAGGACCGCGCCATAGGACGCGATGACCGTTGCTGCGACCAGGAACGGACCCGCAATGGCCCGTAACAGGAGCCCGAGGACCACGACCGTTACGGCCAGCACTGCCAGACCCACGACGAAGAAGTCACGAAGTGACGTGCTCGCGGAGTCGATGTCCTGGGCAGTCTGGCCTCCGACCAGCGCTCGAGACCCCACCGCGCGCCCGAGGCGATGACGCAACGCGAACACCGGCGCCATTCCTCGAGCCCCGAGCGGGGGCGCGCGGAACACCACGTCGAAAGCTGAGAGCTTCCCCCGGCTCGTCGGACGGCCCACGATCAGTACCCCCGGAGAGCGCCGAGCGGCGTGGAGCGCAGCGGGAAGGGCGGCCTGTGTCCGGACGACAACGAACGCTGGCGCGGTGATGCCCTCGGGGAAACCCCCTGAAAGGAGGCGCATTTCCTCGACGGACGGCGCCGAGGCGGGTAGGTCGTTCACCGTGGTCACGTGCGTGTGCAACTGGGTGATCCCGAGCGCCATGAGCGCGAGGAGCGAGATCCCTCCGATCCACACGACCCTCGGGTGCCGCACCACTCCCCCGGCGATCGCACGCCACACCCGGCCGGGCATCGGACGTGCAGCGGCGGCGCCGGGGACGATCGGCCAGAAGATCCGCCGCCCGGCGGCGAGAAGCATCGCGGGATAAGCGGTCAGCATCGCCACGAGCGTGGAGGCGACTCCGAGCATGCCCACGAGCGCGAAGCCGTGCGTCACGCCGTCCTCGGCGAGCAGCAGGCACGCCAGACCTGCGATCACCGTCATCGCCGAGGCGCCGATCGCGGGCGCGGCCCGTCTCCAGGCGATGGCGAGCGCCGCGGCGTCGCTGCGCCCTCGGCCGAGCTCTTCTCTGTAGCGAGACGTAAGGAGCAGTGCGTAGTCCGTCCCCACGCCGAAGACGAGGACCGTGAGCAACCCGGTGCTCTCTCCGGTCACCGCCACGACGTGCGCGACGAGATAGGTCGCTTCGTTCACGAGGAGCTCGGCGATGCCGACGGCGGCAAGCGGCAGGAGCCACGCCACTGGACTGCGATAGTTCACGATCAGCAGGACGGTCACGAGCAAGGCCGTGACCACGACAAGCGTCGTGTCCACGCCGGCAAGGGAACCGAGGAGGTCGGTCTCGAATGCGGCAGGCCCGGTGACACCCACCCTGACACCGGGCGGGGCACGGCTCGAGGTGATGGCACGGAGGCGCTCGACAGCCCTGAGATCGACCGGCTCTCCCCCTGTGATCGTCGCCGCCACGACGGCAACCATGCGATTCGTCGACACGATCGGCGAACGAAGAGCCGTGACTCCCCGCACGTGCGCATCCTCGAGTCCCCGCCACATCGCAGCTGCCTGCGCCGCCGAGGAGGACCTCGCTGCGATGCGCAGTGCCTTCGGCACCTGGAGCGACCACGATCTCGACGGCGCAGCCTGGGTCGATCAGCTGCGCTCCGGCTCTCGTCTGGAGCACGACCGCTCGTGAGCGCCCTGGTCGACACCTCGATCCTGATCGACTACCTGCGAGGACATGCCGGTGCCGGGGACCTGCTCGAACGCGAGCGAGCCGCTGACGTCCTTCATGCGAGTGACATCACCCGCATCGAGATCCTCGCCGGCATGCGCCCTGCAGAAGAGGATGCCACCCGCGCGTTGCTGTCCACCCTGGTCTGGCACCCCGTCGACGCCGAGATCGCAGAAGAGGCCGGCGCCCTCGGCCGCCAGTGGCTTCCCAGCCACCACACGATCGACAGCGCCGACCTCGCCATCGCAGCGACCGCCGTCCGCACCGACGCACGACTCCTTACCCGTGACGTCAGGCACTTCCCAATGTTCGCCAATCTCCAGGCGCCCTACTGACCCGCGTGGTGAAGGTCGGCGCGCCCATGACCGTGAACGCGCCCATGCCGGCAGAGGAAGAGGCCACACCACGGTTGACACTCACCGTCTGCGATCAGGATCTTCGAGGTGCCAAGCCTCGCGTTGCTGCGTGCTCACCGAGACGAGATCCTTCGGTTCAGCGTGAAGGCATGACCAGCCTGACGGCGTCGTTCTGCGCCCGCCAGCCGCGGCATGGGCGCTGCGGTGCTGTCTTGGGTGTCGGCGGTACGGGGCAAGTTGGCAGGGTGTCGCGACCGACGCGATATCGTATGATATCCCCCCGGGCGAGGAGGACGCCGTGACCGACATCTTGATCCGTGACGTTCCAGACGATGTTCTCGCCGCAATCGACGCGAAGGCCCGGCGGGTCGGTCTCTCGCGGACGGAGTACATCCGGCGCACGCTGGCGCGTGAACGTGACGATAGGGCTCCTGACGTCGGAGTTGAGGACCTCGTGGCGTTCGCTGACGCCTTCGCCGACCTTGCCGAGCCCGAGGTGATGCGCCAGGCCTGGTCGTGACCAGCTGGCTCGTCGACAAGTCCGCTCTGGTCCGGCTTGCCCGAAGCCGAGATGCCGAAGAGTGGGCGACCCGGATCGAGCGTGGACTGGTCCGGATCTGCACGGTCACTCGCCTCGAAGTTGGCTTCTCTGCACGCTCCGCGAGCGATCTGCGGCTCGCCTACGATCGATCGCCGCTGGCGCGAATGCCTGTCGAGTACCTCACCCCAGCGATCGAGGACCGGGCCGTCGAGGTCCAACTGGCACTCGCGGAGCGCGGTCAGCATCGCGCGGCATCGATCCCGGACCTACTCGTCGCCGCTACTGCCGAGTTGGCTCAGCTGACCGTTCTGCACCACGACAAGGACTTCGACCTGATCGCCGACATCACGAAGCAACCCCTCGAACGCCTCTCTGCAACCTGACGAGACGGATACCTCCCTGCCGGTGTGATGGGCGCTGGTGGTCCAGGGCTGGCCCGAGCGATAAGAGACACTGCCGTCTCCCGTGACAGCACGACCAACGCCAGCGGTGCACCTGGACCCGCCTCCTTCCGGAGCCAACGGGCATCGGATCCGTCTGTACGCGAAGCGGCGTGCCGATCTGGTACGCGCTGACCCATGTGGAGCGCCGGACTGGTCCGCGGAGTTCCCGCGCCGTGACAAAAATGGTGGTCTTACCTTGTCACCGTACGAGACGACATCCGACGGCACGACCTCGTGCGTTCACCCAGGTAGATGGCCCTGTGCTGCGCCTGCCAGCGCTCGGGACGGTGCTGCGGGCCGGCCTCGGCGAGCCTCCCGTTCACCCGACCGATCCCTTGGTCGCCTCGCTCCCGGTACAGCGCCGCCTTGCGCCAGGCGAGGTGACCGAGTTGATCGCCGCCTACCGTGAGGGTGTCCCCGTAGACGAGCTGGCAGCGTCCTTCCGGATCAATAGGACGACCGTCCTCGGACACGTCAGGCGCCACGGGGTCCCCAAGCGGGATCGCCGAGCGCTCCGGCAGGACGATATCGACAACGCAGCGATGCACTACGCCCGGGGGCGGTCCGCGGAGTGGATAGCCGCGGAGCTACAGGTAGCGGCGAGCACGGTGCGGCGAGCATTGAAGGACGCTGGTGTCACTCTTCGGCCGAAGGGCCGTCAACGGCGGTCCCTCTGATTCCTTCCACCTCGCCACCCTCCGTGCGCAGTGGCACGCAAGGAACGTCTGCGAGATGGCGCCGACGACTCGGCGCTCTTCGCGCTCGTCCGGACGAGCGTCGTTCTGTACTTGACCGCATTCCCGCTGACGCAAGTTCGTACGCGCCAGTTCGCCGCGCGGTGCGACTCACCGGATCACCTGATCAGACGGAGCGCCGCCCGCTGCCGCGCGGAATCCGTCGGCTCTGAACCGCCAGAATATCCGCCATGACGTCTCTCGGCACTCAGCAATCCTTTTCACCCCGCGTCGGCGAGATCTTGCAGGAAGTCATCACGTTCGCTCGCAACTTGAGCGACGCGACCGAGGCCGATCCGGTGGCGGGGTCTCAGGCCGATGACGAGCTGAACTTCAACCACGTGATGGGTATGAAGGGTCCGTGGGGCCGGCCGCCTGTCGAACACGCGTACACCACCGCCGCGTTGCTGTACGCAGCGGCCGGTCAGTACTTACGGTCACTTAGGCAGCTACTCAACGACGACATCGCTCTTTTCGGATTCCAGGTCATTACGCGAGCGCTCCTAGAGGCAGCGGCCCGCTCCTGGTGGATTCTTGATCCGACATGCTCGGTTCGTGAACGAGTAGAGCGAGCCTACGACGAGCAGTACTACAGCTTCGCAGAGCTGCGGAAGCTCGCGGTCGCAATGGGGGGCAACTTCGCCAGCCAGGTCAGCAATGATATGCGACTTCGTGCTGACGTCGCCGAACTAGGCCTTCATGAACGAACCGAGAAGAACGCGCCTTTTGCTCGGCCCATTGGCGTGGGGTCGGCCAGGCTCAAAGCCACCCAGGTGGTTGCGGCGCTCACTTCCCACGTAGAGATAGCCGATGGCGAAAGGTGGTATCGCACTTTCTCCGGCATCGCCCACTCGGCGCTCTACGCACAGATAGGGTATTGGGAGTCGGTCCGCTATCCAGGGGTTCCGCAGGAGTACTTGGAGCCCGCGCTGCCAATGACCGCGATCGCGCATGCCTCGGTTCTGTCCATTGCTGCCTACCTCGGGGCTGTCGAACGGCACGCGTTGCTCTATGGCCGGGATTGGAAGCAGCTGCAGAGCATGCGCCAAAGCGCAACGAACCGGATTATTGCCCTCCACGACATGCATGTCGTCCGTTAGTCGGCACGTTCCCGGATATGGGGCGCTTCGCTTTAGCGAGTTCAAATACGGCGGCGAAGTCACCTCCTCCTGACCTGAGGGTGAGGATGTCCCCATTGCAGCTCCGAGGAAGTGCTACGAGACTCTGGGTGGCCGCATCTGTGGACAATCACGAGTCACGATCGGCTGGTACCCGAGGTCGCCAGGTACGCCTTACGCTCTTTCTGATGACTGCGGAGCCTTGCGAGTCACCACTTTGATCGTCCCCTCAAGCGCCCAGACGGATCGCGCGACTCGCAGAGCAGCGAGCACCGTGGTGCCGGCGCAAAGCACCATCAGGAGGGAGTTGGGCTGGTTATCGCGATCGACGAGCAAGGCCACGAGGGCTACTACCGTAGCAAGGCCCAATGCCCTGATGGTCGAGGTGAACGTTCGCCACAACGTCTGATAGTGGGCGCTGTTGCGCAGCAACTCGAATCGATCGCCTGGTGCAAAGCCAAGAACGATGGCCGTCGTCGCGATGATGAAGCCAAGGAGCGCACCGTCGAGGGTGGCCAGGGTGCCGTACACGACGGAACGTTGACCGCCCACCAAATGATCAACCATTCGCTGACCGTGGACGAGCTGGGTCCAGATGCCGAACGCGAGGGTGAGGATGATCGCTATGGCAAACTCCATCCCGAGAAAGTGTCGTCGCCAATAATCCATCTCTACCCCGTGGTGTCCGATGCGCCGACTTGTGCTGCGGCGGCCTCCTCAAGCTCAGACTTCAGCTCCGCGTACGCGTCGCCGATCGCCCTGTAGGCCGCGTCATCCTCCACAGCCCGGGTTCGTGCGTTCAGGCGCACGATCCGTTTCGAGCTAACAAGCTGGTCACGCAGGACATCAACGTCTTCAACCTGGCCGCTCCGCTCATCGAGGCCCTTGACCTTGAAGACCTTGGTGTTTTCTCGCATGTCTCCCCTGCCGGCCAATGATCGGATCGCTGAGAGAACACGCCGATCTAGCCAATGACGGGCATGTGGCTCCGGTGAGAGTCGCAACGTGACCAGCTGCGGCGCACCAACGCGGGCAGCAGCCTGGAAGGCCGCGCCTAAGTCACGATCTGCCTGACGGACGGCGGTGGCATACGAGGGTCTCACCGCCAGTTCGAGGACACGGACCTCCTGTAGGCGGCCCAGCTGAGCCACCACATCCTGACGCAACAAAGCATTCAAGGTGAATGCCGGACATAGGTCGTTCCCAGCCACTCGACGGAGGTACGAGCTGATTCGAGAGGGGCGCGGTCCGTAGAAGTTGAACTCAACGCCGACAATATTGTCCGGAAAGATCTGGACGTGGATGGGCTCGTAGAGACCTTGGTCAGCCGCAAGCCCCAAACCGTTCAGGTTCCCACCCTGCTCGATCAAGGGCAGTCCACTCCGACGGATGGTCGCGAGGCGGGCGCGCTGCTGATCGACGGAGTCGACCCAGGCGCACAACACGTTGCCATCGTCTTGGCCGAGGTAGCGCTCACCGTCCACGCAGCCCAGCTCACTCACTCGCTGGAGCACCTGTCGCAGGTCGAGAGACACCGGCCTGCCCGTTGGCTGGAGTCCAGCGTCAGCCCTGTAGAAGTAGATGCTCCGCTCTGATGAGGGGCGCTCCCTCCGCTTCGCGGTTGGGCGGCCTCGTGACGCCGATCGATCCTCTGCCATGTCGGACAGTCTGCCACTGGCATGTGACGGCGGGGCCGACCAGCCCCGCGGGGACACCCGACGACGTGCTCGCGCACCATTGTCTGTGGAGCCAGCTGGTGGAGGCGACGGCACCGTCTACGGACAGCGAGTGCGCGACCTTCAGGGTCGATCCGGATGGCCCTCAGGGCTTTGTGCTTCTCAGCGCGGCTGCCAACGACGGCAGCAACGGCGGAATATTGACGAACATGAGTCGATAGAGGTCAACCCACCTCTTCCGTGCCACCAGGGTCCGATGCGCTGCCGCTCGACGGTAGTCCGCGTTCATGGTTGCGAGCAGATCCGCTATCGGAGCGAGCGCGGCGAGATCACAACCACTGCCGGCGAGGACCGTTCGCGCCTCCTGGTAAACGGGGTGGGTGCCCGAGCCAACGGCTTCGAGCAGGATCCGCACGAAGTGGCCGAGCGAATGCCAGCCAGACGGGTAGGCGGTTCCACACTTCGCCTTGACCGGATCGATCAGCCGGTCACTCAGAATCGACTCGGCCGCCGCGCACAGCCCGATGACGGGCCCGGAGAAGTCAGCGTCGCTACCCAGACTCTGGCCAACGTGGAGCGCGGTGGCCATCATGTCTTGCTGGTCCTTCGATAGCTCGTTCCAGGCGTCGTCCGAAAAGTGCCCTTGCACCTGGTTCAGCCAAGGTTGTAGTCCGGCCGCCCCGAGATGCTCGGCCACCGATCCGAGCATGGCGAGCGCAGACCGACGTCGGCGAACGACGAGAGCGTCCTCCTCGATCGTGCCCGACGCCGAAGAGTCAGGAGCCGGTAGAGCCCCCACGTCGATGTCCAGCGTCCGCAGGGCCAGCCCGGCCAGAGCGGAGATGCCTTGTTCGTTGACAGCAACCGAGCCGGCTGGATTCAGCGCGACGGCCAGCAGCTCCCCGCCCTCCGCCGTCTCGTACCGGTAGATGGGAAGGCCTGATGACTTCTGGCTGTAGAACACGACCGCGCCGATCCCGGCGTTACCGAGACCGAAGTTCAGGAAGTAGCCGAGCATCTTGTACAGCTCTTCGGTGGGAGCGGATGGACGTTGCCGCAGCTTGGGGTCAACGATGGCCAGCGTCTGCACGTCGCCAAGCGTCCTTCCACGCACCACCAGGTCCGGCACGCCGCGCAATGCTCCACCTCCCTCGTGGTGACGCCATTGGGGCGCGCGGTCTGGATCGACAGTCGACAGAGACCGCTGGAAGAACAGCTCAAGGACGCCGACAGCCGTTGCCCATCGGTAGGCGGGCTTCCCCGCGATACTGAGCAAGTTCGGTGGCGGCATCTCCAACCCGACCGCACTGCTGACGGCCTCGGCAAGCTTGCTCAGGCACCAAATCTCGAACAGCTTGGTATCGAACCGGTCGTCGTAGAAGTCCCACTCGATCTCACCAGGCTCGGCGACCGGCATACCTTCGAGGCATCGTCGCAGCCAGACCGTCACCTCCCGATAGGCCCTCGGGTCAGCGACGTGTCCTCCAGACAGGCGTCGTTCGACGGATGCGACCAGGGAGCGCTCCGAGCGTCTGCGGAATACCTCCTTCACCGCGGGCGCACAGATGGCGAACATGGGCACCGCTTGGATTCGCCGCACGTCGCTCAGCACCTCGTTGACCTGGCGGCGTTCAGCACCTTTGGCGGGAAGCGCGAGATGGGACGTGACGAAGCGCAGCTCACGCTCGATCCAGGTCAGTGCGTAGGTGGTGAGCACGTTCTCCGGCGTCAGTGCTCCCCGCTCGATGGTGAGCGTCGGGTAGCTGAAGGGGACCTCCCTGGTGGCGATCCGTCGCATGTACTTCTCGGCGTCGATCTGCCCGGTCACCACGCCGACCACGTCGAGAGGAACGAGCCGGTATCGGAAGTTCGGCCGGCTCAGGACATGACGCACGCACTCTCGCAGGCGCGTGGCCGCAGCCAGGCCCACGCGAAGCCGGAGCGCAAGGACGAGATCGTCGTCTGCAGATTCTGGAGAGCCCATCGCCACGCCCTCGCGAATGGACAGCTGCATCTGCGCGCCGGACGAGAAGTAGGTACCGAGCAGTGGCAAGGTCGAAGCAATCGCCGCGTCCCGAGCGGCAGGTGTCAGTAAGCCGGCGTCGTCGTCTAGGACAATAAAGTCAGCCCCGGAGCCAAGAAGGTCAGGTGCCACCACCGGCGGTTCCTGTCGCCCTAGAACGCCGCGTGGGTGTCTCGAAGATGATTGATGGCACTTGCGCTCCGGGCCATCGAAGCCGCGTTGAGCAACGAGGAGAAGGCGTCCAGCTGCTCGCTCTGCAGCGTCCCCATCTGCGGCACCACCTGGTCAGCAAAGGCACGATCGAGACCTTCTCGAAGACTGTCCGACGAGATCGAGCCACCGTGGAACTCCAACACCAACGCCCGCATGACGTCGACGAGCTGGGCGGTGCCGATCGGCCAGCCCTTCTCGCCGTCCTCGGGCGACCGCAGTTCGGCCACGATGTCGCTCAAGGTTGTGGCGGTCGGCGTGAGCGCGTCCACCGTCTCGTCCCACGACTTGATGATGACCGACTCGTCGTACTCGGCTTCTAGCCAGTCATGGGCCTGACGCAGGGCAGCCACGATCTCGGTGGACAACCCCTTCTCGGGGGTTGGCACTCCGACCACGATGAACTGAAAGCGCCTGGTCAACCCTTGCGAGATCGGGTTGACGAACGACGTATCGATGTCGTTCATGGAACCGATGATGCGGAACCGCTTCGGCGACCACAGGCGCCGGGCTTCGGGGTTGGCGTTGAACCAGAGGTCGAGGGGCGTCTTCTGCAGGTGCGCGGTCGAGGTTGACGATAACAGGGTGTAGAGAGAGCCGATCGCCTTGTCGATGTCGGCTCGGTTGAACTCATCGATCAGCAGCCACGTCGCCTGGGGTCCGCGGTCGTGCACGGCAGCTTCTTCGTATGCTCGGACCGTCTCTGCACAGAGCAGCATCGCTTCCGGCACCGCGCCGAGCACTGGAGAGAGCTTGCCCTCCCGGTCCGGTCGGAGACCACCGATGACGTGGTAGCTGCTCCAGTCGCCAGTTGCCGTCGTCTCCTGAAGCGTGGCATCGAAGACCTCCGCCAGCACACGGGCCAGCGTCGTCTTGCCGGTTCCCGGTGGTCCCTGCAGGATGAGGTGGCCGAGGATCAACCCGGTCACACAACGGTGCACCAGGTCCTCGACGTCGGGGAACACGAGGTTATATCCATTGATCTTGGTCAAGGCAGCGGCGACCAGGCTGTCAACGTCGATGCTGACCAGCGGGATCTTGCACAGGGCCAGGGTCCAGGAGAAGTCCTCGCCTTCCAGGTCTTCGCCAGCCGGGGCGAGTGCCGTTGGCAGGTCTGCGGCCACCGGCTGAGCCGTTGGGAGCGCGGCGAGTATGTCCTCGTCCGAGACGACCGTCGGCGAGAGAGCTATCGCCTTGTAGCTATCGGGGATCTCGTCGGTGTAGAGCGTGCCGACGAGATCGCTGTCGCCGACCGGGAAGTGCTCATGAAACCACTGAAGCAGTGCATCGAGGTCGTCGACCTCTTGCTTGCGGCCATACCAGATGGCCAGGTCGATCTGGCGGACCGTGAGTCCTCCATACGCCTCGTGAAGGTAGCGACCGGTGTCGGCCTTGAGGCCCAACTCCTTCAGGCGGTTATTCTCCTTGAACCGGTCGAGCGCTTCGACGGCTGGGACGCTGTCCCGCTGCTTCTGGAGGCTAGAACCGGCAAAGTCGGCGTTGACCCAGTCGCGCTTCGTACTCCAGACCGCTCGATAGATCGTCTTGTCGTTCGGAGGCGGCTCCAGCCTGAAGGCCATGTCCAAGAGCGCCGTCTCCGCCTCACCGGCGAACGGCACTCGGGCTGGTTGCATGACGCCCCCCTCGCCCGACAGACGCAGGATGGCCGGGGTGGTGATCACAGCCACCGGGCTGGCACCCCGCAAGCCCTCTGCAGCAACTACCAGGTGTTCTCTTGAGACGTACGGCACACAACGACTCTAGGCCAACCTCCAGCGGCGCCGAGGTGGATCCGCTGACGCTGAGCGTGCCCGACCGGTTACGGGCGGGTCAGGGTCTGGGAGATGTGACTGCAGAACTCACCGTTGAGTTCGATGCCGATCGCCGATCGGCCCATCTCCAGAGTGACCGACATGGTCGTACCACCTCCAACAAACGGGTCGAGTACGACACCGCCCTCGGGACAGCCGGTGGCGACGCAGCGACGGACGAGTTCGCGAGGGTAGGGCGCGTAGTGGGTACCGCGGGCGATGGAGTTGCGCTCGGGTTCGATGAACCAGACATCCTCTTCGCCGTCGAGGGCATCCCGGTCGAAGAGGTAGCGCGGGCCATGGGAAAACAAGAAGATGTGTTCGTACTTCCTCCAGGGCCGGTCCTTGGCAGTCGGCTCGGGGATGGCCGAGTTGCGGACCCAGATGATGTCGCTGCGGAGCGTCCATCCGTCCTCTTGCAGCGCCAACGCCACACGCCAGGGGATACCGATCAGGGACTTCCGAGGCAACCCAAGGCCCGGGCCGTCGACGGCGCGCAGCCCAGGGAGGCGACGACTGCGGTGTTTCGCATCATGGCCATGGGGGCGACCCTTCGCTGAGTAGTACGTGTCGCCTAGGTTGAGAAACACCACGCCGTCAGGAGTGAGCACATGTCGCAGGCCTTCGAAGGTCTTGCGCAGATTGGTGACGAAGCCCTCTATGTCCGGCTCCATGCCGAACTGCCCGTCGACGCCGTAGTCCCGTTGCCAGTAGTAGGGAGGACTGGTCACAACACAGTTGACCGACGCCTCCGGAAGTCTCGGCAGCACTTCGCGATTGTCACCGTTGTACAAGCGCCACAGCTGATCGGAGTCGGCGTTCTGGGCGAAAGGCTTCGGACCCCGCTTCCCTTTCCAGGCCTCCCGAGCGCTTACGGCCGACGGGTGCGGTGGTTCGTCCGGGAACACCTGGAGCAGGGACACCGGCGAAGTGTAAGAGATCTCCGACGGAGAATCAAGCATCGCGGTGGGCACGGGGATAAGTTCTACAATAGCGGTGTGACGCCCCTAAGCTTGCGCCGTGCGGGAAGCCGAGCATCTCGCCGGGCCCGCTGAGATCGCCGAGGCGCTGGGCGTCCATCCCAATACGATCAACCAGTGGAAGGTCAGACACGCTGACTTCCCCCAGCCAGTGCGCGTGCTCCGGTTGGGCAGCATCTGGGACTTGCGGGAGGTTGTCGCTTGGGCCAAGAGAACCGGCCGGCTGCCTCAGCGCGACTGATCGTTGAGCCCCGTCACCGACCGTAGCCACAAGCCTCTGTCCCATGACACCCTACGACCATTCGCGTCTCTCCTGGGAGGAACTACACTTCTGTTACTTTAACATGGCGGGCCTCGGAATTGCGAACATCTGTTCGGAGCCTCAGGGTTGACCTCCTCGTAAGCCTGCGAACACAAGCTCCGCTCGCGACACCCGTTGGTCCCCGGGAGGAGACCTCGACGGGGTGAGGAATGCAAGCCGGCGCTGCCCCACCCAGCGGGTACGTGCTCAACGAGGTTCGCAAGGCTCCTGCGCGCCTACCGCAGGCCGACCGCCACCAACGCGCCGAGGCAGAGCCACGGTCCGAGGGCAATGGTTCGGTCCCGCCGGCCCGGCCTCATGACCTGGCTGGCGACGACAGCCACGACGGCAAGTCCCCACGCCACGAGCACGCCAGTAGTGAGCGTGGGCCAGCCGAGCCAGCCAAGCCCAAGGGCGAGCAGCCCGCCGAGCTTGACGTCGCCAAGGCCGAGACCGCGGGGGAAGGTGAGTCCGAGGGCGAGGTAGAACCCGGCCACGAGCGCGGCGGCGATTACAGCGCGGACGAGCTGCCACCAGTCCTGTTCGACTCCTGCGGCTACGGCCAGCAGGGCGACGGTGGCGGGATAGGACGGCAGGATGATCTTGTCGGGGAGCCGGCGGGTGCGCAGGTCGATGACCGAGACGACCG
>DAHWPS010000160.1:0-3349 GCA_027342785.1 Acidimicrobiaceae bacterium
ACACCTGCGCTCCCGACGACGGACCCGAGCAGGTCATGGCCACGATGACCAACGAGCGGGTGCGTCACGTCCCGGTCGTGGCCACAGGGGAGCTTCGGGGCCTGGTCAGCATCGGCGACGTCGTGAAGAGCCGGATCGACGCGCTCGAAGCCGACCACCGGGTCCTCGTCGAGTACATCTCGGCCCGCTGATCCCCGCGGGCTTCACGCACTCCGCCAGCCGGAGCCTCAGGGTCCGGCGACCTGGTTCCTGATCGACTCCCACCGGCGCTGGAGCGTCGGTTCCCCTTCCACCACCTCGCCGTCCTCGACGAGGAGCACCCCGGGCACCAGGGTTGTCGGGCACGGCCTCGCCTGGAGCAGCCCCGCCGGATCGGCGAGCGCGTAGAAGCGCGGGCGGAGGTAACCGAGCACGAGCGCCGCGTCCGAACCGGCCTGCGGGGACCCAGGTGGCTCCGTCGGGCGGGCTGCTGGGTCGTCTCCGCGCACTTGCACGACGCGCGAGGGGGCGACCAGCAGGACCGGAGCGCTGTGCTGTCCTCGGTGGCCGCGGGCAGCCTCGAGGACGCCGTCGGCGACTTCGTCCGGAGTGGCCTCGCTGGTGTCCACGACGAGGTCGTAGTTGCGGAGACAGAAGATGTCGACGCCGTAGAGCTCGACGAAGCGCCGCTGCTCGCTCGCGGCCCTTTCGGCGATGCGCTCGAGCGCCTCGTCCAAGCTCGAGTAGTGCTCGGCCGCAGACCCGGGGCGTCCGAGCACGCGCCGCGCCCCAGCTTCGGGGTCGACGACAAGGTGGACCTTGAACGCGCCCGGTAAGAAGTGCCAAGCCAGTCTGGAGTCGACGACGAGAGCCTCCCGCGCCGAGGCAAGGGAGCGGAAGACGGAGTCAACCTCGGCATCGATGCCGGGATCGCTCTCGGCCATCCGGTTCAGCTCCAGGGTCGACACGCCGCGGCGTTCGGCGATCTGGCGCTGGACCGCACCGGTGCTCAGCCGCCGTGCTCCGAGCGCGAGGGCGAGGCGGTCGGCCACCGAGCTCTTCCCGCTCCCGAGGTCCCCGCTCAGTGCGATGGCCAGGTTGTCCAACGTTGCACGCCTCCGGTCCGCGACCGCGATGGGGTTGTGAGCAGCTCCAGTGAGTCGGTCACACAATAAACGCCTGTTCTCGTAGGAGGATGAAAGCATGAACCTGACCGAGTGGGCACGTCGCCAGGGCATCCACCCCGGACCGCGGAGAACTGGTTCCACGCGGGCACGCTCCGGGTGCCGGCGGTCCCGGTGAACCAGCAGACGATCCTCCTCTTCCCCGAGGCCGTCCGCTCTGCTCCAGAAGAGACCCTCGGGCTCTACGCCCGTGTGTCCTCCCACGACCAGCGGGGCAACCTCGAACGCCAGGTGGCCCGGTTGAGCGAGTGGGCAGCCAAGACCGGCCACCCCTGGTCCGTGTCGAACCACCACCCGTGACGGCCACCTGCGCGCTTCGTTCCGCTGAGCGTGGAGGAACGGTGACGTATCGCGCCTCGGTCGCCAGCGGGTGGCGGGCGGCGGTGCCGGTCGCACGGTCGGGGGGGCGAGTGGGGGGAGAGTCCCTGCACGGCGCGGCCCGCGCCGACTATGAATACAGAGATGCTGCCCTCCACCTCCATCCTGGCCACGGCGGTGAACCTCGGCCAGCCGGGGCGCTACCTGCACTGGTCGATCTTCTTCGTCTCAGAGTCCAACCTCGTGCTCATCGCGGTGATGGTGGTGATCTTCGGGCTCGCGCTGATGCTGCCCTTCCCCGGGCACCGCCATGGTGGATCGCCGGTGACGAATACCGAGCAGGCCGAGCAGGCCGTGAGCAGTGCGGCCGCGCCGGCCGGGGGCACAGCTTCGATGTGGACTGCCCGGGTCCGGCGCCGTGCCCTGGCGGTTCTCCCGCCAGGCAAGCTGCTCCCCGACAGCCAGCCGGCCTACGTGGCGTCGTGGGTCTACGTGTTCGGGGTCTCGACGCTGGCCGCGCTCGTGATGGCCATCGTCTCGGGGTTCGCTCTCGCCCTCGGCGGCCCCGACTGGTGGCACTACGACCCGGTCGGGCATTTCTTTAACAGCCTCCACCTGTGGAGCGTGGAGCTGTTCATGGCCTTCATGGTCATCCACCTCTGGGGCAAGTTCTGGATGGCGGCGTGGCGCGGCCGCCGGGCTCTCACCTGGATCAGCGGGGTCGTGGCGTTCGTCGCTTCGATCGTCGAATGCTTCACGGGGTACCTCTCCCAGCAGAACTTCGACTCCCAATGGATCTCGACCAACGGCAAGGACGCGGTCAACGCCACCGGTCTCGGCTCCTTCTTCAACCTGATGAACTTCGGTCAGATGCTCATGTGGCACATCGTGCTCATACCGATCGTGCTCGTCGCGCTCGTCGGTGCCCATATCCTCATGGTCCGCGTGCGCGGCGTGTCCCACCCGCTGCCCGCCCGCCGGGCACGCGGGCGAGCCGCCCGCCGGGCTGCCGCCGCCGCCGACGCGGGCGATTGGACCGGCCCGACCCGCCGGTACGACATCTTGAAGGAAGCGACCGTGGCCACGGTGGTGGCCCTGGTGCTGGTCGTCCTCCTCGCCGGCCTGCTCTCCTCTCCCGACGCCCCCCCGGTCACCGTGGCCAGTTGGGCCCGGGTGGCCCCGGCGGACTTTATGGCGACGACCGCGTCCGAGCTGGCTGGGACCAGCGAGACGGCCACCTACGGTCCCCCGTACAACCACGGCTCGGCATTCGTCCAGCGGATCGGCGTCTCGTGGCAGATGTTGGCCGGCGTGCGCGAGCCCATCGACGCCGCCGAAACATTCGTACTGCAGCCGCTGTCGAAGCTCTCCCCCGCCGACCCCGCCCTCCGGCGCGCCCTGGCGAGGTACCGCTCGGCGTCGGCCAGCCGACAGAAGCAATGGGCAAACGCGTACCTGAAGGCCGTCGAGGGCGTCACCTTCCACGACAGCGTTCCTTCCGTCCCCGCCGCGCACGACGGGCCAGTCCCGGTAATGGTGGCTTCCGAGCTCACGATGGCCAGATCCGGAGCGCTCGATGCCGACCTTTTGGCCCAGCATCCCTTCTACGGGACCAACTACACCAAGCCTCTGCTCTTCTTGGAGGACGGCAACTACTTCTCGTCCCTGGCAACCGCCCAGCACCTCTCGGGGACGCAGTGGGGGGTGATGAACGAGACTGGCAGCTACCCCGGCCAGCCGTGGCTCTGGCTGTACACCCTGTGGTACCAGGTGCCCGGGTTCAGGACATCACCGAACGTGGACCTCATTGCCATCTATCTCACCGGAGCGGCGACGTTGCTCCTGCTGGCCGTGCCGTTCATCCCGGG
>DAHWPS010000161.1:0-2078 GCA_027342785.1 Acidimicrobiaceae bacterium
GAGAGGTCGAGGCTCGGCAGTGGGCCGAGCAGCGGCTCGAGAGAGAGGAACCGCAGGCTGGCTGGCGTGCGCCGCAACCAGTCGGCACGGAAGGCGTAACGGTCCGACTCGATGGAGACGCCGAGCCAGACGTTGGGGAGCGGCCAGGTCGTGCCTTCAAGGCTCGGCCCGCGCGGTACCAGGCTGTCCACCAAGGCAATGAACCCCGGAGCAGCCAACAGCTCCGCCATCCGCTGCGGGCGCTTGGTGAGCGCCTGGAAGGTGTGCCACCTGGCTACCCGCATCACGGCGAAGGACCGAGCCACCAGTTCGTCCGGCACCTCGGGGTGGAAAAGGTCGCTCATCGAGTTCACGAAAACGTGGCTCGGTTTGCGCCAGTGGAGAGGTGCGTCGAGGCGCTCGGGGTGAGTGGTCACCGCGAAGCCGTTTGGGAACGCCTTGGTGCCGGCGAAGCGCTTGGCCAGCGCCTCTGCATAACACTGGTCGCAACCTGGGCTCGAGCGGTCGCAACCAGTGACGACGTTCCACGTCTTGTCGGCCCATTCGATGTTCGTATCACCCGGCACTGCTCACCGTTCCCGCTGTTGTGGCGGCGCCACGCGACCCCCCGATTGGGTCGTTCCCGGCCTGTGCACGAAGTACATGCGGGGGAGGCGCTCGTCCCGCCTGGGACGCCAGCCCCAGACGAACCAGCCCGACTTGAAGACGAGCTCCACCGTGGAGACTTCGATGAGCACCGGTGCTCCCGTCCTCGTCTCTTCTCCCCAGCAGCGCTCGCCTGGTCGTGGGACAGGGGCGTAGCCGGCCTTATCGACGACACTCGTCGGAGTGCTAAGCGCAAGCATGGCAGAGGAACTCGACAACGGGGGCGCCAGTCGAAGCATCTTTCTCGCCTGTGAAGTGCATGACGCTTTCGGAGCCGTAGGCGATGGCCCGCTCGCAACGAGAGCAGAGGGTCGCTGTAGCGGAGGTCAACGGTTGCTCGCGAGCCAACGACCCGTTCGCATCTTCGAGAACGACGGTCGGGGTCGAAGGTGCGTAGGGGCCCGTGTGGTGCAGCACCGCCTCGGTGCTGTAGCTGACGGTCGTCTTGGAAGCCATGCCCCTATGTGGGGGGCACTGCGGCACTCACCGGCGCTGCGGCAGCGGTGCTTACGGACCGGGAGGTGCCAGGTGCGGTCCTCGACCCATACCCAGTCGGCCTCGTCAGGCATCGCCCCTCCCAAGGGCCTTTTGCGGTGACGGAAGGAGCGGGAGCGGCTCACCGCGGGCCAGTTGAGGCTCGGCCCACTCGCCCATCGTGCGGCCATCGGGGAGCACGATGGCACTGAGGAACTCAGACTCCACGGTGCTTACGCCTTCGTCGACGGCTACTAGCTTCGCTTTGATAACAGCCGCCAGCGCGCGCCAAAGGCGGTTGACCTCGCGCTGCCATGCTTCCTCGGCTTGCTTGGGAGTGCGACGCCGTTTCGCCGTCTTGTTGACGGACGCGAACACGAAGACGTCGTCGGATGCGACGGGCAACGGGACTTGGACCCGGATCGTCAGTTCCTCGAACGTGAAGGCCACAACGATCACTTGGCTGAGAGAGGCAAACGCTATGTTCTTCGCGCCGAAGCGCTTGAGCGTGCGCTCGATCTCGTCGCGGCTGCGGCTGGCCGGGACCTGCGTCCCGCTGGCGTAAGCGGTCAAACCGGGGCCTCCTCGTACTCACCTCGTGCGGTGGAGCCCCGCGAGGGCGCGATCTTCACACCACCATGTGGGGGGGGGCGAGCCCTCATACCTCCACCCAGGGTTTCCCGGCCTCGCTGGCGCGCCGGAGGCAGTCCGTCGTGCCCCTACTCTTCCAGTGCTCGCGGTGTACCACCAGCTCGTCGCTGTGGTCGACCACCCATTGGTTGCGGGCGAAGTGCGAGTGTAGTCGCCCCTCGTAGACGCCCTGCACACGTAACAGACCTCGGCCGCCGCTCCCAGGAGGTCGTCGAACTCCTCCAACCGGTCCTTGCCGTCTCGGGAATGGGCGGCGGACCAGTAATAGGCCCCGTAACCGCGTTTCGGGACTGCGACGATGAACGGCA
>DAHWPS010000171.1:0-58525 GCA_027342785.1 Acidimicrobiaceae bacterium
CCATCGACGCTTAAAGGCGCTCGTCCGTGAGATCGAGGCTCTGAGCGTCTCGGTGCTCGAAGCCGATCCACGCACGCCGCGTCGACGCTGAACCTTCCGTGTGGGCGCCCGGCGCTTACCGCGTGGGTGGCTCCAGGATCATGCTACGTAATGCCTGGTCAAACCCAAACGTGAAGACCTCACGAGGTGTCGTTATACGAACACCTTCCTATTCAGGGATCGGATGTGGTCAGGTGCGGTAGGCGTCGCTTCGGTGGCGAACGGCCGTCACTTCCACCGTCCGAGCATGGTCATCGATGAGGTAGAGGACTCGGTAGTCGCCACGCCGCGCCGACCAAGCCGGATCGAGAGGCGGGCTCAGCGGCTTTCCGACTCGTCGAGGATTGTCGGGCAGTGGGCCGGTGATGAAGGCATAGGCTGCCGCCGCGACCTTGGCGGGAAGCACCTCAGCGAGCGACTGTGCTGCGGGCCGGGCGATCCGGAGTCGGTAGGGCTCATCGATCACTTTCTGGACGGAAGGCGTCCCGCTTCTCGCATCGTCTCGGCGAGTTCCGCTTCGTCCATGCTGTCGCCCCGATCAAGCGCAACTACGCCCTCCAGGTGGTCACGGAGCAGTTGGGAGTCCCCGAGCACCGCGATCGTTTCTCGCAGGGCGTCGTAGTCGTCGGCGCCGAGAAGGACAGCGGCTCGCTGGCCGTTTCGCGTGATCTCGAAGCGCTCGTGGGTGGAGGCAGCCTCCTCGACGAGCTTGGAGAGCTGAGCACGGGCCTCAGCCACGGGGAGGGTCGTCATGTACAGAATTATAGCGTCATCTCTGGAGGCTTAGGCTTCCTCCTTGAGGCCGCCCGGGTCGGCCTGAAGCTCGGATCGTCTGAGTTCTCCGTCGTGTCGGTGGGTGAACCGGTTGCCAACCGGCATGTCGGTACGCGACGATCCGAGCCGTGCATTGCTACGCCACTTTCAGCACCCGCTGAGAGAACGCTCGCTATCGGCGAGCCAATACGCCCGGAGCCCAGCGCTCCGGCGGTATTCGTTCTCTCAACTGAAAGGAATTTGCGATGCACATCCGGCCACTCGGGGTCGATGATTTCCCCGCGACCATCGAGCTCCTCACCGAGACCTTCAGATCCTTCTTCGGGGGCTACGCCCGTCCCCACCTTGGTGAGCGGGTGTTTCTCGGAGCGCTTCCCTGGCTTCGCGTTGGCTTCGTGCCGACCGACGCCGCCGCACCTGCTTGCCACCCACCGACTCGACCGTCTCACAGGAGACCCACCGCTCACCGTTGCGGTAGATGCTGCCTTCACCTGATCCGCGGCGCTTACGGTTGAACGTCGAAGACCACAGGCCGGCCCCGGTGCCGAAGAACTCACCCAGTGCGGCGGCGAAGTCCCCGGTCGAGAGCCCCCGCAGCTGGAGGATCGAAACCACCTCGCTCACTTTCGGGGACTTGGCGATGTAGACCGGCGGGATGGCAGAGGAGAGCCGACAGCCCTCCCGGCGGTCGTCTACTCTCGGCACCTTGACCTCGACCGCTCCCGCCCCGGTCACGACCTCCAGAGACCGCACGTAGCCGTTCTCGACCACGAGGTGGTGGCCGGCCGTCTCGAGCTCTGTCGCGTGGGCCTCCAGGCGGGCCCGGCGCTCGGCCAACAACGCGACGGCCAGCATCTCCATGGCCGCCAGCGGGCACAGCTCATCGAGCTCGATCGTCTCTAGTTCGGCCTCACCGAGCGCGCCTTGGGTGTCGTCATGGACTAGGTTCAACATCGGCGCATCCCTCCTCGCCGGCCTCACCCGGCGGACTCGTTGCTTGTTCAACTTGGAGGGTGCGTCGCGCCCTTCTCGAGATCCATGATCCACAACTTTCGGTTATAACCCTCAACACGCGCACGGAGAGAGGAACCGATTTGAGGACGCGAGGACTGGCAGGCGAAAGAGGTGGCACATGCCGCAGGTGCAGATGACGGAAAGGGAGATCGCACGTCACTTCGTCCACGCGTTCGCTGATCCTGGCCGGGTAGTGCTTGAAGGGGTTCATCCGACGATTCACGCGCTTCGCTTCGGCGCGCAGCTGGAGTTGGCGGTCACCTCCGACCCGAAGCGCCTCTTCACCATCGTGACACGGCTGGCAGCAGACGTGCGCACAGATATCGAGCAGGTCATGTTCGAAGTCTCGCCCTCGTCCTTCCGACGGCTCACTCCCCGAAGTCTGTCTAGCCCATTGATGGCGACGACGGCACGGCCTGTTCAATGCCTCGATGTGCTGTCCGTACCCGATGGCAAGCCCGTAGTGTTCTTGGAAGGACCGAGAAACCCTGGGAATGTCGGGGCCGTGATCCGCGTTGCGGCAGCCGCCGACGTGTCAGGGGTGTTCGTGTCGGGACGAGTTGATCCTTGGTCGCCGGTCACGATCCGGAGTGCGACGGGCCTCCAGTTTGCCGTGCCGGTCGGAACGGCCGAACTTCCAGATGGTGGCGATCGGCCAATCGTCGTACTGGACACCAGAGGCGAGCCTTTCGGAACATGCCCATTGGAGCCGAGCTCCATCGTGGTCGTTGGAGGAGAGCGGTACGGCGCCTCAGACCGGGTCATGGCGATGGCAGACCGCAGAATTGCACTACCGATGAAAGATGGAGTGTCAAGTTTGAACCTCTCGACTGCGGTGGCGGCATTGCTTTACGCGTGGAAGACGACACGCGCGGTAATCGCTGGCGCACCGCCCTGGTGACTCGCGACGGCAAATGCGGTTTGTGATGCGAACAAGTTGTGAGGACTTCGGGCGCCAGGCCTGATCGCCGCCTCGATTGCGCTTGTGGTGAGCGTCGCCCCATCGACGTAGCGGCGCGGACGTCCTGCTCACCGGTTACGAGTGCTCAAGAGAGCGGTGCAGAGGGTTTCCTGGGCCATGATGTGTTTCCGAGATCGGCAAGGAGGGTTGGACATGGTGGCGATGACCCAGGAAATTCTTCGCGAGGAGCTGCGGCGCCACGCTGCTCCAGGCGACGAAGTGACCCCCGCGGTCCTGGAGCAAATGAAAGCCCAGGGCACATGGGAAGGCCGTCGGTGGGAGGTACTTCAGATCGTCGCCGAAGATAGCGAGCGAATGGCCTACCTGGCCGGAGGAGTGCGCCCGGACGAAGTTGCGACCTGGGTCGGCTTCTGGTCCGACAGTGATCTCGAGCTCGAGCAGATCCGCCTGGTGATCTCAGCCGGTGGGTACGACCCCGACCCGTTCAGGGTATTGGCAAGGTTGGGAACCCTCAGCCAGGTGCTTGTCGGCGACACTGGCGAGGTTCGCCGCATCGAAGGGGAGCTGGCCGGCGCATGGATCAGTGATCGCTTCGCAGGGGCTACGGACGACGAAGTGGAAACCTGGGCTCGGTCCTTGTAGCAATCCGGGAGCTCGACGTCTGGTGCCGGCCCGTGTTTCTGCAGACAGGTGCTACCGGTTTTCGCTCCCAGTTGCTGCGCCGCGTGAGGATCCGGATGAGGAGCGGTGCCGCATGGAGATGGATACCACCTTGGACGGAGACCTCCGAGAGAGGGTTGGGTCCGAGCCTGGGGAGGCACGGCCCCACGCTCAGGGAGCTCTGACGACTCGAGGAATGCAGATCCACTAGGGTCGGATGCCGTGAACATTCCCGAAGACCTCCGTTACTCGGTCGACCACGAGTGGGTGAAAATCGATGGCAATCGGGCGCGGATCGGTATCACGGACTACGCCCAGGACGCGCTGGGCGATGTGGTGTACGTGGAGATGCCCAAGGTGGGCACCGCGGTTGTGGCTGGAGAGTCCCTGGGGGAGGTGGAGTCGACCAAGTCCGTTTCCGAGGTCTACGCACCCGTGGGTGGCGTGATCGCGACCGTCAATCCCCTTCTTGCGGAAGCTCCTGAGCGATTGAACAGCTCGCCCTACGACGAAGGCTGGATTTGTGAGATTGACATTTCGGATCCATTGTCGATTCAAGCGTTGCTGGACGCCGCCAGCTATCGGCAGATGACCGAGGGTTGAACCCAGGCTCGAAACGGCGAGCAGGGCTGGCCGAGAAAGCAGGGAGGAGGAGCGGCTACCGTGGGGGGCGTGTACTGCCACAACTGCGGGCATCGGAATCCAGCGGGCGTCAATTTCTGCTCTTCATGCGGGTCTGCGCTTCCATCGGTCTCTCCCGAGACGACCGTCACTTTGCAGCCGGTCGATGCTCATGGCGAGACTGGCGAAGAGGAGGCGATGGTTACCCTTGTCGAGGTTCCTCACGGCACGGGGGCGCTTGTGGTCAAGCGGGGGCCGAATGTGGGCGCGCGGTACCTGCTCGAAGCACCGGTCACCCGCGCCGGACGGCATCCGGAGAGCGACATTTTTCTGGACGACATCACCGTCTCGCGCCGGCACGCAGAACTTCGGCGTGGAGCCGACGGGAAAGTGGTCATCCGCGACGTCGGGTCGTTGAATGGCACCTACGTGAATCGCGAGAGGATAGAGGAGCAGGTGCTGTCAGCCGGGGATGAAGTACAGATCGGCAAGTTCAAGCTTGTGTACCTGGTAGCAGTGGACGAGTGAGCTCTCGATGACCGGGCGCGCCTACCTCTCGATCGGGGACGTTCTGAGCTTGTTGCGCGAGGAATTCCCTGATGTGACCATCTCCAAGATCCGCTTCCTCGAAAGCCAAGGCTTGGTGAACCCGGAGCGCTCTCCATCGGGATACCGCAAGTTCTACGAACATGACGTCGAGCGCCTGCGATGGGTCCTTCGCCAGCAGCGGGAGCACTTCCTTCCCCTGAAAGTGATACGAGATCGCCTGGCGGTTGCTGGGAAGGAGGGGGTGCCTGCTCCAGAGCCCGCTTCCGAGCAGGTCCCTGCAGCGACCGAGCCGCTCATCGCGCGTGCGCCGGCATTGGCTCAGGTGTCACTGAGTGCCGGCCAAGCCGTGCACGGAGAGCAAATTGAAATTGATCGGATCGCAGTCGGAGGCATGGACTTCGATCCCGCAACCGAGTTGGACCCTTTCGAAGGCATTGACGAGGTCAACCCCAACGCGGTCAGGCCAAATGAGGACAGTCCCAATGAGGTCATGGCCGAACTCCGAGGTGAGCCTCGCAGCCCGGCCACCCCGCCTCCTGTGGCGAGTAGGGATGCACCCGCGCGCCCTGCCGATGGACACTCCCGACCGATGCCGGGTACCGGAGCCCCGAGCAATATCGAGAGGCTTGTCCGGGAGGGGTCAACCGAACTTGCACCCCGCGTCCCGCCCTCTCGCGAGCTCTCGAATCCTCAGCCTGAGCCACCCATCGCCGGCGGTGCCGTCCTCGGTGCAGGTCGGCCGGGACCGACCGGGTCAGCTCCCGGGGCACCTCCCCAACGTGCTCCGGTCCGTGCGGTGCCGCCTGCAGTGCTTTCGAAGCACGAGGTAGACCCCCGTTCAGGGCGGCCCACGCTTCCCGAACGCGCTGCGGCTCCAGCCAACGCCGAGGGTGGGTACGGCGTTCGAAAAGAGGTACGGGCGAACGCAGGTTCTCCGTCAGGGATCGACGCCTCGTCGTTCTTCCAGGGTCCGGGTCCCGCAGGGGGATCAGGTGCCAGTATTACCTTTGAAGAGCTGGTCGCGGCTACCGGGCTCAGCCCGGATGACGTCGTCGCTCTGGAGGGGTTCGGCATCCTCGAACCCATGGTGGTCGCCGGTGCCGTGTACTACGACGAAGAAGCCCTGGTAGCCGCTCACATCGTCGCCGACTTCGCCCGTTACGGGATCGAGCCACGGCACCTTCGCTTGTACCGCAACGCGGTGGACCGCGAGATTGGGCTGATCGAGCAGATCGTGACCCCGCTGCTCCGGCAACGCAATCCAGAGGCTCGCCAGCGAGCGGTAGATGCCGCGACCGACATCGTCAGGCAAGGCCAAGCCTTGCGGTCCAGTCTGCTCCGGAGGGAACTTCGTCGTCAGCTTGGGCGCTGACGACGATCATCGGTTTCAGGCTGTACAGCGCACGCACCAAGGAGCTGCGGGGCTACATTTCTTGCATGGTCGAAGTGCGTTTGAGAGCAGTCCGTGTCGACCTTCAGTCCAACACGCCGGTCCTGTTGCTCCAAGAGGCTGGGGGAGAGGGGCGCACGTTGCCGATCTTCATCGGCACCCCGGAGGCGGCCGCGATCGCCTACGCACTCCAAGAAGTCGTCATGCCCCGTCCGATGACCCATGACCTCATCAAGGATCTCTTGACTGCGCTCGGGGCCCAGCTCGAGCGGGTTGTCATCACCGAATTGCGAACAGCAACCTATTACGCCGAGATGCAGGTACGCCGCGGAGCTGACCTATCGGCCATTTCCTGTCGTCCCTCAGATGCCGTTGCCGTGGCAGTCCGAACTGGGAGCCCGCTGTTCGTGGACGACGATCTCATGGATGGGGAGGGGATCATGCTACCGATCGAAGAAGATGACGGCGATGGCAGCAATTCCGAAGAGATCGTGGGTCAGTTCCGCCAATTCCTCGACTCGATCCGTCCCGAGGACTTCGGCTCGTGAACCGCCAGTCGCGACTGCATGGCATCGAGTGCTCCGCGAGGAGCTCCGGCTCGACTGGCCGCTGCAGCATCCTGCTGGGGCTGGTCGCGGCGATGGCCATCGTGTTGGCCGGATGCTCGTCCGCTTCGCGATCTTCGTCTTTGCAACCGGCGTCTCGTGCGCCGAAGGGGACCAGCACGACGACGACTTCGACGATACCGCCATCGAACGTACCGACCACGACGAGTGAACCGGCAGCAACGGCACAGACTTGTGCTGTGTCAGAGCTCGCGATGGTGGTTCAGGCACTCAATGGGGCGGCTGGGACTATCTACTCCAGCGTGAAAATGACCAATATCTCCTCGGAGATGTGCGTGCTCAGTGGGTATCCTGGAATGCAGCTTCTGAGTGCACCTGGTTCACCACTGCCGACCAAGGTTGTACGCGGTGGCCACTTTCCGACAACCCGCGCGGATGTGCCACCGGCCCCCATCCAAGTCGGTCCGGGTCAAGTGGTGCAGTTCAGCTTTTCCTATCCCGACAACCCAGTCGGTTCGGAAACGTCCTGTCCGGCCTCGACCAAGGTCGAGATCACTCCACCCAACGACTACACATACGCGGTCGTCACAGCGAAGCTCAGTCCGTGCGACGGCGGAACCATTGACGTATCCCCCGTGTATCGCGGCTCCTGACTCTCTTTCCGCACATCTGACGCGTGTTTCACGTCCCCCACCGATCACCGGTAGCGGTCTTCGGGAACGCCGAGTAGGTCGAGCACGATCCTCTGGAGCTTGGGCAGCTCCGGCGGGAGCTTCTGGTTCAGCTCGTCGAGTGCGGCGATGCCGGCTGCGACCCGGTTGGATCGGGAATCGGCGTCCCGTTCGACCTTGTGTGACGAGCGCACCCAGATCACCTGGAACCCCTCGGCCGACGGCCACGGTGCTTCGGTGGTCTCATAGACGTCGTCGGGTTCCCCGAGCCGCCTCGCCGGACAGCGCCGTACCTCGGTCCAGGTGGGTTCATGGTCCACCAGATAGCGACGGAACGCCCCGTCCTCCCTGCGGGAGGCCGGCAGCACGGTGACGAAGCGGCCACCGTGCCGGTCGATGTGCTCCATGTTGGCCTCGATGGCGAGATTGGAATCGGCGACGTAGCGGCAGTCGCTCCGCCCGAGCAGCGCACACAGGCCGTCCGAGGTGGCGAGGTGGGTGGTCGAGTCCTCCACGTTGCCCGAGGCCACCCGGCAGACGATAGGGACCGCTCCGTCGGCACTCACCGTGAGGATCCAGACCAGTTGCTCGAGGTCGGGACGGAAGTCTTTGGAGTGACCCCTTGCTGTAACAGCCGTCGGCTTGCCGCCCAGGGCATGACCTTTCGCCAACGGGTAGGCACCGGTCAGGCGCACCGAGGTCGAGTCGTTGTGCATCTCGGTGCAGTCGATGGCAAAGGCGCCCTCCGCATCGAGCACCAGTCGGGCGAGCAGGCTGGCACGATCTGCTTGACGATCCGCTTGATGCCGTCCACGCCCCTCTAGCCTGACAGGCGCGGGTTCAGGCTCCCAGGCGGGCCGGATCGTGGTCGAACCTCGTGGTCGAACCCCGTGGTCGAAGCTCATGCTCGGGGATCACGTTGCTCACCGCACGTGTTCTCTCGCTCCAAGTTCCAGTGACGCGGGGAATTCCTCCGCTGGTAACCTGGTGCATCGGCGACCGCTCGCTTCGCAGCGGTCTCTTGCCGTTCACTAATGGAGGCGCCATGGCACAGAGCGCAGGGCTCCACGAGCCTCGAGAGAGCCTTTCTTCCGAGACGATCGAACGTCATCGGGCAATCGCGTCGATCCAAGAGGAGCTGGAGGCCGTGGACTGGTACGACCAGCGCGTCGATGCTGCCGGTGATGCCGACCTTGCGGCCGTGCTTGCGCACAATCGTGACGAGGAGAAGGAGCACGCCTCGATGACCCTGGAGTGGTTGCGACGCCATGATCCGGCCTTGGACCGGCATCTGCGGACCTACCTGTTCACCACGGCGCCGATCACGGGGATAGAGGCTTCGGACAGCGCGCTTGCGCTCCAGGTGGTTGGAGAAGCCATGCCAACCGCCTCTGAGCGGGGGACACTCGGCATTGGCAGCCTGCGAGAGCGCGGACAATGAACCACTTGCTGCGTTCTCAGGGACCGGTGACCGATGTCGCCTGGAGCCGGATTGACGAAGAGGCGCGTCAACGTTTGACCCCAGCGTTAGCTGCGCGCCAACTCGTCGATTTCGAAGGGCCGAAAGGGTGGGAGCACTCCGCGTCCAACCTTGGTCGGACTGTCGCGATCGCCAGTACCGACGAAGGCTTGTCGGCGCGACGTCGGGTCGTGATGCCCTTGGCCGAGATGAGGGCGCCCTTCAGTGTTGCCTGTAGCGAGCTGGCAGATATTTCCCGGGGCGCCCGGGATGCCAACTTGGCCGGGCTGGACGCAGCCGCACGCCGCATTGCGTTGGCTGAGAACGTCGCGGTGTTCCATGGATGGGGCGAGGCGGGGTTCACCGGGATCACGGAGGCGACGCCGCATCCAGCAATTGCCCTTGGGGGCGACTTCGAACAGTACCCGCGCGTTGTCGCTCGAGCAGTTGCAGTGCTGTCGACCAGCGGAGTCAGTGGCCCCTTCGGGCTTGCCCTTGGGCCCGAGGAGTACACGGGTGTGATCGAGACCACCGAGCACGGAGGCTTGGTCGTCTTTGATCACCTGCGGCAGGTGCTTGGGGGACCAATTGTCTGGGCTCCGGGAGTGCGAGGAGCAGTCCTGGTGAGCATGCGCGGCGGAGATTTCCTGTTTGAGTGCGGGCAGGATCTGTCTGTGGGCTACTCCCACCACGACACTGACGAAGTACATTTCTACTTGGAGGAGAGCTTCGCGTTCCGCGTCGTATCTCCCGAAGCCGCCGTGGGTCTGCGTCGCTGAGAAGCCTCAGGTCACCGCGCTTCCAACCTGTAGCCCTCCACCATTCGGGCGTGGAGGACCAAGAGCGCGCTTTGCATACTTCCTTGGCTGGAGCGGGGCTCCATCCCTCCGCCGAGCAATGGGCGATCTTGCCCGCTGGCTGCAGATCCACTCGAGTCCATCGGATGTCTCGCATTGCGAAGATTTTCCGTCACGTCCGACGAGTTTCGAAAAGCAAGCGTATCTGTTGCGTCAGGACCCAACGATGAGCCCGGGGGACTCAGCCGCCGAATGATCCCGCGGACCAGTACGCTCCAGCCGATTCCGACACCTATGGGTACGTCTCCGGCCTCGAAGGCGACAACTGCACCCGCAGCGGATAGCGGCAAGGTGCCGCGCTGATCGGCATGGAGGACGATGGCATCGTCGACAACTCGATAGTTGACCGGCACGATGATCGGCAGTGCACCGGCGGTGAGCGATACCCGCCCTATCCGGCCTGACCGAAGGTGAGTCCACGACTCCCCGTTGCCGATCGGCTCGAAAAGAAGCCGCACTGGAAGGTCGTGGGCCAAGAGATCCGGATGCAGACCGGGAATGTCGCGGTTGTGTTCATCCATTGGGACCCGATCTGCCCACTCGCCCCTGAGGATCCATGCCACAATCGTCTCGCCGGTGGTGGGCACGCAACAGGGCCGAAAGTCACCAGCCGGGGGATCGAGAGCACCGACAGCGAATATGGCGAGAAATGGGCGACACGGCCGGAGGAGAGGCAAGGGAAGGCAAGGGAATAGGTCGAGTACGAGGTCGCTAGGCTGGTGGAGTGGCCGACGGCCAGGGTGTCGACGCCCGAGCGTACCCAAGTGACCTGGTGGGTATCGCGTCCCTCGATGGCCGTCGATCTGTCAGGATCCGGCCGATCCGGGACAGCGACGGCCCGGGCCTCGTGGAGTTCCATTCGTCGCTCACTCCGTGGTCCATCTATTCGAGGTACTTCGGCGCTCACCCCTCCTTGAACGAGAGAGAGGTCGCATGGTTCACCCAGGTGGACTACCGAGACCGGCTGGCGCTCATTGCTGAAGACGGTGGCAAAATTGTCGGTGTAGGACGCTATGACCGGCGGGACGAGCGCTCGGAGGCCGAGGTCGCGTTCGTGGTGGCCGACGAGTGGCAGGGGCTGGGGCTGGGCCGCATCTTGCTTCGTCGTCTGGCCGATGCAGCCAAACGGAACGGCATCGATACCTTCGTCGCTGACACGCTGGCGGAGAACCGCGCCATGCTCGAGGTGTTCCGACTCTCCGGGTTCGCAGTCGAGACGTCGTCTCGCCACGAGATCGTGCACGTCCGGATATCGATCATCTCGGAGGTCGTAGGAGAGCGAACGGCAGCCGGCGACTCGTGCAACGTCGACGGTGGCCGGCGATGAGGCTTCTGCTGAGTGGACCGCTGCCGGCTGATGCCCACTACCTGACAGATCATCCGGAGCGCCCTGCACGTATTGAGGCTGTGAGAGCGGCTCTCACCGACCTGCGCCTTGGTTCGCAGCTTCAGGTCGTTTCGCATCGCAGAGCAGAGCGCTTCGAGTTGGAATTGGCGCACGATCGGCACTACCTCGATGACCTCGAGAGGTTTTGCAGACAAGGTGGTGGGCTGCTCGATCCGGACACGTTTGCCACCCATGGATCGTGGGTCGCCGCGTGCGACGCCGCCGGTGCAGGCCTCGGGGCAATCCAAGCCCTGATCGTTGGCAATTCAGAAAACGGGCGTTCTCAGGGGCCAGAAGGCTTTCTTGAGCCAGAGCCCTCTCCCGCGTCGGGACGCCCCGAGGCGTCTGCGCTGCTTGAGCCGTCAATCGCCTTCGTAGTGGCCCGTCCACCAGGGCACCATGCCGAGAGCGGACGGGCGATGGGGTTCTGCCTGGTCAACAGTGTGGCAGTGGCTGCTGCATTTCTGGCCGAGCGCGGCGAGCGAGTGCTCATCGTCGACTGGGATGTCCACCACGGCAATGGGACGCAATCGATTTTTTGGGACGACCCGAGGGTGCTCTACGTCTCGCTCCATCAGTGGCCTCTGTACCCGGGCACCGGAGCTGCCGGCGAGACCGGTGGTCCGTCTGCACCAGGCTTGACGGTGAATATGCCACTGCCACCGAAGTCGACCGGTGACGTGGCGCGGCGGTGTCTCGAGGAGATAGCGATGCCGGTCGTCGAGCGCTTCGCTCCGACTTGGGTGCTCGTGTCCGCTGGGTACGACGCTCATCGGGACGACCCGCTCAGCGACATGGGGCTCTCGGCCGGTGATTATGCCGGCCTGGCGAAGGTGGTGGCGTCGATGGCCCCTCTGCGCGATCGCCTGGTGTTTTTCCTCGAAGGCGGCTACCAGCTCAGCTCGCTGCGGCGGTCGGTACGAGCAACGATGGCGGCGTTGCTCGACAGTGGTACGGAACGAAGTGCAGGCGCCTACGAGAGGGATGAGGGGCCGACCTCGGGCGGGGGCGGCGCTGAGTCGGCCGAGCTGGTTGCGTCGATACGACGCGACCGCAAGGGCTCTTCCAGCTGAGGAGGAGGGTCCTCCAAGGAGGTGGGGACCCTCCACACAAGGCGCGTCCCGCCTTGCTCTGCTTGTTCGAGGAGCATCGTCCCACCGAGGGACTCGGCGCGTCGCCTGAGGTTGGCAAGCCCGAGACCGCTGCTGCTGTCCGCGGGGACGTCGCTGCCTTCATGCGCGACAGTCGCCGAGCCGTCATCTCGCAAAGGGGGCAGCCCATCGCCGTCGTCGGTGATCGTCACAGTGCAATGCTCCCCGTCGGCCGTGAGCTCGACCGTGGCCACCTCGGCGCAAGCGTGACGTTCGACGTTCGAGAGCGCTTCTCGGATGACCGCGAGCACATGACGAGCGACCTCGTCGGGCACAGCCGACTCGACTGGGCCATCGAATCGGACCGGGATCCGCAAACCGTTGGTCTGGGCAAGTGTTCGGACGATGGTGAGCACCTGCTCTCGGAGGCCACCATCCGTACCGTCTTCGCCCGAGTGCAGCTCGAAGATGGTGGTACGGATCTGGCGGATCGTGTCGTCGATCTCGCCCACTGCCCGCGTGAGTCGTTCTGCAGCGTCGGGACGTCCGAGGGAACGGCTCAGGCCCTCCAGGGCCAGGCCGATCGCAAAGAGGCGCTGGATCACCATGTCGTGGAGATCCTGGGAGATGCGGGTACGATCGGCGACCACCGAGTTGCGTCGAACCAGTTCGTGGAGCTGGGCGTGCTCGATCGCGACGCCGGCGGCGCCGGCGAGGGCCTGGACCATGGCCTCGTCGTCGCTGGTGAACTCTGCCCATCCGGTTTTGTCAGTCAGGTACAAGTTGCCGTATATCCGGCCGCGGATCGTCACCGGGACGCCCAGGAACGAGGTCATCTCCGGGTGGTTCGGTGGGAAACCTCGACTTGCCGGGTGCTGCTTGATGTCGACCAGCCGGATGGGGCGGGGATCGGACAATAGGAGCCCCAAGACGCCCCGACCGCGAGGTGGTTGGCCGATGAGTGCGCGAACTTCCGGTTTGATACCAGCGACGATGAACTCACTCAACCCGTCTCCGGCGTCGTTGACAATTCCAAGCGCGCCGTAACGAGCGCCGGTCATCGATCGCGCCTCCTCGACGAGACGCTGAAGCATCTGAGGCAGCTCGAGATCGGCTTCGATCAGCAGAACAGCCTGGAGGAGCCGTCGCAGCATTGCCGGATCGTCGATCGATCGGAACGGCACGAACGCCGAGTGTAGCGGCTGGCATTGTTCGTACGACCTGGTTTGTTCCTTGGGTTGTTGCTGGTGTCATTGTGAAGTTTGCCGGCACGTCAGGTGAGCGCGATGATCGGAAAATGACGTGTCGGGTTTTCCTCGTCGACGACCACGAGGTAGTTCGTACCGGACTGAGGGCGCTTCTCGAGGTCGAAGACGACATCGAGATTGCCGGCGAAGCCGCCACGGCAGCCGAGGCACTTGCCCGCATCCCTGCGACCCGTCCCGATGTCGTGCTGCTCGACGTGCGCCTTCCGGACGCCAGCGGCGTCGAGGTCTGTCGAGAGGTCAGGTCGCGACATCCCGAGATTGCCTGCGTGATGCTGACGTCCTACGCCGACGACGAAGCCATGGCGGCTTCCCTCTTGGCTGGGGCCGCCGGCTACCTGCTCAAGCAGGTGCATGGACACGATCTGGTCGAGGACGTGCGCCGGGTTGCCGCGGGCGAGTCCCTTGTGGATCCGGTGCTGGCAAAGCGGGCAGCGGACCGCCTCCGGGCCCACTCGGACGATGCCCAGCCCGCTGGACTCACCGCGCAAGAGCGGCGGATCCTCGACCTCATCGCGCAAGGGTTGACCAACCGCCAGATCGGCGAGGCCCTCCACTTGGCCGAGAAGACGGTCAAGAACTACGTCTCGGCCCTCCTCTCGAAACTGGGCATGGAGCGGCGCACGCAAGCCGCGGCGCTGGCCGTTCGCATGAAAGAGCGTGCCGCACTCGCCTCGGAGCGAGATCGCACTGGGACCTGATCGCCTGCGAGAAAAACCCCTGGTCGTCAGTTGGCCTACCGACCAAGAATCCAGGAGCCAAGTTCACGCTCTCCCAGGATGGCCGTCAAGGCACGATTGGCGTTGCCGGGCCGAAGGGCCCGATCGGAACGATGGGGGGGAACATTGGCACCTCCTTCCCTTGCTGCTCGCTCTCTCACGGTGAACGTCGTGCGGATCCGGCGGCCGGCATCGCGAGGGTGCCGTCCTGGTCCGATCCCGTGCTCCATGAGTATACACAGAAAAGCTTACGACCGTAAGTATACATGGCAGATGGCTGCCGCGCTACGGTCGATCTGTGCCGGAGCGGTCAGTGAGGTCCGCGAGAGTTCACCGCAGGAACGTCCGTGGTCAGGGGGTTCGACTTGCAGGGGAGATCGTGGCCGGCGCACTGGCCATCATCGAGGAGACGGGTTCGGCTGAAGCGGTCACCCTCCGGTCCGTTGCTCGCGAGGTGGGTATTGCGGCACCGTCGATCTACGCACACTTCGCCAATCGGCAAGCGATCCTCGAGGCCGTGGCGATCGCGATCTTCGAGGAGATCGGGCGTGCTGTCGAGCAGGCGGTTGCCGGCCACGACCGTCCGGTCGAGCGCTTGCTGGCCGGGTGTGAGGCGTACGCCTCCTACGGGACGCAGCACCCTGGGCGTTACCGGGTGCTCTTCTCTGGGACCTTGACCACGACGGCGAGTGGCGACGCGACCCCCCCAGCGCCGCCGGCAACCCCGGTCGGAGTGCCCACGACCCCCCCAGCGCCGCCGGCAACCCCGGTCGGAGTGCCCACGATCTTTCTCGACGACCGGGTCCCCGAAGGAGGTGGGGAAGTGCTGGCGCTGCTGGTCGACGGCATCGAACGCTGCATTGCTTCGGGAGACTCTCGCGCAACCGACGCGTTCGAGGCGGCTCTGGGTACGTGGGTCGCACTCCACGGCGCGGTCACCCTGCACAATGCGCTCAAGGAGTTCCCGTGGCCCGACGCGCGGCAGTTCACGCGCTCCTTGGTGTTCGCGCAAGCCCGGATCACGGATGCTGGGCCACCAAAAGGGCCCGGAGTGGCTCAGCAGTAGGGATGGGCCAGGGTCAGTAGGAACTCCCCGTCGTCGGCGCCCCAGGTCCCGTCCACGACGAACCCCGCCTCGCTCAACTCGCTGACAACTTCCTCGACGGTGAACTTCGCGCTGATCTCGGTCAATAGCTCCTCGTCTTCGAGGAATTCCACCTCTGAGCCAAGCACCTCGAACCGCACAGATTGACGTTGCAGGGAACGCAAACGCATCTCGATCCATCGCTCCTGGTCGTTCCACTTCGCGACGTGGTCAAATGCTGAGACGTCGAAGTCGGCGCGGAGCTCTCGATTGAGCACTCGAAGCACGTTCTTGTTGAATGCCGCGGTGACGCCGCTGGCATCGTCGTAGGCCGTCACCATCCGCGAGTAGTCCTTGACCAAGTCACTTCCCAGGACAAAGTACTCGTCGTGGTCCATCGAGCAGTTGAGGTCGAACAGGAAGCGTTGCCGCTCAACGGGGCGAAAATTGCCGATGGTGCCGCCGAGAAAGGCGATCATCCGGCGTCCTCGCCTTGGGATGCGATTCAGGTGTCGGCGGAAGTCGCCGACCACAGCATGCACGTCGAGCCCATCGTATGCCGTTCGGATCTCTTCGGCCGATGTGCGAAGGAACTCGTCGCTCACGTCGAAGGGGATGTAACTGCGCAGTATTCCTCGTGCAGCCATCGCATCGAGAAGAACTCGGGTCTTTTCACACGCGCCGGCTCCGAGCTCTACCAGAGTGTCACAGGGCGCCGCACCGACGATGTCTTGGCAATGCTGATGGAGTAGGCGACGTTCGGCGCGAGTCGGGTAGTACTCGGGAAGGTTGGTGATCTCCGCGAACAGGCGGCTCCCTTCTCGGTCGTAGAACCAGACCGGTGGAATGCTCTTGGATTCGCCGCTCATCCCGACCGCGACGTCGTCGATGAGCTGCTTGCGGAGGTCCTCTGGGGTGATATGGACGTCGACGATGATTTCTTTGCTCCGGTCCGTCACGAAGATGCGATCCCTTCGCCGGACGCGACCTCAGACACCGGCGCCCATCGCCCCAGCCGGTCGCGTCGCTCAATTCCTTGCACGACGAGTCTCAACGGGTGGGCGCGCCTGGGAGCGAGCCCACCTCGCCACCTCGACCAGGTTCGAGATCGCGAGCAGTCCGTACACCAGTGAAAGGCCATCGAGCAGCCGGCGGAAAGAAGTTCCGGTACGTGGGACGGACGTGCCCTGGGGGAGTCACGCATGATCCACCGCGCAGGACATGCTGGTTCACCATGAACTTTCCGTTGTACTCGCCCACCGCGCCCGGTGCGGGCTTGAAGCCGGGGTAGGGGGAGTATGCACTGAGAGTCCATTCCCAGACGTCGCCGACGTGCCCGTGGTCATGGACGCTCACGGAGCGAGGGTGCAGGCCAAATGAGCGTGTCGCTCCGCGCCAGCCCGAAAGCGGATGGGAGCGCGCGGCGTCGCCCAGTAGTGAGCCGGCCACCATCTCCCACTCGACCTCAGTAGGCAGTCGAACGCCCGCCCAGCGGGCAAAGGCATCGGCTTCGTAGTAGCTCACGTGGCAGACCGGCTCGTCCGGCTCGAGAGGGCGCAGACCACCGAGGGTGAAGACGCTCCATTCGGAATGCGACGAGCGTGTGCGATGGGTCCAGTAGAGGGGCGCCGTCCAGTCGAACTGGCAGCGCGCACCCCACCCATCAGACAGCCACAACTCGGGACGTCGGTATCCCCCGTCGTCGATGAAGGCACACCAGTCGCCGCAGGTGACAGGGCGATCGGCGAGCGCGAATGGCGACGCGTAGGTCACGTGGCGCGGGCTCTCGTTATCGAAGGCGAAGCCGTTTCCGGTGTGCCCGATCTCGACCAGGCCTCCGGGATGCTCGATCCACCCGGCGACAGGATCGATAGCCCCCGCCGATCCTTGCGCCAAGCTTCCCGCCGATCCTCCCGCCGATCCTCTCGTTGAGCTGGTATCCGACGGCACGGCGATGTCCGATGTGTACGCCGGAAGATTGGGGTTGCACCACAGGACGTGCTTGATGTCCATGAGGAGGAGCTCTTGGTGCTGCTGCTCGTGGTTGAGGCCGAGCTCCACGAGGTCGACGACCTTCCCGAGCGCGCCAAGAGCAGCGAAATGATCGGTCCGAGAGAAGGATTCGCCCGATCTTGCAACTCGGCGACCGACAGTGTGCTGTGCCTCGACGTCGGCGAGATCGAAGGTGCCCTCCAGGGAAGAGAGAAAGCCGATCATCCTCTCGTCGACGTGGGATCGGTAGCACGAGACGTCGCGGGCACCCGGCCGAGAGATCAGGCCGCGATCGGCTCGTGGATGCCGTGAGCCCACGGCCTCGTAGTAGGAGTTGAAGATGTATGGGTACGACGGATCGAACTCCCTGTAACCGGAAGCGAATGGCTTCAGGAGGAAGGTCTCGAAGAACCACGACGTATGGCCGCGATGCCACTTGGTGGGGCTCACATCAGGCATCGACTGGACGGTCTGGTCCTCAGGTGAAAGTGGTGCTGCCAACCGCTCAGTGAGGGCACGGACTGCGTCGTAGCGTGAGGACAATGCGAGGCAGCCAACGTCGGTTGCCGTGTTGGGATCAGCTTGGTTCATTGCCGTTCAGCTCTCTCGAGTACGACGCGTCGATCGTTGTTGGCAGTTCCCCTGCAGTGCGACCAAACCACGTATGAAGTAACGCGACCAAGGTAGCCGCGACGAGCACGAGTGCTGGCCGCGACCGGGACACGGCGGGAAGGCGTGCTCGGCAGTGAGAAGACCTCCCAGGCTGCCAATGGGTGGGCACGAGGAAAAGATGGCATGCTCGTTCACGAGGTCTGATCTGGGGAGGAATGCCCAATGGGAGCACCGGTGCAAGGTGAGCAAGGGTCCGGCATGGCTGGTGGGGGTGGCATGGCTGGTGGGGGTGGCGGATCGACGAAGGGGCGCATCGGCCGCGATTGGCGTGACTCGAAGCCGTGGTGGCCTGAGGAGCCGACCTGGCCGCCAGGAGCGCCGAACGTTGCCTTGATCGTCCTCGATGACGTGGGTTATGCCCAGCTCGGATGTTACGGGTCTGATATCGCGACCCCAGTGCTCGACGCGCAGGCAGCCGCTGGCGTCCGCCTAGCCAATTTCCGTACGACCGCGCTGTGCTCTCCGACGAGGGCGTGCTTGCTCACGGGACGCAACCACCATCGCAACGCCATGGGGAGGGTTGCCGACCTCGCGACCGGCTTCCCCGGCTATTGGGGGAGACCGCCCAAGGAAAACGGCTTTCTCTCGGAGATCCTGAGGGCCCACGGCTACGCGACGTATGCGATCGGGAAGTGGCACCTCACCCCCGACGACGAGACGCACATGGCGGCACCCCGCCGCACGTGGCCTCTCGCTCGAGGATTCGACCGCTGGTACGGGTTTCACGGGGGTGAGACCCACCAGTTCGTTCCAGCGCTCTACCACGACAATCACTCGGTCCGTCCCCCGAAGCTGCCTGAGGAGGGGTACCACCTAAGCGCTGATCTGGCCGATCGGGCGATCGAGCAGCTTGCCGACTTGCGGGCTGTGGACGCGCAACGACCCTTCTTTCTCTATTTCGCCACCGGCGCGTGCCATTCACCCCACCAGGCACCGGCTGAGTGGATCGCCCGCTATCGCGGCCATTTCGACTGCGGATGGGACGCATGGCGAGAGGCGGCCTACGCCCGACAGCTCGACATGGGCCTTCTCCCGGCGGGCACGAAGCTCTCGCCGCGCCCCCCCTGGGTCCCGGCCTGGGACGACCTCGACCAGCAGCAACAATCGCTCGCGGCCCGGTTCATGGAGTGCTTCGCCGCCTTCTTGTCGTACACCGACGAGCAGATCGGCCGGGTACTTCGCTTCATCGATGATCTCGGCGAGCTGGACGAGACGCTCGTCATCGTGGTCTCCGACAACGGCGCAAGTGCCGAAGGCGGGCCCGAGGGTTCCATCAACGACATCCGGTTGTCGAATTTTGATCCGGCGGGTGTCCACGAGATGCTGGGGCGCCTTGACGAGATCGGTGGTCCGTCGACCCACAACAATTATCCGTGGGGTTGGACGATGGCCGGGAACACGCCGTTCAAGCGGTGGAAGCGAGAAGTCCATCAGGGAGGTGTCGCCGATCCCTGCATCGTGCGCTGGAGCGGGGGGATGCCCGTGTCGGGCAAGGGGGTGCGCCACCAGTTCACTCACGCTATCGACGTCGTACCGACGGTGCTCGAGCTGGTCGGGATCGAGGCGCCTGAAGTGATCGACACAGTCCCTCAGAGCCCACTCGACGGCGTGAGCTTCGCTTACCTCCTCGGCCCCGAGGGCGCAGGAGCTCCCGAACAGCACGTCACCCAGTACTTCGAGATGTTCGGCTCCCGCGCCATTTACCACGGCGGATGGAAAGCCGTCACTTTCCATCCGGTCGGCCCGCTCTACGACGATGGTCTCGATCCCAACGCGCCGTTCGACGAGGACGTGTGGGAGCTCTACAACTTGAGGGAGGACCTTTCGGAGACGCGTGACCTGTCGGCCGATGAGCCCGATCGTGTCCGGGAGCTGGTGGATCGTTGGTGGCTCGAGGCCGAGCGGAACCAGGTCCTTCCGCTCGACAACAGGGTCCTGTGGACCTTGGCTCACCCCAAGCCCAGCAGCCTGCCTCCTCGCACACGGTTTCGGTACTTCCCAGGAGGATCCCAGGTGCCCGAGCCGGTGGCCGTGAACGTCCGGAACCGTTCGCACAGTCTTGTCGTCGAAGTCGAAGTCCCGGACGGCGTCGTTCCACAAGGCGTACTGATTGCCATGGGTTCGGTGCTCGGGGGCTGGTCACTCCACCTCCTCGACGGTCAATTGCGTTACGTCCACAACCTCTACGGCAAACGTCAGGACGTCATTGCCGCGCCGGTCGCGCTCGTCCCCGGTCGCCACATCCTCCGTTTCGACTTCGAGAAGGCGCCCAGGAGCGTGGGAGAGGGGTTGTCGGGCATCGGCACGCTGCACCTTGACGGAGAGGATGTCGCGCGTGGCGAGATCGAACGCTTCACCCCCTCGGGGTTCAACGGCACTGGCATCGGCCTGACCTGCGGCTACGAGTGGGGACCTGCGGTCGGTACCGGTTATCGGGCACCCTTTCCGTTCAACGGGATGATCACTCGTGCAGAGGTGATCGTGAATGGCCCGGTAGTCAGAGATCTTCTCTCCGAACTGGCAGCGATCCTCTCGGAGCAATGACCTCTGCGCACCGCCAACGCACCGGGCCGGCCGGCCCCAAGAGGCTCAGCCGTCGCCCGCACACGTACGGCAGCGACCGAGGACGGCCGAGTGCTGGGAATCGACTCGGAAGCCGTACGTTGAGGCAGCCGTCTCCACCAGGCCGGAGAAGACTACTGGCGGAACTTCGACCATCGCACCGCAGTCAGTGCATACGAAATGCCCATGCGCCGCAGAGGCCACGTGATACGTCGCTGGACCGTGCCCGAGATGAGTATGGGTCACGATCCCCAGACGCTCGAGCTCGTCGAGATTCCGATAGATCGTCGACAGGTGCACGTCGGGAACTTGCTCTTGGACATCGGCTGCCAATTGCTCCACCGTGCGATGAGCGCCCGATGCGAACAGCGCTTCGATCAGGAATCGCCGTGAAGCGGTGATCCGGGAGCCGTGATGTCGAAGTGCATCGACGGCTTCCTGCGCCGACGTGATGGCTCCAGGCTGGGCACGTTGGCCGGTACGTGGCGCGTCCGGCGTCGCGTTCCCCATCCCGATCGAGATCTGGCTCTGGCGTACATGCCGGTTGCTGGACAGCCGGGCCTTTAAGTGCTGCGAGCAAGCGGCCCAGTCTGCGCGGATGACCGAGTACATGGCCGAGTCCCTGAGGTGCCCTTCTTCGCCGGCGGCCCACGACTGTGACCAGTTCCGCAGGATCCCTTCGAACTGTGCACCGAGTTTCTCGATGGCACGGCGCGATCGCAGGTTGCGGACGTCGGTCTTGATGTCGACGCGCGCCACTCCCCACCGCTCGAAAGCATGGGCCAAGAGAAGGAGCTTGGATTCGACATTGATCCCGGTGTGCTGCGCCGACGATGCCAACCAGGTGTAGCCGATCTCGACTGCCGCCATCTCTTGGCGATCAGGCCAAGGCCGGGGATTGCAGTACGCAGTGCACCCAACGGCCTTGCCATCGACGGAGCGGACTTGCGCGAACGGGAGCATCTCTCCGGCATCGGCCCGGGCTCGTTGGGCTCCGATATAGCGCTCGACTTCCGATGCCCTGGGCACCCACGTGTACGCGTAGGTCGAGCGGTCCTCTTCCGCGGCTTGGGCAAGGTCCGAAGCGTGGGACGGACTCAGTGGTTCGAGCCTGACCAGGCGCCCATGCAGGTCGAACGCGGCTGGGAACATCGCTACACGGCCTCGCTACAGCCAGTGGCAGCCGCCATCACGCGCTCGGTCAGGACAGGACGCGCCGGCGAAAATTCCGCAGCCCGAGACCGAGGAACAAGGTGCAGAATCCGAGAAGGACGGGGTAGATGATGTACAGGTGCATGTGAGAGGCGTCGGTAAAAGCAGCTCTCATTCCCTCGTTCACGTAGATCAACGGGTTGACCAGGACGATCGTCTGAAGCCAGTGCCATCCTCCGATCTTCACCGGCGTGAGCCTCGTCCACTGGTAGTACGTGCCGCCGAGAAAGGTGATGGGGAGGACGACGAAGCCGAACATGAGGCCGATGTTGCGCGGCTCGAATGACGTACCAAGCAGCAGTCCGAGAGACGACATCGCGATGCACGCAAGAGGAACGATCGTCACGATGAACCACCAATGCAGCGAAAGGTGTGCCTCGACACCCGAGGCATGGACGACTGATGCAATGGGGAGCACGATGGCGGCCGAGATCAATCCCTGCACCGATCCCGAGAGGACCTTGGAGAGTGCGACCAGCCATATCGGGCACGGTGCTTGGACGCGGTCTTCGATCTCGCGGGTGAAACCGAACTCCTGGGCCATCTGCATTGCCACAGCTTGGATTCCCTGGAACATGATCGAGATCCCGACGACGCCGGGAACCAAGACCGTGGCGAACCCGGACTCTGCCGCGGCCCCGCCGCCTCCGCCGATCCCCTGGCCAATCTTCGGAAAGACGTAGAGGAAGACGAAGCACAGCAGAAAAGGCTGGACGAGAGTCCGGATCACGAACTCACCGAAATTCTTCTTGAGCACAACGAGATCGCGCAGCATGAGAGCGCCAAGAGCCGTCCGGCTCGATCCCATCGCCGTGCGGGTGGGCTTGAGCGTGATATGAAGCGGAGGTTGGTTCTCGACGGCAGTGGTCATCGTTCAGTCTCCAGCGTTGATTGCATGGGGGAACACGCGAGGATCAGTCACGAAGGTCCTTCCCGGTCAAGTTGATGAAGACAGTCTCGAGGGTTGGTTCGGCCAATGAGAGGTCGACGACGTCGAACCCATTCCGCTCGGCCGCTTCCACGACGGCAGGGAGCAGCCGGTCGCTGCCGCGGACTTCGAGTTGGACTGCACCGTCGACCTGTCGAGCTTTCGTCACTGCCGGGATCGCCTCTGCAAGCACGCGTGCGAGAGCGTCAAGGTCGCCTGCTGCCTTTACCGTCACCACAGTGTCGGCGCCGGTGCTCTGCTTGAGCCGAGCCGGCGTATCGAGGGCCAGGATGCGGCCGTGATCCATGATGGCGACTCGGCCGCAGAGCTGGTCGGCCTCTTCCATGTAATGGGTCGTCAGGAGAATGGTCTGGCCTTCGGCGTTCAGCTCACGCAGGATCTCCCAGAGCACCAGCCGGCTCTGGGGGTCGAGACCGGCGGTGGGCTCGTCGAGGAAGAGGACGGCGGGCCGGTGAAAGATGGCCCGGGCGACCATGAGGCGCTGTGCCATCCCCCCCGACAGCGCGTAGACCGAAGCTTTCGCCCACTTCGTGAGCTGGAACTGTTCGAGCAGGCGGTCGGCCATTGCCCGAGAAGGCCGGGCACCGATGCCAAAGAGCCTCCCGTGGAAGTAGAGGTTCTCCCAGACGGTGAGCTGGCGATCGAGGGTGTTCTGCTGGCTCACGATGCCGAGGATCTGCTTGGCCAGCGTGGGATGGGCCACGACGTCGACACCTCCGACGAAGGCGTGGCCAGAGGTGGGGATCACCCGAGTAGTCAGCATCCCGGCCGTGGTCGTTTTGCCCGCGCCGTTGGGACCGAGCAGACCGAAGATCTCCCCGGACCCGACAGTGAGGTTGAGGCCGTCGACCGCCTTGAAGTCGGCACCGGCGTAGACCTTGGTGAGGTCGACCGTTCTGATCACGCCTTCGAGTGCAGAGTCGGGTGGTGACGAGAGGTCTTGAGCCAAGGTCATGGTCGCGTGGGAAGGGTGCTGAGATCACGAGCGGAGCGCCGCCCGTGGCGCCGACTCTAGCGGTTTGGCGGCCGGCCAGCCGGAGCCGCAGCCACCGTTAGGCTGGGGCGAGCCTTGATGGGCGCAAGACGGCCGCTGGCTTGAGATGGAAGGGACGCGGTGGGACTGTTCGCAACGAGAGCGGCGGGACGGAGCGGAGGCCGAGATGATGCTCCGGCGGGGCGTGGCGAGCCAGTGCGCGTGCCCGATCGCCACCTCGTCCTCGGGACGCCCCTGCGACCCCCATTCCCCTCGGGTCTCGAACAGGCGATGGTGGCAATGGGCTGCTTCTGGGGGGCGGAGCGTATCTTCTGGCAGCTCAAGGGCGTCTACAGCACCGCGGTGGGTTACTCCGGGGGTTCCACTCCCAATCCCACCTACGAGGAGGTGTGCTCAGGGCGTACCGGCCACGCCGAGACGGTGCTCTGCGTCTTCGATCCGCTCGTCGTCAGCTACGGAGACCTTCTTCGTCTGTTCTTCGAGGGCCACGATCCGACGCAAGGGATGCGCCAGGGCAACGACGTCGGGACGCAGTACCGCTCTGCGGTGTTCACCACCAATGAAGCGCAGTACCGCTTGGCGACCGATGCCGTGGTGCGCTACGGCGAGGCGCTGGCATCGGCGGGGCGGGGGAGCCCGGTGACCACCGAGGTGGCCCCTGCGGCCGATTTCTACTACGCCGAGGGCTACCACCAGCAGTACCTCGCTGCGAACCCGAATGGCTACTGCGGTCTCGGCGGCACCGGGGTCGCGTGCCCGATCATCCCCCCGGGCACGCGTTCGGGCGAAGATCAGGTCTGAGCAGCCCGTTCCGGCGAGCCCGGGACGGTACCGGCCTGGCGGCGGTGAGCAAACGCGAGGATCGACCCGCCGGCGAGGAACGCCAAGAGCGTTCCTGCCAGCAGTCCTCCCTGGGCGGCTGCGTAGAGCGTCGGATAGCCCGAAAATTCGGCAGCGGCGTACAGCAGGGGAACGGTGAACCCGATGCCGCACAGCGCAGCTGCACCGAGGACTTGGGCCCACGAGGTCCGACCAGGCAGGGTCGCCGCCTTGGCGCAGACGGCCACGAGCACGGCGAGGAAGATCCCAGCGGGCTTGCCCAGCAGGCGTGCAGCGAGGATGCCGATCACGACCGGACGCGCCCGAGGCGTGTCGAGGTGGTGAAGGTCCAAGACGAACCCGGCATTGGCGAGCACGAACACCGGCACCACCACCAGCGCCGAGACCATGGCGACGAAGGGTTCAATGCGTCTCCCCGGACCGCCCTTCCCCAAACCCGCCGGCTCACGCACTGATTGCGGCGCAGACGCCCCCTGGGCATGGGGCACCAGCATGCCGACGAAGGCTGCTGCGAGAGGAGGTTCGACGCCGGCCCAGGCGAACAGCGCGCACGAGACCCCTGCTGCCGCTGCGTACGGCCACCACGCCCGCACGGTACGGCGACGGAAGAGAGCAGTCGCCGCCAGGACAGCCGCCGCCGCGAGCAGCGCCCAGATATGGATCTCCCGGTGGGCGACGAACGCGAGGATCACAACCGAGGCCACGTCGTCCGCGACGGCAAGCGACACGACGAACGCCCGGAGCTCGGGGGGAACGCGATGGCCGAGGAGTGCCAGCGCAGCCATCGTGAACGCCACGTCGGTGGCCATCGGGATGCCCCAACCTCCTCGCGCCACCGGACCACCACCGGCGAGCACGGAGGTGCAGAAGTAGGTGAGAGCGGCACCGCCCATGCCGCCGAGGGCTGCCAGGACCGGAAGGATCGCCTGGCGGTGGGCGCTCAGGGCACCGTGCGCTCGCTCGCGTCCTACTTCGAGGCCTACGCCGAAGAAGAACACAGCCATGAGGCCGTTGTCGACCCATCCTCCGATCGAACCGAAGTCGGCATGGGGCAGCCCGGGAGAGGGGAGCGCAGTCGCCCAGAAGTGCTCGGCCGAGCTCTTGGCCAGGTTGCTCCAGCACATGGCGGCGGCGACGGCCGAAACGAGGAGGACCCCGGCGATGCCGGCCGGAACGCCAGGCGACGCGCTGCGGGTTCGAGGTGCTGTCGGAGAAGGACGGGTCGGCATGACAGGATCGAGGCCCGGAGGTCTCGCATCGCCGACCAGTCTTCCCGGCACGCCTGTTTTTTTGGCTCTTCGGACACGACGATAGCGGACCCGGATTCGCCGCCGCTGCCAGTATCCCCGAAGGAGCGCCAAGAAATAGTTTTGAGTCAATATAGTTCTGCTATAGTGGTTTTATGAACGGCGTCGGAAAAGCTCCCGCCGGGCTCGAGGAGCCCCCGACGCGCTCGGGTCGATCGGCGACAGCACCGCCTGCGAGACCTGCGGGTCGATCGACCCTCGACAACCAGGCCTCCGAGCTCTTGCTGTCGTTTGCCCGCCTGATGCGCAACAGCCGTCACGAAGAGGCGGCGCCCAGCCACATCAAGACGCTCCTGCGATCCGGAGAGCTGGCGCCCCGCCATCTCGGAGTGTTCGCCGTCATCGCACTGGACGGACCCTTGAGCGTCTCGGAGCTGGCGCGCCAAGAGGGGTTCGCATTGAGCACGGCCAGCCTTCTGGTCACCCAGCTCGCCGACGCAGGTCTGGTCGAACGACGAGAAGACCCTGGCGATCGGCGCCGGACGGTCGTCTCAGTCGCTCCGGCACACCGGCGTGAGAGCGAAGAAGTGCTCGCGTCGAAGCTGGCCCCACTACGCCGAGCACTCGAGCGAATGGGAAAGGAGCGAGCCGCCGCCCTCGTCCAGGGCCTGCGGTTCCTTGCCGAGGAAGTGGGCAGGACCTCGTCCGGCTCATCTGACGCTTCTGTCCCTGCCGCTGCCGCCTTCCCATCCGGTTCGGAGGGGGCGCCTCGGCGCCCGCAGGCGAGACCCAGAGCCGCTGCGGGGTTTGCCGAACGAGAACCCGTGAAACCGACAGTGAATCCGTCAAGAGAATGAGACAGGAGTGTGAGCGATGAGCGCGATCTTTGGCGCGTTGGGACGAGGCGTGGTCAAGCTGCGATGGATCATCCTCGCGGTGTGGATCGTCGGCACGATCTTGGCGGTGCACGCCTTTCCCTCGCTTGCGAGCCAGGTCAACGACAACAACAGCGCTTTTCTTCCTGCCTCGGCGCCGAGCAACCAAGCCGCTGTCTTGGCGAAGCCCCTGATCGGCTCGACGTCGCAGAGCCAGGTGCCGGTAGTGGCCGTCACCAGCGCACCGACCCTGACGTCCGCCGACGGGGCGGCAGTGAAAGAGCTCACGGTCGATCTGCGCCGGGTGCCGACGGTCAAGGCAGCGACGTTCCTCGGCGCTGCGCCGGATGGCCGCGCTGTCCAGATACTGGTGCTCTCCTCGGTGACGCCGTTCGACCAGACAGGGACCAAGAGGCTCGTCGACGATCTCCAGCAGGCGATCACGAGTGCAACGCTGCCCGCCAACCTCCAGGTGCACCTGTCCGGTGAAGTCGCGACGAACGTGGCGAACCAGAAGCAGTCGAACAAGCAGGGAAGCCAGATCCAGCTCTTCTCGATCCTGTTCATCCTGGTGTTGCTCTTCGCCATTTTCCGGTCGGCGCTGGCTCCGTTCATCACCCTTCTCGGACCCCTGTTCGCCCTGGGCCTTTCCGGGTCGATCATCGGCGAGCTCGGCGCGCATGGGCTGCAGATCTCGTTCTTCACGCAGATCCTCCTCATCGTGCTCTTGCTGGGTGCCGGGACCGACTACGGGCTCTTCCTCGTCTTTCGCGTGAGAGAGGAGCTTCTCGCCGGACGTTCGTCGCACGACGCCGTCGCGACGGCGATGGCCAGGGTCGGCGAGTCGATCACCGCGTCGGCGGCCACCGTGATCGTTGCGTTGCTGACCCTCCTGCTCGCCTCTTTCGGCATCTATCACGACCTCGGAGTTCCCTTGGCCATCGGGATCGCAGTGATGCTCTTGGCGGGCCTCACCCTCTTGCCGGCTCTCCTGGCGATCTTCGGGCGCGCGGCTTTCTGGCCGAGCAGCACGGCGCCTCGGAGGCATGGAGATGGGCTGTGGGGAAGGATTGCCGGGCGACTGGTCGAGCGACCGGCGACCACCCTGTGCCTCGGGATCATCGTCTTCGGTGCCCTCTCTGTGGCCACCTTCGGGTTCAAATCGGGAGGGTTTGGCGGACAGCTCACAGCACCGGCGGGGAGCGACGCCGCCAAGGGGAACGCCGCGGTCAGCGCGAACTTCCCCCAGGCGAGCGCCAATCCCACCAATGTCGTGATGAGGTTCCCCCAATCGGTCTGGACCGATCCGGGACCGCTCGCTGTGGCCACCGAGGGGTTGCGGCGGACCGGCAAATTCACGAGCATTGCCGGGCCGCTCGATCCCACCGGCAAACCGGTGACCGGGGCGGAGCTGGTCGCGCTGCACCGCGAGCTTGGGGTGCCGCCCCAGGAGCTCGTGCGCACGGCGCCGATACCGCCAGCCGGTTCGCCTGTGCCGGCCGCGCTCTACGACGCCTATGTCGCGTCAGCCCGCTACATCTCGGCTGCCGGGACGACGGTTCAGTGGGAAGTGGGACTGAAAGCCGGCGGTCCCCAGTCCAATGGCGCTCTCCAAGCGATACCCGGCATTCGACTTGCAGTTGCATCGGTCGCGCACCAAGCCGGTGCGAGGGCCAGCGGGGTCGCCGGCGAAGCACCGGCCCTCTATGACGTGAGCAACATCTCGGGCGGCGACCTCCGTCACATCATCCCTGTGGCGGTGTTGGCCATCGGCATCGTTCTGATCCTGGTCTTGCGCAGTCTGATCGCTCCCATCTACCTCATCATCAGCGTGGTGCTGTCCTACCTGGCGTCGCTCGGGCTGGCGGTCGTGTTCTTCATGAAGATCGGCCACCAAGGGGGCATCGTGTTCCTCTTACCCTTCCTCATGTTCATCTTCCTCCTGGCATTGGGAGAGGACTACAACATCCTCGTGATGACCCGGATCCGCGAGGAGGCTCATCATCGGCCGATCCGCCAGGCGGTGGTACGGGCCGTCGGGATGACCGGTCCGACGGTCACCTCCGCGGGACTGGTCCTGGCTGGGAGCTTCGCGGTCCTGGCGATCGTCGGCGGGTCTGGCGCGAGCGGGCCTGACATCCGAGAGATCGGCTTTGGGCTGGCGGTGGGCATCCTGCTCGACACGTTCTTCGTCCGCACCGTCCTTGTCCCATCCATGGTGGCGCTCCTGGGTCGGTGGAACTGGTGGCCGTCCTCTCTGGGTCGGCACGTCCCCGATGTCAACCCGTCTGGCGGCGGGGATGGCACCACGGGAGGTGACGGACCTCGTTCTGGCACCCTTGACTCCGCGGACGCTACGGCCACGCGACCCCCGCCGTCTTCCGACGCGCTCGGCGCGGTCTCGCCGATATCCTGAGCGCTGCCACGAGGCCCGTCGCACTGGCGCAAGTGCGAGGCAGGAGATCGATGGTGGGGGACGTGCCCGTCAGCGAAGCGCGGCGCGCAAGCGCTCCTGTGCGGCCAGGCTCGCGCCGAGATGATCGAGCCCGAGGAGCGCGGCACCGACCACCGGGGGTCCCGCGATCCGCCGGAGCACGGCGCGCGGCAGGCAAGCTCGGATGCCACCCAGCACTCGATCACTGAAGAGCGAGCTGTCAAACATGCCTCCGCCGACGACGACCTCTACCTCGGTGTCGCCCAAGAGCTCAGCATCGCCCAAGAGCTCAGCATCGCCCGAGAGCTCAGCATCGCCCAAGTGTGGAGGCGGCCTGTCGTTGTCCGGTCTTCTGCGACTGTCCTCGCTCGTGTCCCTGCCGAAGCGTCCGGCGGTCGCGGCGACCATGGCAACCACTTCGTTCACGAGCAGGTCCAGCGCCTCGTTCGAAGGTGCATCGGCGTCAGCGGCGGCGGCCACGACGACCTCTGCCAGTTCGGCCAGCTTCCCGAGCGGGAGCTCACCGGTGTACACGGCCTCGAGGACCGCTTCGGGGCTATGGCGGCCAAAGTGTGCAGCGACGCGCTCTCGCAGCAACGTCGCACAGCCCCGTCCGTCGCGGGCTCGAAGAGCGATCCCCAGCCCGCGTATCCCGAGCCAGATACCGCCCGGAGCGAAGTCTCCTGACAGCTCGCCGAGAGCCGGAAAGCGCACCGTCTCCCCCGAGGGCCCAAGGCCGACGCAGTTGAGCCCGGTGCCGCAGACGACCCCGATGCCCCATCCCGAACTGGCGCCGGAGCGAAGGACTGCGAACGTGTCGTTGAACAGAAGCTGCTCGGAAGCCCATCCCCGAGCAGCGATCGCGTTCTGCAACCTGGCTTCGTCCACTTCCAGGTCAAGGCCGGCCAGGCAGAACGTGCCGAGGGCGAAGAGCGGCCGGCCATCCCCCGACGCGGCACGGGTCGCGCTCGGCTGATCAGCCGAGTGGAGGACGGTTGCTGCGCCGGCCACGGCTTCTCGGATCGCGGCGTCGAGGTGGTCCATGGCGGCGTCCAGACCGATCGTCTGGTGGTTCGAGGCCGACCCGCGAGCACGGCCCACCAACGAGCCGTCCGCTGCGACCAGGGCCACGTCGGTCTTGCTGGCTCCGCCGTCGACCGCCAGGAGCAGGGGTGCTGGGCTCGTGATCTCCACGCGCGGAGATGTTACGTTGAAGGTGGTGGCTTCCCTGATAGCCGACGGCGGCGCTCTCCTTGGGGTGTTGTCGTGGGGGTGAAGGTGGCCGTGGTCGGCGGCGGGAGCACCTATACCCCCGAGCTCGTCGACGGTCTCTGCGATCATCAGGATCGACTGAAAGTCGACGAGCTGGTCCTCTTGGATCCTGACCGCGACCGGCTGGAGGCGGTCGGTGGCGTGTCCGAGCGGATCCTGCGCCGCAGGGGATGGGAAGGCCGCCTGCTCACCACTGCAGACCCAAATGCCGCGATCGAAGGAGCAGATTTCGTGGTCGTCCAGCTCCGGGTAGGCGGGCAGTCGGCCCGCCTTTCGGACGAGACGTTGCCGCTGGGACACGGATGCTTCGGCCAGGAGACGACCGGGCCCGGTGGTCTGGCCAAAGCACTGCGGACGGTGCCGCTCGTCATCGAGCTTGCCGAGCTCACCGCGTCGCGAGCAGCTCGGGGGGCGTGGCTCGTGGATTTCACCAACCCGGTAGGGATCGTGACCCAGGCGCTGTCAGACGCCGGACATCGAGCTGTCGGGCTGTGCAACGTGGCGCGTTGGGTGCAGCGAAGGGTCGGCCATTATCTGGGTGGCATCGACCCCGACGCGATCGACCTCGAGCACGTCGGGCTCAACCATCTGACTTGGGTGCGCTCCGCGACGGTGGACGGACTCGACCGCTTGCCAGAGCTGATTGCGAGGTTCGGGCCGGAACTCGAGCTCGAGAGCGGTGTGCCGATCTCACTGATCGAGCTCCTCGGAGCACTGCCTTCGTACTACCTTCACTACTACTACGGACGGGACGCCGAGCTGCGCTCCCAGTTGGCCGACGGGTACCGACCGCGAGCAGCGGTCGTCGCAGACCTCGAAACCGAGCTGCTCGGCCAGTACAGGGACCCCGCACTCGATTCAAAGCCCGAAGCGCTGGCCTGGCGGGGCGGTGCGTACTACTCGGAGTCGGCTGTCCGCTTGATGGCATCGCTCCACGCTGGCACCGGCGATGTCCAGGTGGTCGACGTCCGCAACGACGGTGCCATTCCCGGCCTGCCCGACGATGCCGTTGTCGAGGTGCGGGCAGTGGTCGATGCCGAAGGTGCGCACCCTCTGCCCCAACGTCCGCTGCCTCCCGAGATGCTCGGCCTGGTCGAGCACGTGAAGGCCTACGAGCGCCTTGCCGTCGAAGCCGCGGCGAGCGGTAGCCGGGACGCCGTCGTGAAGGCGCTGGTGGCGAACCCCCTGGTGGGCCAGTACCCGGTGGCTGCGGAGCTGGCCGACGACCTCCTGCAGGCCAATCGGCAATTCCTGCCCCGGTTCGCCACGGGCTCCTGAGATCCCGCCGGTCGCACGCGCTCGGTGCGCTCAGCTCTCCTCGGGGATCTCCTCCCACCACTGGCACCACCACTGTGCGCCGACGAGGATCCGGAGCTTGGGGTGCCAGCAGTACGAGAGGTCGTTGTACGGCTCGAGGTAGTAGCGACAGTTGTCGCATCGCTCCTCTCCCGACGGATGGCCTCGCAGCACAGCGTTCTCCACCAGGTGCCGTAGTTCGATCGAGAGCTTCTCGTCGACCTCTTTGGGCTCTGGTTCAGGGATGACGTAGTCGGACATGGCCTGAACGTACCCGATCCGGGGACGTGCCAGCAGCGTGCCGGTGTCCTGTGGCAGAACAAGGAGGGTGACAATGCTCGTTGGCCCAGCGCGGCGGCAAGGTCGAACGGCCGTAAGCTGGGAGGGTGGGTCGACACCTCGCCGAAGCAGTCCCGACGCCTCGTGCTGTAAAGGTGGCGCCTTCCGTGCTGTCCGCAGACTTCGGCAACCTGGCGGCAGCCGTCGGCGAGGTGGCTTCGGTCGCCGACTGGCTCCACGTCGACGTCATGGACGGGCACTTCGTTCCCAACTTGACGATCGGACCACCGGTCGTGGCATCCCTTCGCCGGCACACCCCTTTGTACTTCGACTGCCACCTCATGATGACTGACCCAGGCTCGTTCCTGGAGGCATTCGCGGCCTCGGGTGCCGACGGGTGCACCGTCCACGTCGAGGTCGGCCGGACCGACGAGCTGGTCGACGAGATGCACCGGTTGGGCCTGCGGGCCGGTTTGGCCGCCAATCCCGAGACGCCTTTCGCCGCCCTCGAGCCGCACCTCCACCAAGTTGACCTGGTGCTCTGCATGACCGTTCACCCCGGGTTCGGAGGCCAGGAGCTCATCAGCGAGGTGCTGGACAAGGTGGCCCGAGTGCGCCGGAGCCTCGACGCCAGCGGCCGTTCTGATCAGGTGGACCTCGAGGTCGACGGCGGCATCGACGAGCACACGGCCGCCGCCGTCGCCGCCGCCGGTGCCAACGTCCTGGTCGCCGGCTCGGCCGTCTTCGGGAACGAGCAACCCCGCCGTGCCGTCGAGACCATCCGTCGGGCTGCGGGTGCAGGGGGTCGCGTGCTGGCGGCGCCCGAGCCGAGCGGCGGCTGAGGTCACCGGCCGGGCGGCGCAAGGGACAGTGGCTCGACAAAAAATGAAACATGTTCTAGTATTGGTGGAGAGAGGAGGATGCGGTGGAGCGATCCGACAGGGCGCTGATGACCCGGGCGATGGAGCTCGCCGACCTGGTGCGTGGGTCCACCGCTCCCAACCCTTGGGTCGGCGCGTTGGTGGTCACCGAGCAAGGAGAGGTCTACGAGGGGGCGACGGCGCCGCCTGGGGGACCTCACGCCGAAGCGGCGGCGCTCGAGAGTGCCGGCCCCCGAGCACGGGGCGCGACGCTCTACACGACCCTGGAACCCTGCGCCCACCAAGGCCGCACCCCGGCATGTGCGGACGCCATCATCGATGCGGGCGTGGCGAGGGTCGCGATCGGGGTTCTCGACCCGGATCCCCAAGTGAGCGGTCGGGGTGCCGCACGCCTCGCCGAGTCCGGCGTGGAGGTCTCGGTGGGAGAGTGCGGAGCGCAGATCGAGGAGCAGCTCGCGCCGTACCTCAAGCATCGCCGGACCGGACGCCCGTGGGTGGTGCTGAAGTTGGCGGCGACCTGTGACGGACGGACGGCCGCTCCCGACGGCTCGAGCCGTTGGATCACCGGCCCCGACGCCCGGTTGGATGCCCACCGGCTCCGGGCGAGGTCGGACGCGGTGCTCGTCGGGGCGGGAACGGTGCGCGCCGACGACCCCGAGCTGACGGCGCGGCTCGATCCGCCGCCGGCGCGCCAACCCCTTCGAGTCGTCCTCGGGCGAGCGCCGGACGGCGCTCGGGTCAGGCCGGCGTTGGAGCTGTCGGGTGATCTTGGGGCGGTGCTCGACGAGCTGGGCCGGCGGGGTGTGCTGCAGGTACTTGTCGAAGGTGGACCGCGGGTTGCCCATGATTTCCATGTCCAAGGCATGGTCGATCGTTACGTCATCTATCTCGCCCCGGCGCTCGCCGGCGGTGACGATGCGCACCCCATGATGACCGGACCGGGCGCGCCGACGATTGACAGGTTCTGGCGAGGAAAGCTCGTCGCGGTCGATCGCCTTGGCGACGACCTACGTCTCGAGCTGGCCGCCTGATGGGTTTCTCCCCGATCGAAGAGGCAATCGAGGCCATCGGGCGCGGGGGGATGGTCGTCGTCGTCGACGACGAGGACCGCGAGAACGAGGGCGATCTGGTCATGGCAGCCGAAGCGGCGACCCCCGAGAAGATCGCGTTCTTCCTGGCACACACGTCGGGGGTGATCTGCGTCCCTCTCATGCCCGAGCGGGCCGATCACCTCGATCTTCCCCTCATGGTGAGCGCCAACACCGAAGCCCAACGGACGGCGTTCACCGTCAGCGTGGATGCCCGTTCAGGTACCTCCACCGGCATCTCGGCTGCCGATCGTTCGGCCACCATCGCCGCGCTCATCGATCCGGCCACTCGTCCGACCGACTTGAACCGCCCGGGCCATATCTTTCCGTTGCGGTACCGGCCTGGGGGAGTTCTCAAGCGAGCCGGCCACACCGAAGCCACCGTCGACCTGGCCCGGGCGGCGGGAATGGCGCCGGCAGGGGTTCTGTGTGAGATCGTCACCGAGGACAAATCGGCGATGGCCCGGCTGCCCGAGCTCGAGAGGTTTGCCCGGCGCCACGAATTGCCGCTCATCTCGATCGCCGACCTCATCCGCTACCGGCGCAGGAACGAAAAGCTGGTCCGCCGGGTCTCCGAGGCCAGGATCCCCACCGCGACGGGGGCTTTCACCGCGTACGTGTACGAATCCGTGCTTGACGGCGAGCAGCACCTCGCGCTCGTCATGGGTGAGGTGGCGGGGCGAAGCGACGTGCTGGTGCGGGTCCACTCCGAATGCCTGACCGGTGACGTTTTCGGATCGCTGCGCTGCGACTGCGGTCCGCAGCTCCGAGCAGCGGTCGAGCGAATCGAGCAGGAAGGTACGGGGGTCGTCGTCTATCTCCGAGGGCACGAGGGTCGCGGCATCGGTCTCGGGCACAAGATCCGCGCCTACCAACTGCAAGAACGCGGGCACGACACGGTGGACGCCAACTTGGCGCAGGGGCTCCCGGTCGACAGCCGCGAGTACGGCATCGGTGCACAGATGCTCGTGGACCTGGGAGTGACCACCATGAGGCTCATGACCAACAACCCGATGAAGTACGGAGGTCTGGAAGGGTTCGGGCTCGACATCGTCGAACGGGTCGCGCTGGAACCATCGCCGAACCCCGAGAACATCGAGTACCTGCGCACCAAGCGCGAGCGCATGGGCCACATCCTCGAGGGCCTCGATGACGTCCTCTGACGACACTGCCCTTCCGAAAGACCTGATCAGCGAGTTGGATGGGATGGTGGGCGCTGTCTTGGAGGGCGGTGCCGAGGGGTCCGGCGTCCGCGTCGGAGTGGCCTGTGCCAAGTTCAACGGCAAGATCACTTCGCGCCTGTTGCAAGGTGTGCTCGAAGGGCTCGACGCGTGCCGGGTCGATCGCGACGACGTGCGGGTGGCCTGGGTGCCCGGAGCTTTCGAGCTGCCGCTGGCGGCCCGCTCCTTCGCTTCGTCCGGCGCCGTCGATGCCGTGGTCTGCATCGGTGCGGTGATCCGCGGAGAGACCGGGCACTACGATTTTGTCGCCGGTGAGTGCGCTGCTGGGCTACAGCGGGTCCAGCTCGATTGGGGGATCCCGGTGGTGTTCGGCGTCCTCACCACCGATACGGTGGAGCAGGCATTCAGGCGCTCGGAGCCGGGGACATCCAACAAAGGCCGGGAGGCGGCATGCACCGCGATCGAGATGCACAGCCTGCTCGCGGCCCTGCGCGCTCCAGGTTTGCCGGCCTGAGCCAGGTGTCTGGGATGATCTGAGGATGCTTCGCCTCGTCCTGCCGAAGGGCTCGTTGGAACGGGCCACCCTCGACCTGTTCGCAGCCGCGGACCTCACGCTTTCGCGCTCTTCGGACGTCGAGTACCGAGGCACGATCGCTGACGATCGGATCAGTGAAGTCAGGATCCTGCGCCCACAGGAGATCCCGGTCTACGTGGCCGACGGGATGTTCGACCTCGGGATCACGGGTCGGGACTGGATCGAGGAGCGGGGAGCCAACGTCGTGTCCCTGGGCGAGCTCGCGTACTCCAAGGCGACGGCCAGCCCGATCCGGGTGGTCCTCGCCGTTGCCGAAGACGCGCCGTACAGCTGCCTGGCGGACATGTCCGGGCGCCACGTGCGAGTGAGCACCGAGTACCCCGAGCTGGCACGCCGGGCTTTCGAAACCCACGAAGTGGATGCAGAGATCTCCCTGTCCTACGGCGCGACCGAAGCAAAGGTCCCCGAGATCGCAGACTGTGTCGTCGAGATCACCGAGACTGGCCGGGCGCTGCGATCCGCCGGTCTCAAGATCATCGAGACGCTCTTGGTGTCGCGCACCGAGCTGGTCGCCAATCCCGAGGCTTCGGCTGACCCGGTGAAGCGTCATGCCATGGAACAGATCCTCACCCTCCTCCAGGGCACGTTGGAAGCGCGAGAGAACGTGCTCGTCAAGCTCAACGTGGCGGCCGAGCATTTGGAGGGGGTCATCGCCACCCTGCCTTCGCTGCAGGCGCCGACGATGTCCGAGCTCTCGGGGGGTCGGGGCTATGCGCTCGAAACGGTGGTCCCCAAGGAGATCATCAACACCTTGATCCCAGCCCTGAAGGACCAGGGTGCCACTGATATCCTCGAACTGGCGCTGTCCAAGATCGTCCACTGAACGTGCCCGACGTCCGCCTCGGTACCGTCAGCGCATTCGACCCCGACCGGGGGCTCGGCGAGGTGACCGGGGAAGACGGCTCGACGTTGTCGTTCCATTGCACTGCCATCGCCGACGGGTCACGTCACGTCGACACGGGTACGCCTGTTTGCTTCGCAGTGGTGCCCGGTCATCTCGGTCAGATGGAGGCAGCGGTGGTGACGCCGCTCCCACGGCCGCCAACTGGCAAGTGACTGGCGCCGGGCTGGCCCTGACCAGCGGCGAGGATCGACCCCAGCGATTCAGCAGACCTCTGGTACGCCGGCCCGGCGAACCAGCGGCTCAGTCGCCGTCATGCTGGCCTGCGCTGTCAGGCGAGTCGGCGGTTCTCGAACCGTTCCCGGTCCGGTTGCCGGCGTCGATCTGCACGTAGGCCAGACGGACCTGGGCCAGTGCGTCGCGCAGTGGTCCGTGAGCTTCACCGAGCCGCTCGCCCAGCCGGTCGACGATGGAGGCGAGCGCATCGATTGCCAGCCTTGCGCGGTCCAGCAAAGGAGGCTGTTGGGAGAGGTAGACCGCGGCCAGCTCGAAGAGCCCGTAGCAGTGGTTGGCCACCACCACTTCGGCTGGGGCGTCGGCGAGCTGGCGGCGTAGCTCGTCGAATGCGGCCTCGGGATCCGATGAAGCTCTGCTTGTGCCGCTCGCCCCCGTGCCTGGATGCCTCGCTACTCCGCCGACGGGAGGCTCCCCGGCGTATCCATCCTGTACTGGCCGGGCACCGCCGTCGGGGGGACGTGGCCGTTCGGCGGCTGGAGGGGGCTCGCCGGGGATCCGATGCTCTCCTGATGGGGTCCACAGGCTCATGCTGGTAGCCTATGCCCACCAGGAAGCGGGGCCACCGTGCGGTGCGCCTCCACCCGGCCGCTGCGAAGCGAGCCGGGTCGAAGTGGCAACGGCCCCATCGGGCGTGGCTCCGCTCCCCAGCGATGGTCGCGGAAGGACCGACGACCCGATCGAGAGGAAGATGCCACATAGTCACCGCCACTGCCCCTGAGCATCGGATCAACGACCGGATCCGAGCCCGTGAAGTGCGTCTCGTCGACCAGGACGGTCAGCAATTGGGGATCAAGTCGCTCCCTGAGGCCCTGACGATCGCTCGTGGCCTGGACTTGGACCTGGTGGAGGTGGCCCCGATGGCCGATCCTCCGGTGTGCCGGATCATGGACTACGGAAAGTTCAAATTCGACGAAGCGCAGCGGGCCAAGGAGAGCCGGCGCAAGGCCGTCCACGTCGGGATCAAGGAGATGAAGTACCGACCGAAGATCGGGCCAGGTGACTTCGAGACGAAGACCCGTCAGGTCGAGCGATTTCTCGAAGAGGGTCACAAGGTGAAGGTCACGATCATGTTCCGTGGACGCGAGGTGTACCACCCAGAGCTCGGTAAGCGCATCCTGGACAGGATTGCCGAGCAGACCGAGGGGTCGGCCAAGGTGGAAGCCGAGGCGAGGCTGGACGGGAGGAACATGGTGATGGTCCTTGCGCCAGACAAGAGAGCGCGCCAGTCGGCGGCGTCCCGTCATCGCGAAGAGCAGGCGGCGGCGAACGGGGCAGCCGCGATGGGCTCGGGGGACGCGGGGCTCCACCTGGAGCACGACGGTGCCCCGCAGGGTGAAGCGCCACCGCACGAAGTGCCGCAAGAGACGAATTGAGACGAGGCAAGGAGCGATCATGCCGAAGATGAAGACCGATCGGGGGGCGGCCAAGAGGGTGAAGGTGACCGGGACCGGACGGCTCCGCCGCCGCCGGCAGAACCGTTCCCACATCTTGGAGAAGAAGACCAGCGTGAGGAAGCGCAGGCTGGCTCGCGAGGACGACTTCTCTGCGGGCGACGAGCGCCGGGTCCGGCGGATGTTGGGATCGTGAGCGGGCGCCGGCTCTGAGGCGCCGGCCAGGAGAAGGACAATTCGAGGAAGAGGAGAGGGAGACCACTGATGGCCAGAGTCAAGCGGTCAGTGCACGGCCGGAAGCACCATCGTGCAGTCATGGAGCAGGCGAAGGGGTACTACGGCAACAAGAGCCGGACCTACCGTGCTGCCAACGAGCAGCTCATGCACTCGCTCCAGTACGCCTACCGGGATCGGCGGGCCCGCAAGGGCGACTTTCGCAAACTATGGATCCAGCGCATCAACGCGGCAGCGCGCGAGAACGGGATGAGCTACAGCCGCTTCATCGCCGGGCTCCACCGGGCCGGCGTCGAAGTGGATCGCAAGGTCCTGGCCGACCTGGCGGTGACCGACGCGGACGCGTTCTCGGCTCTGGTCGAGCTGGCTCGTGCCTCGGCTCCCGCTGGCGCTCCCGTCGAGGTGGCCTCCTGAGCCTCGCGTACTCGCACCAGCGGGTGCGGCGCCTACGGCGGCTCCTCCACAAGCGCACGACCCGTTGGGCCGAGCAGGTGTTCGCGGTCGAAGGTGTCGAGCTGGTGCGCGAGGCGCTTTCAGCCGGCATCGTGCCCGAGTCCGTCTTCGTCGCGGCGGAGGGCGCCGGCAACCCGGCGGTGGAATCCGTCGTGGCGCTTGCGGCCGAGCGCGGGGTTCGGGTCCACGAGCTGGCATCAGGGGTGATCGCCAGGGTCACCGACACGGTGACGCCGCAACCACTGGTCGCCCTGTGCCCGATGCGCCCCACGCGGCTCGCCGACCTGGCCGGTGGGAGCCTGGTGGTCGTGATGGACGGCGTGAGGGATCCAGGGAACGCCGGGACGGTCCTGCGAACGGCCGAGGCATCGGGGGCCGACGGCGTCGTCTTCGCCGGCGGGAGCGTCGACCCGTACAATCCCAAGACGGTCCGCTCGTCGGCCGGCTCCATCTTCTACGCCAAGGTAGTCGTCGATCCGGGGACCAACGAGGTGTTGGAGGCGTTGGTCGAGCTCGGGTACCGCCGCCGGGGAGCAGTGCCGCGGGGCTCCGAGCCGTACACACGTGTCGACTGGACGGTCCCCACTGCGTTGGTGCTCGGGAACGAGGCCAGCGGATTGCCGGCGACACTTTCTCTTGACGAGCTGGTGGGTGTTCCGATGAGCGGGAGGGCAGAGTCCTTGAACGTGGCGATGGCGTGTGCCGTGTTGTGCTTCGAGGCGCAGCGTCAACGCCACGGCGAAGCGACGGCAGACGTTCGTTCTACGATGCCCCGATGATCGACGTCGGGCGGATCGAGCACGAGGCGCTGGCCGAGCTCGATGCGGCCTCTTCGCTGGGCGAGCTCGAGGCTGCCGAGCAGGAGGTCCTGGGGAAGCGGAGCGGCCTCGCGCTCGCGCACCGCAGCCTGGGGTCGCTCGATCCCGAGCAGCGCCGGGTCTCCGGGCGTGAGCTGCACGAGGCACGACTGCGGCTGGAACAGGCGTTTGCCGAGGCTCGCCGCCGCCTGGCAGCAGCTGAGCGGGCGCAATTGCTGGCCGAAGATACCCTGGACCTCAGCGAGGGGCTGGTGGCCGATCCAGGACTGCGCCGGGGACATCTGCACGTGGTGACCCAGACCCGTCGGGCCCTCGAGGACACGTTCGTCGGCATGGGGTTCTCGGTGGCCGAGGGAAGCGAGGCCGAGACCGATTGGTACAACTTCGAGGCGCTCAATATCCCACCGGCCCATCCGGCACGAGGGATGTTTGACACGTTCTACTTGGAGCTGGGGGAGCCGGAGACGATCATGCTGCGGACCCACACCTCGCCGGTGCAGATCCACCTGCTCGAAGATGCAGTTGCCGCAGGCACTTTGCCGGTTCACGCGGTGATCCCGGGGCGCTGCTACCGCCGCGACACCCCCGACGCCCGTCACCTCGCCGTGTTTCACCAGATCGAAGGACTGGTGGTCGACCGGGGCATCACGTTCGCCGACCTGGCAGGCACGATCGAGACCTTCACCGGGGCCTACTTCGGTGCCGATATCCACTCACGGTTCCGCCCGGCCTACTTTCCGTTCACCGAGCCGTCAGCCGAGTTCGAGATCACCTGCACGCTCTGCCGAGGCGAAGGATGCCGGACCTGCTCTGGCACCGGGTGGATCGAGCTCGGAGGGTGCGGGATGGTGGACCCGGCAGTGCTGGACGCGGTTGGCGTCGATCGCAGCACGTGGTCCGGTTTCGCGTTCGGGTTCGGTATCGACCGTTGCGCGCAGATGCGCCACGGGATCGCCGACATGAGGGCGCTGGTCGAGAACGACCTCCGTTTCTTGAGGCAGTTCTGATGCGAGCTCCGCTCAGCTGGCTGAAGGACTTCGCCCCGTTCGACGCTCCGCCGGCCGTCCTGGCCGAAACCCTCGATGACCTCGGTTTGGTCGTGGAAGGCGTCGAGCACATCGGCGAAGGGCTCGAGGGCGTCGTGGTGGCCAGAGTCGACGGGATTGCCGCCATTGCGGGCGCCGACCGGATCCGGAAGGTGACCGTGGATGCCGGCATGGGTCCGCAGGAGATCGTCTGCGGGGCGACGAACTTCGCAGTCGGCGACCTGGTACCGCTCGCCCCGGTAGGCACGACGCTGCCCGGTGGGCTCACGATCGGTCGGCGCACGATGCGGGGAGTGACCTCCGACGGCATGCTGTGCTCCGGGCGCGAGCTGGGGCTCACCGACGATCACGCCGGCCTCCTCGTCATCGGGCCCGGTGAGGGGATCGTTCCTGGGGTACAGCTCACCGAGGCACTGGGGATCGTGCCCGACATCGTTTTCGACGTGACCGTGGAAGGCAATCGACCTGACGCCTGGTGCATTGCCGGCGTCGCGAGGGATCTGGCAGCGCGACTCAGGCTCCCCTACACAGGGTTGCCGCCCGCGCCGCCTGTGCCGCCGGTGCCGTCCGTACCGACCGCGCCGCCGGTGCCACCGCTCCCGACCATGTCCCCCGTCGCGCCCGCGCCGGTGGGATCACTGGCTTCGTTGGTTGTCGACGACCGCGACCTCTGCCCGCGTATGACCGTGCGAGTGCTCGTCGACGTGGATACCGGTCCCTCCCCGACGTGGTTGGCCCGGCGGTTGGTCATGGCCGGCATGCGACCGATCAACCGGATCGTCGACGCGTCGAACTACGTCATGCTCGAACTGGGCCAGCCCACGCATCCCTACGATCTCGACCGCCTGGCCGGAACAGGCCTCGTCGTGCGCCGTGCCCGACCGGCTGAGACCGTCCAGACCCTCGACGGCGTGGTCCGGACTCTCGGGACCCCAGGGCGCAGCCTTGGCGACCGGGGCGAGGACTGCCTCATCTGCGACGCTGCAGGCACGCCGGTGGGGATCGGAGGGATCATGGGCGGCACTTCCTCGGAGATCACCGACGCGACGACCCGGGTGCTCCTCGAAGCCGCGTACTTCACACCGATGGCGATCGCTCGCACCTCGAAGCGCCTCGGCTTGCGCACCGAGGCGTCGATCCGTTTCGAGCGGGGCTGCGATCCGTGGGGCATCGACCGGGCTGCGGAGCGCTTCTGCGAGCTGGCCGGGGGGACGGCGGCCCCGGGTGTCCTGGACGTGCGTGGCAAGGTGCCCGATCCGATCCGGCTTCGCCTTCCGCTGGCACGAGTGAGCTCGGTCCTCGGGATCGAGCTTGCAGGAGATGAGGTGGCGTCGTTGATCGGACCGATCGGGTTCGCCTGCAATCTGGAACCCCGGGAAGATGACGGAGGTGACACGCTCGTGGTCACCGTGCCGACCAACCGCCCCGACGTGCGGCCGTCCCCGCACGGGATCGAGGACGTGATCGAGGAAGTTGCGCGCACGTATGGGTACTCGAAGCTGCCCCGCCGACAGCCTTCGTGGCCGGCACCAGGTCGGCTCACCGATCGCCAGCGGGAACGTCGCCTGGTTGCCGACGTCCTCTGCGGTATGGGTATCGACGAGGCCTGGACCCCCGCGTTCGTAAGCTCGGCCGACCTTTCCCATGCCGGTCTGAGCGGCCCTGCAGTCCGAGTGGCGAACCCGCTCGTCTCCGACGAGCCATTCCTGCGACGTACCCTCCTTGCCGGGCTCTGCCGAGCGGTCGCCTACAACGTGGACCGCCGCCAAGAGCACGTGCGGTTGTTCGAGCTGGGAACGGTGTTCGGCACACCTCGAGAGCATCCCCCGCAAGCCTCGGAGCTGCCGATCGAAAGGGAGCTGGTGTCGGTGGCCTTGGCCGGGACCGGGGACGATGCCCGGAGTGCCGTTGATGTGTGGTGCGGCCTTGCCGGCGCGCTCGGGCTGGATCGGCGCTCGATGACCCTGGAGGCCGATCGGACCATCCCGGGTCTCCATCCCACCCGTTCGGCCCGCGTGGTGACGAGCTCGGGAGAGGTCGTCGGCGCAGTGGGGGAGGTCGATCCCGAAGTCGCCCGCGCGTTCGTCCCCGGGCTGGCCAACGGACGCCGGATCGGGTGGCTCGAGGCCGATCTCGGCCTCCTGCTGGACTCTTCGGTTGTCTCCCGCCGTCCCGACCTCGTCCTCCCGGTCAGCCGCTACCCGTCGGCCGACGTGGACCTGGCGCTGGTCGTCGACGAGGAGACCCCGGCTGGACGCGTAGCCGAAGCGATCGAGGACTCGGGCGGCGAGCTGCTCGAGTCGGTGCACCTGTTCGACGTCTACCGGGGCGGAAGCGTCGGTCAGGGTCGCAAGAGCCTTGCGTTCCGGCTCCGCTTCTGCGCCCTCGACCGCACGCTGACCGACGAAGAGGTGGCGGCGTGCCGGAGCCGAGTGCTCGAGGGGGTTGCCGCGTCCGTCAACGCCGTGCTGCGCTGACCACCGGCGCCCGACCTCTGGCGCTGACCACCGACGCCCGACCTCTGGCGCTGACCACCGGCGCCCGACCTCTGGCGCCCGACCTCTGGCGCCCGACCTCTGGCGCCCTTCACCTCCCGGGACGCCGGCGCGACTTGCATGAATATGCGAGAGCACGTATAGTATTGCAGCATGAAGATCGGCATCATCGGCGCATCGGGCTACGTCGGCGTCGAGCTCCTGCGCCTGTGCGCTGCCCACCCGAATTTCGACGTCGAGCTTGCAGCGGCAGGTGGACATGCCGGAGAGCGCCTGGCTGCGCACACGCCGTCGTTGGCAACCGCGTACCCCTCGATGGCGTACGCCTCCTTCGATCCGTACGCAAAGGACTGCGCCGCTGCGCTCGACGGTTTCGACGTGGTCTTCAGCGCGCTGCCCCACGGCCAGTCCCAGCACTTCGTTCCGTCCCTGCTCGGGCGCGTCGGCGTGGTGGTCGACCTCGCCGCCGACTTCCGCTTGAAGGACCCGAGCCTCTACTCCACCTGGTACGGCCAGGAGCACGCGGCTCCCGACCTTCTCCAAGAGGCGGTGTACGGGCTCCCCGAGCTGTGCGTCGGCCAACTCGATGGCGCCCGTCTCGTGGCCGCGGCGGGGTGTTACCCGACGGCGGCGGCTCTCGCCCTTGCACCGCTGGTGGCGTCCGGTGCAGTACAGCGGGACGGCATCCTGGTCGACGCTGCCAGCGGGGTCTCGGGGGCGGGCCGCGGGGTAGCGGGGCCCGGTGCCGACAGGCTGCAGTTCGGGCACGTCGACGGCGATTTCTCGGCGTACGGGCTCCTCGAGCACCGCCACACGCCCGAGATCGAACAGGTGCTCCAAGCTTCGGTCCTGTTCACCCCCCACCTGGCACCGATGTCGAGAGGGATCCTCGCCACGTGCTACGCCCGACCCACCGGTCCCTATGACACCGACGAGCTCCTGGGCATCCTCCGGCAGGCGTATACGGGATCGCCGTTCGTCGTGGTGACCGACACGCCGCCTTCGACCAAGGCGACCGCGGGATCGAACTGCGCCCACGTGACCGTCCGCTCCGATCGACGGACCGGCTGGGTGCTGGCACTCTGCGCCCTCGACAACCTCGTGAAAGGGGCATCAGGCCAGGCGGTCCAGTGTGCCAATATCGCGCTCGGACTGCCACAAGCCACGGGGCTCCCGATCGTCGGGGTGTACCCGTGAGCGTCACTGCGGCATCCGGTTTCGTGGCAGCCTCCGGTGCGATCGGGATCAAGGCCTCGGATGCGACCGACCTCGCGCTCGTGGCAACTGCCGACGGCCGGCCGGTGCCGGCCGCCGCGGTCTTCACGCAGAACCTGGCCGCCGCTGCGCCGGTGCAGGTGAGCCGATCACATCTGGCGACGACCGGAGGGATGGCCTCGGCGGTGCTGCTCACCTCGGGCAATGCCAATGCCGCCACCGGCGAAGAAGGGCTGCGGGCAGCACTCGCGATGTGCCAGAGAGCAGCCCAGTCGATCGGCTCCAGCCCCGAGGAGGTGCTGGTATGCCAGACCGGCCTCATCGGGGTGCCGTTCCCGATCGATCTCGTGGCACCTCGCGTGGCAGCGGTACTTGCCAATCGATCGGCTGGCGAGGCAGCGGGCGCAGCGGCGGCCGAAGCCATCATGACCACCGACACCGTTCGCAAAGAGGCCGTTGCCCAAGGCCCGGTGTCGGCTTCAAGGGCATCGGGCGCAGCCGTAGGGACGGCGCACGCCGGTGGTCTCACCGGCCGGTTCACCGTCGGCGGGATGGCTAAGGGCGCGGCGATGCTCGCTCCGAACATGGCGACGATGCTCGCCGTGCTCACGACCGACGCCATGGCCGAGCCGCCGGTGCTCCGTGCGGTGCTGGCCGACGCAGTCGAGCGATCTTTCAATGCCATCACGATCGACGGCTGCACCTCGACCAACGACACCGTGGTGATCCTGGCGAGCGGCCGGGCCGGGCCGGTGGTCGAGGCAGACCTCGCGGTGGCAGTGCAGGAGGTCTGCACGTCGTTGGCGCGCCAGATGGTGGCCGACGCAGAAGGAGCCACCAAGGTGGTGACGGTGCGCGTGGCGGGCGCCGCATCGGACGACGAGGCCCATCGGGCGGCTCGACGGGTCGCTGACTCGTTGCTGGTGAAATGTTCGTTCAACGGAGCCGACCCGTACTGGGGGCGGGTCGTGAGCGAGCTGGGCTCGGCTGGCGTCGACTTCGACATGAAGCGGGTGAGCGTTTCCTACGGAGGGACGCCGGTGTGCGTGGGTGGCATGGCGGCCCCACATGACAGTGCCCAGGTGCAGGCGCATATGGCCGGTCGCTACGTCGAGCTGGTGTGCGATCTGGGTCTCGGGAGTGGTGAGGCAGCGATCCTCACTGCGGACCTTGGCTACGGGTACATCGACGAGAACCGGACGACGTCGTGAGCCCGGACCCAGTTGGCGGCTCGCTCGATGTCGTGACCGATCCGAGCACGGGTTTGCGGCCGGGATCGGTCGGCGATCCGAAGGCGCAAGCCGAATTCCTGGTGGAGGTACTGCCCTATATCCGGCGGTTCTCGGGGAAAATCGTCGTCGTGAAGTACGGGGGCAATGCCCTGGCGGGCGCCGTCCCGCCGGACGCGCGCGACGCAGTGACGCCGGGGACCGAGCCGGGCACACCGAGCGCCATGACGCCGGGGACCGAGCCGGGCACGCCCAACTCCTCGGAGTCGGCGTTGGCGTCGTTCGCCCAAGACGTGATCCTGCTCCGCTCGGTCGGCATGCTGCCGGTCGTCGTCCATGGCGGGGGGCCGCAGATCGGAGATCTCCTGCGGCGAGTTGGCAAAGAGACCCAGTTCCTGGGGGGCCTGCGGGTGACCGATGCCGACACCCTCGACATCGCTCGGATGGTGCTGGTGGGCAAGGTGAACCGCGACATCGTCTCGGCCATGAACATTCACGGACCGCTGGCCGTGGGACTTTCGGGGGAGGACGCCCGCATGATCACCGCTGCTCGTCGATCCGCAGAGCTCGGTTACGTCGGGGACGTCGTGGAGATCGATCCCGTGATGATCACTCGCCTGCTGGCTGAAGGGCTCGTACCGGTCGTCGCCACCATCGGCGCCGACACGGCGGGCCAGGCGTACAACATCAACGCCGACACTGTGGCTGGTGCGATCGCGGAGGCCCTCGAAGCCGAGAAGCTGGTCTACCTCACGGACGTGGCGGGTCTGCGCTCCGATCCGGACGATCCGGCCACGCTCCTTCGCCGGGTGACGGCCGGGATCCTCGACGAGATGGTCGCGTCGGGTGCGGCGGGAGGAGGGATGGCGCCGAAAGCAGAGGCCTGCGCTCGAGCGGTACGGGCCGGGGTGGGCCGGGCGCACATTCTCGACGGACGCGTGCCTCACGCGTTGCTGCTGGAGCTGTTCACCGACGGGGGGGTCGGGACGATGGTGGTCCCGTGAGCGGCCCCGCTCGGGAGGAGCCGGAGGTCGGTCTCAGGGGTCCCGCTGTCTCTGCAGTGCACGTGACTGCCCGGCTCAACCGAAGCGTGCTCATGCATACCTATGTCGACCCTCAGGTGACCTTTGTCGCAGGCGAGGGAAGCGTGCTCGTCGACGAGACCGGGCGCCGGTACCTCGACTTCATATCGGGCCTCGCGGTCACGTCGCTCGGCCATTGCCACCCCGACGTGGCCGATGCCATCTGCCGCCAGGCACAAACCCTGGTTCACGTCTCGAACTTGTACGGGAATACCTTGGGTCTCGAAGTGGGGGTAGCCCTCGACCGCCTCGTTCGAACGGGTGCCACCGGGACCACAAGCGCGACAGCGGAAGGCCGGGTGTTCTTCTGCAACTCGGGTGCCGAGGCGAACGAGTGCGCGTTCAAGCTGGCCCGCCGGTGGGCCGGGCCCGGACGCTTCGAGGTGGTCTCGGCCTCTGGCTCGTTCCACGGGCGCACGCTGGCGACCCTTGCGGCCACGGGCCAGCCGAGCAAGCAGGCGCCCTTCGCTCCGCTCCCCGCGGGCTTCAGCCAGGTGCCCTACGACGACCTGGAGGCAATGGGGGCCGCGCTCGAGTCCGGGCGCGTCGCTGCGGTGGTCCTGGAGCCCATCCAAGGCGAAGGCGGCGTGATCGTTCCATCCCCCGGCTACCTGGCAGGCGTTCGAGTCCTGTGCGACATGCATGGTGCGCTCCTCATCGTCGACGAGATCCAGACCGGGCTCGGACGTACCGGGGAGTGGTTCGGGTTCCATGCGGGCCAGGTGCGAGCAGATATCGTCACCGTCGCGAAAGCATTGGGCAACGGCATGCCTGTTGGGGCGTGCTGGGCTCGCCGGGAAGTCGCAGACGCGTTCCGCCCCGGCGACCACGGGTCGACGTTCGGGGGCCAGCCCCTCGCAATGGCCGCGGCCCGGGCGACGCTCGAGGTGATGGAGCGTGAGGAGGTTCCTTCCCGCTCGGCGCGGGCGGGCGAGCGATTGCGGCGGGCTCTGGGCGACCTGGCACTTGTGGCCGGCGTCCGGGGCGCCGGGTTGCTGCTGGCCGTCGAGCTCGACCATCCGGTGGCGCCGGCGGTCGTCCAGCGAGCGATGGGACGCGGCCTGCTGGTCAACGCGGTGCGCCCCGAGGCGGTTCGCCTGGCGCCGTCGCTCCTCGTGAGCGACGCGGAGATCGACCAGGCTGTGGGCATTCTCGGCGAAGTCCTTGCCGCAGTCGACGCCGCCGGGAGCCAAGAGGTGCCGCGATGAGCCCCCGCCACGTCCGCGACGTCGACGACCTGGGCCAGGTGGGGCTCGAGCGCGTCCTCGAGCTGGCCGAACGCACCGATCCTTCGACCCCGTTGGCAGGGCGCGGCGTTGCCCTCGTCTTCGAGAAGCCGTCGGCCCGCACCCGGAGCGCCACGGAGATGGCGGTGGTGGCCCTGGGTGGCCACCCCGTCTACATCCAGGGACCAGAGGTGGGCATCGACGTCCGAGAGCCGGCAGAAGATGTCGCGCGAACGCTGGCCTGCTACCACCGGGTCATCGGCGCTCGGGTGATGGACCATCGGACGCTGGAGAGGATGGCAGCCGCGCTCGACGCGGCCGGATCGGATGTGCCGGTGGTGAACCTGCTGAGCGATCTGGCCCACCCCGGACAAGCGGTTGCCGATCTGCTCACGATGCGCCGGGTGCTCGGACGAGAAGACCTCGCTGGAGTGGTGGTCGCCTACGTCGGCGACGCCAACAACGTCTTGCGCTCGTTGGCCAGTGCCGGGGTCATGGTGGGGATGGAGATCAGGGTGGCCTCGCCGGGCGGCTACGGGGTCCGAGAGGAGGAATTGCGTCGGCTCCAGACCCTCGCGAGCCGCACCGGAGGTGGCACCGTGTCGGTCACCGACGACCCGTACCGCGCCGTGGCCGGTGCCGACGTCGTCTACACCGACGTGTGGACGTCGATGGGCCAAGAGGGCGAGTCCGAGGAGCGCCGCCGCGCGTTCGCCCGGTTCACCGTCGACGAGGCGTTGATGTCAGCCGCCCGTCCGGGCGCGGTGGTCATGCACTGCCTTCCGGCCCATCGGGGGGAGGAGATCACGGCCGCCGTGGTGGACGGTCCGCAAAGCGTGGTGTGGGTCCAGGCGGCGGCGAGGATGGCCGCGATGCGGGGCCTGCTCGCCTGGGTGCTCGGTGCGCCGGGAGGGGAGGGCTGAGCCGTGCGAGTCACCAAGCACCAGCGGCAGCACCGTGTCGCGCAGTTGCTCGAGCGTGGGCCGGTCGCCAGCCAGGCGCTCCTGGTCGAGCTGCTGGCGGCCGAAGGGATACAGGCCACCCAGACGACGGTGTCGCGCGACCTCGAAGACCTCGGCGCGGTGAAAGTGCGCCTACCCGGGGGAGAGACCGCCTACGCGCTCCCCGAGCTGCCGGTCCACCAGATCGCCCCCGAGGACCACCTGCGCCGGGTGCTCGGCGAGTGGGTCGTGGAGGTCGCCCGGTCGCACAACCTGGTGGTGTTGAGGACCCCGCCGGGTTGCGCCCATGTCGTAGGCTCGGCTCTCGATCGCAGCGCCCTGCCTGGCGTCGTCGGCACCGTCGCCGGCGACGACACGGTCATCGTCGTGGTGGCCGAAGGGCGCTCCGGGGACGGGCTGGCCGAACGGTTGGCCGTGCTCTCCGGCTTGACGGACGGATCACGGACCGCCGGCGGTGCGCCGGGCACGAGGAAAGGGCGAAGCAGATGACCGATCGGGTGGTGCTGGCCTACAGCGGGGGACTGGACACGTCGGTCGCCGTGCGCTGGCTCATCGAGCACCATGGCGTCGAGGTCGTCGCGCTGGCAGTCGACGTGGGCCAGCGCACTGACACCGCGGGCGAGGACTGGGAGGCCATCCGGCAACGGGCACTGGCCGCCGGCGCAGTCGAAGCCGAGGTGATCGACGCTCGTAGGGAGATGGCCGAGGAGTTCTGCGTGCCCTGCATCAAGGCCAATGGCCTCTACGAGGGCAAGTACCCGCTGGTGTCGGCCCTCTCGAGGCCGGTCATCGTCCGCCACCTCGTCGCCGCGGCCCGCCGGTACAAGGCGAGCTCGGTCGCACACGGCTGCACCGGCAAGGGCAACGACCAGGTCAGGTTCGAGGTCGGGACCCGCGCCCTGGCACCGGACCTCGACGTCCTGGCGCCCGCCAGGGTGTGGGGGCTCACCCGCCAGGACTGCATCTCCTACGCGGCCAAGTGGGACATACCCATCACCGCCACCGTGGAGAAGCTCTATTCGATCGACGAGAACCTCTGGGGAAGGGCGATCGAGTGCGGCGCCATCGAGGACCCCTGGGCCGACCCCCCGGCCGACGCGTACACGCTGACCGCGATCTCTGCCGCGGAACCGCTCGAAGTGGTGATCGGGTTCGAATCAGGCGTCCCGGTCAGCTTGGATGGCCAGGCGATGCCCGCCGACGAGCTCATCGCTCGGATCGGACGTCTTGCCGGGTCGACTGGCTACGGGCGGCTCGACATGGTGGAGAACCGACGGGTCGGCATCAAGAGCCGGGAGGTCTACGAGTGCCCGGGCGCGCTGGCGCTCCTCCAGGCGCACGCAGACTTGGAGGACCTCACCATGGAGCGGGACCTGGCACACGAGAAGGCCCGCCTCGAGCCCCGATGGGCCGAGCTGGTCTACGACGGGATGTGGTTCTCCCCGCTGAAGCAGGCCCTGGACGCCTTCATGGAGGAGTCTCAGCGGCACGTGACCGGTGAGGTGCGGATGCGGTTCGCCGCGCCGGGCGCCGGAGTGGTGGCTGGACGCCGGAGCCCGCTCTCCCTGTACGACCACGAGCTCGCGACCTATGGCGCCGGCGACGCGTTCCGGCACCAGGATGCCGAAGGCTTCGTCCGGCTGTGGGGTCTGGGCGTCTCCACCTGGGCGTCCCGGCAGGGTGGCAAGCGCCCGTGACGCTGTGGAAAGGCCGCCTGGGTGACGCGATGGCCGAGGAGGCGGCGAAGCTCACCGTGAGCCTTCCGGTGGACCGGGAGCTGGCCGCAGACGACCTGTGCGGCTCTCGTGCTCACGTGAGGGGACTGGCCCACGGCGGGATCATCGACGATGGGGAGCTGGCCGCGCTCCTCTCGGCCCTCGATCACGTCGAGGTCGAGCTGTCGGAGGGCACGTTCGTGTTCGCCCCCGGCGACGAGGATGTGCACACCGCGATCGAGCGCCGGGTGACCGAGATTGCCGGCGACGCGGGGGCCAAGCTCCACACCGGGCGAAGTCGGAACGACCAGGTGGCCACGGATCTCCGCCTCTGGTCCCGCCGGGCGCTCCTGGAGGTGGCCGGCCAGGTGCTCGATCTCCAAGACGTGCTCTGGCGCCGGGCAGAAGAAGCGGGAGACGCGTACCTCCCCGGCTACACCCACCTCCAGCGAGCCCAGCCAGTCCTGCTCGCGCACCACCTCCTGGCTCATGGGTGGGCGCTCGCGCGCGACGTGGACCGCCTCGTCACGACCGTCGACCGGATGGACGTTTCGCCCCTCGGGGCGGGAGCGCTGGCCGGCTCCTCGCTGCCGCTCGAGCCCGAGTTCGTGGCCGGAGAGCTGGGCTTCGGATCGGCGTTCGAGAACTCGCTCGATGCCGTGAGCGACCGGGACTTCGTGGCCGAGGCCCTGTTCGACCTGGCGCTCACGGGGGTCCATCTCTCCCGGATGGGCGAGGAGCTGGTGCTGTGGTCGAGCGAGGAGTTCGGGTTCTGCACCCTCGACGACGCCTTCGCGACCGGGAGCTCGATGCTGCCCCAGAAGAAGAACCCCGACGTGGCCGAGCTGGCCCGGGGGAAGGCCGGTCGCCTGATCGGCCACCTCACCGGACTGCTGGCGACTTTGAAGGGCCTGCCGTTGGCCTATAACCGTGACCTCCAAGAGGACAAGGAGCCGCTCTTCGACTCGGTCCGGCAAGTGGGCCTGGTCGTGTGCGCGCTGGCGGGGGCATATACCACGGCGACGTGGCATCACGACCGCATGCAGTCGGCTGCCGACGGTCCTTCCGCCAGCGCGGTGGACCTCGCCGAGCACCTCGTGGAGAGAGGCATGCCGTTCCGCCAGGCCCACGAGCTGGTGGGATCGCTGGTGCGCGAGTCGGTGGAGCGGCGGGTCGATCTGGTCGAGCTGGTCCAGGCCCACCCGGACCTGGGTGAGGACGCCGCGACGCTGCTCGTTCCCGGGGCCGCGGTAGCCCGGCGTTCGACCCGGGGCGGCGCGGGCCCGGCCCCGGTGGCCCGCCAGAGCAAGCACTTCCGCCGGCGCGTCGAGATCGACCGATCCCGCCTGGCGGCTCATCGCGGTGGTGAGGAACCCGGCGCCGGTTGACCGGGAGCTGCTGGCCCGCGACCCCGTCGACGTGGCGCCGCTCCTGCTCAACAAGCTGCTGGCACACGGCCGGCGGGTCGGCCGAGTGGTCGAGGTGGAGGCCTACCGGGGGGAGAGCGACCCGGCATCCCATGCGTACCGGGGTCGGACGCCTCGCAACGGCTCCATGTTCGGCTCACCTGGGCACTGCTACGTCTATTTCACCTACGGAATGCACTACTGCATGAACGTGGTGTGCGGACCGGAGGGAGAGGCCCGTGCCGTCCTGCTCCGTGCTCTGGAGCCGGTAGGGGGGCTGGAGGACATGCGGGCTGCCCGAGCTGTCGGGCGAGCGTCGGTGCCGGCCGACGAGGAGCTGTGCCGGGGACCTGGCAACCTCTGCCGTGCCCTCGGGATCGACCGCAGCCACGACGGCCTGGACCTCCTGTCGACCCATGGCAACCCTGACGAAGGACCGCGCCTGCTCGACGACGGCACCGAGCCCCCTGCTCGGCCGGCCCGGGGCCGGCGGGTCGGGGTGCGGGCCGGGGAGAACCTCCCTTGGCGCTTCTGGGTCCCCGGCCATGCATCGCTGTCCCGCACCCCTCGCGCTCTTCGGGACATGAAGCTGCACGATTGCTTGTAGGTCTTCGGCTGATGGATTAGCGTGCACCTTCAGTGACCCTGGTTCTCGGGGACTGGGCGAGGAACGGAGGACGGGATGGCGGACGCAAGAGACGTGTGGGCCCGCGCGCGGCGGCAGGTCGCCGCCCTGGCAATGGCGGTGGCGATGGTGCTCGGGATGGCCGGCGGCTCGCTGACCGTCGCCGCGTCACCCGCCGGTGCTGCCACCAATGGGACCATCTCGGGCACGGTGACCCTCTCGGGGAAGCCGGCAGCCACAGCCAGCGGAGTGTGCATTGCCATCTTCACCGCCGGCGGCTTTGAGTCATCCGTGGCTGGCACCGGCGCCACAGGGACCTTCTCCGTCCAAGGGTTCTCGCCTACAACATCCTACGTGGTGCTGGCCCACACCGCTCCGCTCACAGTACGTGGCACGTCGATCACATGCTCGAAGTCGCCGTACTTCGCTGCCCGCTTCTCCGGGGACACCTCGACATTGACGTCGGCAACGTCGGTGAAGGGCCAGTCGACCGGTCTGCACATCACCCTGCCGGCGGCGGGTGCCATCAGCGGTACGGCGAAGAACACCACAGGAGTGCCGCTCCAGGGAGTGTGCGTCACGGCCAATACAACAAGTTTCCACTCCTTCGTGTCGACGGCCACCCCGAGCACGGGCGACTACTCGTTCGAAGGGCTCACACCAGGCGCCTACACGGTCAGGTTCACAACGGCGACCTGCCCGTCGGCACCGACAGGGACGGGGTACGTGGGAAAGACCGTGTCCCTCACAGTGGTCGCCAGCACCACCCAGACGTACACAGCGACGCTCACCCTGGCCGGTGGCCTCGAGGGCAAGGTGACCAACTCGTCGCGGGTCGGGATCGCGACAGTGTGCGTATATGCCAGCGAGGTGACAGGAACGTCGTTCTTCGGTGGGCCGACGGCGACCACGAACGCTACAGGTAACTTCACGCTCAAGGGATTGATCGCCACAAAGCAGTACGTGGTCGAGTACTCCACCATCCAGTGCAATAGTACGTCGCAGAACTACGTTCCACAGTTCGCCAAGGACAAGGCGACGATCACACAGGCGACAAAGATCCAGCTCCAGGCCGGTACGTTCACGAACGGGGTCACAGCCACGTTGGTCGCCGGCGGCGCCATCAGCGGGACGGTGAAGAACACAGCAGGAGCGGCGCTGGCCACAGTCTGCGTCAGTGCGAACCCCATTTCATCCGGGGCGCCCGCCGCCAACGCCCAGACGAGCTCGACAGGGACCTACACGCTCGAAGGATTGGCGACGGGGACGTACATGGTCGAGTACAGCGGCTGCGGGGCAATCCAGACAGCCGACTACGTCCCCCAGTACTGGAACGACAAGCCCTCAACGGTGTCGGCAACACCGGTCGCGGTGACTGCCGAGAACACTTCGGCGGGGAAGAACGCCACCATGGTCCAAGGCGGCAGGCTCACCGGGCACGCCGACAACGCCACCACCAAGGCGGCGGCGACATCGGTCTGTGTCGACGTCTACAGCACGACGACAACGTCGAACGCGGCCGCATCCACCGTGACCGAAAAGACATTTTCCAGCGGGGTGGGGGGCACGTGGTCGGTCACCTTCCCCCCCGGCACCTACGAGGTCGAGTACAGCTCGGGGTGCGGCCCCCAAGGCTATGTGCGCCAGACCAGCGGGTCCCTGACTGTGACAAAGGGGAAGACCACCAACGCTCCCACTGTGACAATGGTTCCCGGCACCGCACCGGTCTTCACTGCCGACAGCCCGCCCACCACGGCCAAGGTCGGAACGCCGTACTCCTACAAGTACGTGGCCTCGGGCACACCCGCGCCGACCTACTCGTCCGTGGGGAGCGGGCCGTCCTGGCTCACCGTCACAGCCCACGGCACAGTTGCCGGGACGCCGACATCTCCCGGAACATTCTTTATCGAAGTTGAAGCTCAGAACGGGGTCACACCACCGGTGTACACCACCTCCACTCGGGTCACCGTCTCCCCCGCGACACCCAAGCCCACCACGCCGGCAGTGACGAGTGGCAGCACGACGATCACACAACCGTACAAAGCGAGCACGGTGGTCTTCTCCTCCACCGGCACACCGACGCCCACCTTGACCGAGACAGGCTTGCTGCCGGCCTACACGACGTTCACAGGCGGGACGGCGGGGGAGGCCACGATCACCTACTCGCCTCCGGGAGGAACAAAGTCCGCCGCATCCGGGTCGTACCCGATCAAGATCATCGCCACGAACACGCATGGTACGGCGACGCTCGCAACGGCGATCGTGGTTGAGGCCCCTCCGAGCGCGCCGGTCGTGAACGCAGGGTCGCTGACATTTGCCGTGGGGACTTCGGGATCGGTGACGTTCCATTCGACCGGGACACCCGCGCCCACGTACTCGGTGAGCGGAGCGCTGCCCACAGGCCTGACTCTCGCGGCCGCCACCGGGGTGCTGAGCGGGACGCCGACACCGACAACCAGCGGCGTGTACCCGATCAAGGTCGTGGCCACGAGCAACCCGGGCGGCTCCACCTCGGCCACATTCACACTGAAGGTGTCGGGGGCACCCCACACCGTCACGCCTGCCGGCATCGACGTGAACTTCACGTCAGGTGTGACAAAGTCGGTCACCTTCCACGCCCTCGGGTACCCGGTGCCGACGCTTTCGCTTTACACAACGACGCTCCCGGTCGGGCTGTCCTACACCGCCGGAACGAACGGCACACTGGTCGTGAAGGGCGATCCTCGGCGGACAACAAGCGGTCCGCGGAGCATCCACGTCAAGGCGACGAACACCGACGGCATCGGTTTGGGTAGTGACACGCTGGTGGTGACAGCGCCGACGCTCATCACCAGTGCTTCCTCGACGACGTTCACCGTGGGGCAGGCCGGGACATTCCAGGTGAAGACCTCGGGCTACCCGGCGCCCACGTTCTCACTGTCCTCGGGCACGCTGCCCAACACAGTGTCCCTGACCTCGACAGGCAAGCTCTCGGGCACCCCGGCGTCGGCAACCGGCGGCGTCTACACGGTCACGATCAAGGCCACAAACGGGGTCGGCACCGCGGCGACCCAGACGTTCACCCTCACGGTCGACCAGGCGCCGGTCTTCACCAGTGCGACGTCGACCACGTTCACCGCGGGCCAGCGCGGGACATTCCAGGTGAAGGCCTCTGGCTACCCGGCACCCACGTTCTCACTGTCCTCGGGCACGCTGCCCACGACAGTGACCTTGACACCGACCACCGGAAAGCTCTCGGGTACCCCGGCGGCGACAACGGGTGGCACCCACACGGTCACGATCAAGGCCACAAACGGGATCGGCACACCCGCCACCCAGGCGTTCACACTGACCGTGGACCAGGCGCCGGCCTTCACCAGTGCGGCCTCCACCACGTTCACCGTGGGCCAGGCCGGGACATTCCAGGTGAAGGCCTCGGGCTACCCGGCACCCACGTTCTCACTGTCCTCGGGCACGCTGCCCACGACAGTAACCCTGAGCTCGACAGGCAAGCTCTCGGGCACCCCCGGGCCGACAACCGGCGGCACCCACACGGTCGGGATCAAGGCCACAAACGGGATCGGCACCGCGGCGACCCAGACGTTCACCTTGACCGTGGACCAGGCGCCGGCCTTCACCAGTGCGGCCTCCACCACGTTCACTGTGGGCAAGACGTCGACCTTCGACCTCACTGCCAGCGGCTACCCGGTGCCCGCGTTCTCGGAGACCGGGCTCCTGCCCACGGGCGTCACGTTCACATCGGCACATGCCATTATCACTGGAACGCCGGCAGCAGGAACCCAAAGCGTGTACACGGTCACGATCAAGGCCACAAACGGGGTCGGCACCGCGCCGACCCAGACGTTCACCCTGACCGTGAACCAGGCCCCGGTGTTCACCAGCGCGGCCTCGACTACCTTCACCGTGGGGCAGTCCGGGACATACCACGTCACGGCCACCGGGACACCTGCGCCGAAGTTCGCGGTCACGTCGGGCACGCTGCCCAAGACAGTGTCCCTGACCTCGACAGGCAAGCTCTCGGGCACCCCGGCGGCCACAACCGGCGGCGTCTACACGGTCACGATCACGGCGACCAACAGCGCGGGCACGACAGTCCAGACGTTCACCCTCACGGTCGACCAGGCGCCGGTCTTCACCAGTGCGACGTCGACCACGTTCACCGCGGGGCAGACCGGGTCGTTCCACGTGACCGCCAACGGCTACCCAGCCGCGACGTTCTCGGAGACCGGACTCCTGCCCACAGGCGTGAGCTTCGCCGCCACAGGACTACTGTCGGGGGCCACGGCCGTCACAGTGTCGGGGACATACCCCGTCACCTTCACCGCCACCAATAGCCTGGGACGGGCGACCCAGACGTTCGTCCTCGCCGTGAAGCCGGCAGGGCTGGGTGGCAAGGGCTACTGGGAAGTGGCATCCGACGGCGGCCTTTTCAGCTTCGGCGATGCCCAGTTCTACGGATCGATGGGCGGAAGCCCCTCAACGCTCCCATCGTGGGACTGGCGGGGATGCCGACAGCCAAGGGCTACTGGGAGGTGGCCTCCGACGGCGGCCTGTTCGCCTTCGGTGACGCCAAGTTCTACGGCTCGATGGGAGGCAAGCCCCTCAACGCCCCGATCGTGGGCATGGCGGCCACGCCGACAGGCGGCGGCTACTGGGAGGTGGCCTCCGACGGCGGCCTGTTCGCCTTCGGTGACGCCAAGTTCTACGGCTCGATGGGAGGCAAGCCCCTCAACGAGCCGATCGTGGGCATGGCGGCCACGGCGACAGGCGGCGGCTACTGGGAGGTGGCCTCCGATGGCGGGCTGTTCAGCTTCGGGAACGCCCAGTTCTACGGCTCGATGGGAGGCAAGCCCCTCAACGAGCCGATCGTGGGCATGGAGGCGACCCCGACAGGCGGGGGGTACTGGGAGGTGGCCTCCGACGGCGGGGTGTTCAGCTTTGGTGACGCCAAGTTCTACGGCTCGATGGGGGGCAAGGCCCTCGACGCCCCGATCGTGGGTCTTTCCCAGTTCCCCGCATAGGAGAGCACCAACCGCTCTGGCACAAGCGGCCTTTGACGGTCCGGTGTGGACCTGCTAGAGTAACGTTCCCGCTGCGAAAGGCCATCGTGGCCCGCCACGGCAGGGCAGAGCGGCTCTCTGGAGCCGCGCGAAAGTTCGGCACCTCCGCCTCCATGGCGCGTGCCCGGTCGTTCCTTGAAAACGGAAGAGTGAGAGCCAAAAGCCAGTGCGGGCGGCTCGAGGGTGCTTCGGCGCTCTGGAGCCGTACGTCAAGAACAATGCAATGGCCGGTGGTGCTGGGTCCTTCGGGATGCGGTGCAACCGGCTGTCGATCCGGGATGAAGAGTCCATCCCGATCGGCTCTCTGATTTTTGCCGGGGTCTTTCGGGGCCACGGCAGGAGTCTCGATGGAGAGTTTGATCCTGGCTCAGGACGAACGCTGGCGGCGTGCCTAATACATGCAAGTCGAACGAGGTCCATCCGGTGGAAACACCGGAGAAGACCTAGTGGCGAACGGGTGAGTAGCACGTGAGCAACCTGTCCCGAAGACCGGGATAACACCGGGAAACCGGTGCTAATACCGGATACCCCCACCAGATCGCATGGTCCGGTGAGGAAATGCCTGTGTCTAATACATGCAGACGCTTCGGGAGGGGCTCGCGGCCTATCAGCTAGTTGGTGAGGTAATGGCTCACCAAGGCTTCGACGGGTAGCTGGTCTGAGAGGACGATCAGCCACACTGGGACTGAGACACGGCCCAGACTCCTACGGGAGGCAGCAGTAGGGAATCTTGCGCAATGGGCGAAAGCCTGACGCAGCAACGCCGCGTGGGGGACGAAGGCTTTCTGAGTTGTAAACCCCTTTCAGCAGGGACGATTGTGACGGTACCTGCAGAAGAAGCACCGGCCAACTACGTGCCAGCAGCCGCGGTGATACGTAGGGTGCAAGCGTTGTCCGGATTTATTGGGCGTAAAGAGCTCGTAGGCGGTTCGATAAGTCGGGTGTGAAATCTCCAGGCTCAACCTGGAGTCGCCACTCGATACTGTCGTGACT
>DAHWPS010000190.1:0-15909 GCA_027342785.1 Acidimicrobiaceae bacterium
CCCTGCTGACCGGATCGAGCCCCACCTCTGCATCTTCGAGTTCGTCTACTTCGCGCGCCCCGACACCAATCTCTACGGGCGCGAGGTGCACGACACCCGGCGCCGGATGGGTGAGCTGCTCGCCGACCAGGCTCCGGTGGCGGCCGACATGGTCATGGGGGTCCCCGACTCGGGGGTACCGGCAGCCGAGGGTTTCGCTCGGCGCAGCGGCATCCCCTATGGCCAGGGATTGGTCAAGAACCGCTACATCGCCCGCACGTTCATCGATCCCGATCAGCAGGCGAGGATGAACGCCGTCCGCCGCAAGCTCAACCCGTTGCGAGACAACATCGCCGGCAAGCGGCTCGTCGTGGTGGACGACTCCATCGTCCGCAGCACGACGGCCCGAGCAGTGGTGGCGATGCTCCGAGAGGCGGGCGCAACCGAAGTGCACTTACGGATCTCGTCACCTCCGTTCAAATGGCCGTGCTTCTACGGCATCGACACTCCCGACCGGGGGGAGCTTGTCGCCGCTTCGTCCTCCATCGAGGAGATGGAGCATCTGCTGGGTGTGGACTCACTGGCCTACATCAGCCTGGACAACCTGAAGGCGGCGATCGACGCGCCCGGGGCCGGCTTCTGCGACGCGTGTTTGACTGGGAACTACCCGGTGGCCGTGCCGGTGACGCTGGCCAGCCATCCCCAGTCTGTCGCCGACGTGTCGGCACCTCCCGACGACAGCATCCCTGTCTACCAAGGCGTGCTCCCCGGGGTCTGACGCGCCAGTGGACGGATCGACCACCGTGCCCCCCGGCGGGCCAGCCACCTACGCCGCTGCCGGCGTGGACATTGCCGCGGGCGATGATGCCGTCGAGCGTATCCGCCACATCGTGGCTACGACCGATCGCCCGGAGGTGCTCGGCGGGATCGGAGGCTTCGGTGGCCTGTTCTCCCTCGACACCGCGCGCTACCAGCGGCCGATCCTCGTGTCGGCGACTGACGGCGTGGGCACCAAGCTGATGGTCGCACAGGCAACCGGACACCTGGGCACCGTCGGGATCGACCTGGTGGCCATGTGCGTCGACGACGTCGTGTGCTCGGGGGCCGAGCCCCTGTTCTTCTTGGACTACGTCGCCGTCGGTGCGCTCGTGCCCGAGCGCCTCGAACAGGTGGTCGCCGGCGTGGCCCAAGGGTGCCGGATGGCTGGTTGCGCCCTACTCGGCGGGGAGACCGCCGAGCACCCGGGGGCGATGGCACCAGACGACCTGGACCTTGCCGGGTTCGCCGTCGGGGTGGTGGAGCACGACCGGCGCCTCGGTCCGCAGCTCGTCCGTCCGGGTGACCTGCTGGTGGGGCTCCCGTCCCCAGGGCTGCGCTCCAACGGGTACTCCCTCGCTCGCCACGTGCTCTTGGAGCGGGCGGGGCTCGATCTCACAGGCCCCGCATGGGACGGAGCGGGGCACTCCCTGGCCGACGAACTGCTTGAACCATCGGTGGTCTACGCGCCGGCGGTGCTCGGCGCCATCGAGGCAGGCGTCGTCGGGGTGCATGCCTGTGCCCACATCACCGGAGGGGGCGTGCCGGGCAACGTCGTCAGGGTGCTGCCACCGGACTGCGACGCCGACCTGGACTGCCGAATGTGGACCCGGCCTCGGATCATGGACGAGATCGCCCGCCTTGGCGGCGTGACCGACGACGAGATGGCCCGGGTGTTCAATCTGGGCCTCGGGATGGTCATGGTCGTCGCCCCGGACGCCGTCGACTCGGTGCTCGAGGCATTGACCCTGGCGGGCCACCGGGCAGCGGTCGTTGGCCAGGTGACCTCCGGCACCAGACGAGTGAAGTTGGGATGAGCAGAACCGGAGACGTCGCCGGAGGCGACACGGCGGGTACCCGATCCAAGGCTCGTTGGGAGGATGGGCGTGTGCTGCCGCCGACTGAGTTTGCTGCACTGCGCGACCACTTGCTCGCCCACTCGGTGCGCCGAGGCCACTTCGTGTTGAAATCCGGCCGGCCCAGCACGTGGTTCATCGACTCCAAACAGACGGTGTGCCGTCCAGAAGCGATGCTGTTGGTAGCCGACGGCGTGCTCTCGGTGATGCCCGAGGATGCGACGGCGATCGGCGGGCTGACGATGGGCGCCGACCCGGTGGCCTTCATGACGGCCGGCGTGGCCGCGACGAGGGGGCGGCCCCTGAAGGCCTTCAGCGTTCGCAAAGAGGCCAAGGATCACGGCGCTGGCGGGAGGATCGCCGGCGCGCTGGACCCAGGGGACAGGGTGGTCGTGACCGAGGACACCGTGACCCGGGGCACCTCTCTCTTGGAGGCGGCCCATGCGGTCCAAGACGCGGGTGCCGACCCCGTGCTGCTGGTCGCCGTCGTGGACCGGGGCGGGACGGTCGCCGCGATGGCTGCCGCCGAAGGCATCGCCTTCCGGGCGCTGCTCACCGCACCCGACCTGGGGTTCCCCTACGAAGGGGGATGACCTGACGCGAAGGTCGCCACCAGGTCGGCTCGCCACCGGCGCAGTGCCGGGTAGTGGTCTGATGCAGTCTTCCCCAGGCGGATGACGCAGAGATCGGCGGCGGGGCACAGCGAGATGGACTGGCCCTCGAAGCCCAGCGCGGCAAAGGTGCCGGCACCGTCGGGGACCACCCACCAGTGCATGCTGTGGACCTGGCCGTCGGTCGGGTCCGTCGAGCGCGCGCGCCGGGCGGTGTCCACCCAGTCCGCCGAGAGCACCCGCCGGCCTTCCCACACGCCCCCTCGCAGGTACAAGAGCCCGAACCGGGCGAAGTCCCGGGCCGTGGCGTGCAGGTACGACGACGCGACCCACGTGCCCGACGCGTCCATGCCCGGTCGTGCCGTGGTGATCCCAATCGGGTCGAAGATCCTCTCGGCGAGGAAGCGCTCGTAGGCGTCCCCCGGTCCCACGAGTCGTGCCACGATGCCCGAGAGCACGTTGGACGTCCCGCTCGAGTAGTTGAAGCGTTCCCCGGGAACTGCAGCCAAGGGGCGGTCCGCAGCGAAGTGGGCCACGTCGTCTCGTCCCCGGCCGAAAAGCATCTCGACGACGTCGGACCGGCCCGCGCCGGTGTAGTTCTCGGTGAAATCGAGCCCGTCGCACATGGCGAGCAGGTAGTCGAGGGTGATGTGCCGACGCGGATCTCTGCGATCCTGCCACTCGGGTACTGGCGCGGGCCGATCCAGCGTGAGGGCACCCTCGTCGACCAGGATCCCCACCGCGGCGTGAAGCACGGACTTGGCCATCGACCAGCTCAGCAGCGACGTGGCGGGGCCGATCGTCTCGGGCGGCCGGTCGAGGTGATCGAGCTGTCCGTCATAGCGTTCGACCACGATCCTCCCCCGGTGGACGATCACCACCGCGTGGGTGGGTGCCAACGAGCCCGACGGATCGAAAGCTTGCTCCACGAGCGCGTCGACGCTCGCCGCGATGGAAGAGGGAACGCCTCCCTCGGGCCAGTCGGAGGGCGGTCCGTCCGGAGGACGCCGGCGGGCCTGCGTTGCGGCCGGAGTGCCCGATGCCGGCCAGGGAGTGCCCGATGCTGGCCAGGGAGTGCCCGATGGCTGGGGAGGGAGCGGAGGGAGCGGGGGTGTCCGGTCGGCGTCCGCGTCGGTCATGGCGCGACCGATCTCATGGAGCCGGAGGCACGAGTGGGCTCTGTGGCGGCCGTTGGATGGTCAGCACTGCGGCGAGGGCGGCGATCGAGAGCGCGAACGCCGTGTACGCCGCAAGGGTCGGTTGCATCCCGAGGTGCACGGTCAGCGCAGTCTGGGGTTGGAGGGCAGGGAGCAGCCAGCATGCGGCTGCTGCTGCGGCCAGCTCGGTCGCTGCGAGAGCCAGCGCTACACGCGCCGACGATTCGCGACCGGCAAGCCAAGGGAGCAGCCACACGACGAGCCCGGCGATCGCGGCGCCAAGAACGGTGACCTCCAGCGCGGCACGGACCACCGATTCGATCGCAAGCACCTGGTGGGCGCCGGCGACCGCGCGCTGGGTCGCCCCGAGGCCCATGGGCTGCGGCCCGACGGCGCCTGTCGTTGGCGACGCGGAGGTGGTGATGGTCGTGAGCTTCCACGGGAAGAACACGGTCGCCGCCAGGCCCACGTTCACCGGCACCCCCAGCCAGGCACCTCGCCGGCGCTGCGACGCAAAGGTGCTGGTCCCCGGCATCTCGCGTGCAGGCACGGGAGCGGTCGAGGGAGTCAATGACTGAGTGTGAACGTGGCGGTCTCCGTCGACGTCCCGTCAGAGCTCGTCGGCCGACGGAGCGTTCCGGAGAACGAGAAGTTCCCGATGGTCCCGCTGATCGAGAGCTCGTGTGTGGACGCGGGTGAGATCTGCCTGGCGATGGCATGCACGGGCTGGGACCCGAACGTGCCCGAAACCGAGACATACGCGTCCTTCGATGTTGTGGTGAGCGGCAAGTGAAGCACTTCGCTGATGGCCAGTGTGAAGCGCGTTCCTCCGAGGGTGCCGGTCCAGTGGTACAAGGTGATGGTCTCCGTGCCCCCGGGAGTTGTATGCACCTTCGGTGTGAGGAGCTTGCCGACTGTCTTCAAGTCGAGCGTGGCTCGCCCGCTGACGGCCACGCCGCCGATTGTCCCGTTGAAGGGCTGTGGCGGCGTGTGAGTGAGACCTGACGATGTCAGTGTGCCACCGCCCGAACCGCTTCCCGCCGAAGCTCCGTGCCAGGTGATGGTCGCCGATCCAGGACCGGTCGGGATGCCGGCCAGGCCGTTCGTGCGCACAATCGCGCTCACCGCGAAGTACGCCACCACCGACAGGAGCACCGCACCGGCGATCACCAGGTACGGGAGCGGCGGACGTTGCCGGTGGACCTTGCCCGGGTCCCAACCACCCGTCGTGCCGGCAGTGGGCGTCTGGCCCCACGCGGGAGGTGCTTGTGCCGCGGGGGTCTGGCCCCACGCGGGCGGTGCCTGTGCCGCGGGGGTCTGGCCCCATGCGGGCGGTGCCTGTGCCGCGGGGGTCTGGCCCCACACGGGCGGTGCCTGTGCCGCGGGCCCGACCGGCGGTCGGTAGCTCGGGTGCGATTCGGGTGGATACCAGTTGCCGTCGGACGCCTGCCACCACCCAGGTGGGTAACCTCCGTGTCCCATTGCCGCCCCCCTTCCGCTCCGCTGCAAGAGTAGGCGCATGATCCCGCGATGACAATCGTGCGTGCTCGGCCGCCGAGCCGTGAGAAAGTGCAGGATCGGCCCCGAGTGCCGGTGAGCGGAAGCGCTATCGACGCGCCACTCCCGTGACGGGCAACGGTGTCGGCGGGGCAAAGGGGCGGCAGTGTGCCAACCTGGGCGCTGTATGGTCCGACCGACTGCCCGGCCCAGGAGGTGCCACCACCTGCACCGCCGCCGCCACCACCACCACCACCGGCGGCGGCGGGTTCCCGGGTGTGTCGACCAGTGCAAATGGACGCCGGCTCCTGGCCATCGGCCGGCAGTTCCGTGACGGGTGCCGATGCCGCGGGCGGGGACCCGGCTCCCACCGCCGGCGAGGAGCAGGCGAACCTTGCCGTCCATCTGGCGGATCTCTCGGCGCGCTTCTGGATACTGCTCGTCCTCACCGGGATAGGTGCGGGGCTCGGGGCCATGACGATGATGGCCATACTCCGGGCGGTCCAGCATGCGGCCTTCGGGTACCGCACCGGCAATTACTCGGCCGCGGCCGCCCGGAGCAGCGACCTGAGGATCGTCGTGGTGCTGGCTGTGGGTGGTCTGGTCACCGGCGTGGGTCTCTGGCTGATGCGGCGCTCGGGAGGGCTCGGGGGAGAGCCGACCCATGTGGTGTGGACGGGATCAGGCGCGCTGTCGTTGATAAGGACCCTGCTCAGTGGTGCGCTGTCGGAGGTGACGGTGGGGATGGGGGCGTCGCTTGGTCGAGAGGGCGCACCCCAGCACACCGGGGCGGCTTGCGGGGATGCACTGGGGCGCCGTTTCGGTCTCTCGGACGAGCAGCGGATGCTCCTTATCGCCTGCGGGGCCGGCGCCGGCCTCGCCGCCGTCTACAACGTTCCGCTGGCGGGCGCCTTGTTCGCGCTCGAGATCTATCTGGGGACCGTCTCGATAGGGCTCGTCCTTCCGGCGCTTCTCGCGGCCGGCATTGCCACGGCAGTGTCATGGATCACCCTGCCGAACCACGCCGTCTACTCGGTGCCGCACGTTCCCAATCCCACGGTCGCCGTCATGATCTTCGCCGTGGTCGCCGGCCCAGTGATCGGGGTGACCGCGACCGGCTACCTGCGGGCGGTGGCCTGGGCCCGATCCCACCAGCCCCGGGGGCGCCTGCTACTGGTGGAGCCGCTCGTCGTCTTCGCGTTGCTCGGTGCACTGGCCATCAAGTACCCGCTTCTCCTCGGCAACGGCATCGACTTGGCCCAGTTCGCCTTCGTCGGGAGTGCCGGTGTCCTCATGTTCCTGGCCCTCGCCGTCTTGAAGCCGATCTCCACCACGGCGTGCCTGCGAAGTGGCGCGTATGGGGGGCTGTTCACCCCGACCCTCAGCTTCGGTGCCGCACTCGGAGCGTTGGGAGGTCACCTGTGGAGCATGGCCTGGCCCGGGGCTCCCGATGCCAGCTACGTGGCGATCGCCGCCGCCGCGATGCTGGCCGGCGCCCTCAAAGCTCCCATCACGGGCACGGCGTTCCTGCTCGAGCTCACCAGGTCCACCTCTGGGATCATGGCACCGATCGTGATCGCCGTGGTCGGCGCGTCGCTCGTGGCCCGGCACCTTGACCAGCGGTCCCTCTACACCGCCCGGGGATCGGCGACTGCGAGGGCCACGCCAGACATGGGACCCGGCGCCGGGAGCCGATGACCTGCCTTCGCCCAGCGCAAGTCCTGTCAACAGATCACGCTTGCGGTGAGGAGAACCGGCGCTCGGTCGCCAAGGTGCAGACGGCGATGTGGTAGCTGGAATAGAGCCGGTCGCGGCCAGCTCGCTGAGCCTCGCGGTGCTCGGGATGGTCCCGCCACGCCGCGTGGCTGCCGGCGTCGGAGAAGACCACCACCGACACGCGCTCTCCGTCGGCAGACGAGAACGTCTTAAAGTCGACGAACCCGGGCATGGTCCGGGCTATCGCCTCCATCCTGCGGGCGAGTGGCTGGTACTCCGGCTCTGCTCCCGCTCGAAGGCGTGAGCGAAAGATGGTGACGACTGCGCTCGCGGGGAGCGCCCCGGTCTCCCGGATCTCCTGACCGAACGAGGCTCCTGCGCTCACCACTGCATCATGGCGCAAGCCGTCGGGTACCGCACCGACCGCACCTCGCGCTGCTCACGGATTCGCTCGGAGTCCCGAGCCCTCGAGTAGGTAAGCCGTCGAGCCAGTCTCGTCACCCAAAGTTTCCCCAAGCTTCCCGGCGTCTTCGCAAAACGTTCCCAGCGAGTTCATCTCGTCCAGGTAAGACATTCGTCATGAACATCATGACGAATGTCGGCACCCCTGAAACGAGCTGGGGCCGGTGACGCCCGTTCGCCCCGGAGGCGGGGACGCAGGGCAAAGGGTCGCCAGTCCGGTACCAGGTGTGGTCGACCCGATCCTCGACGCCATCGATCCCGATCGAGGACGACCGCCCAACGTGATGGAGGCCCGAGATCTCACGCTGAGCTTCGGTGCCAGGCCAATCCTGTCGGGGGTGACTGCACCGTTCGCCCGGGGCACCGTCACCGCCCTGATCGGTCCCACCGGTTCGGGCAAGACGACGTTCCTGCGGACCCTCAACCGGATGAACGACAAGGTCCGCGGATTCCGGCGCGAAGGATCCGTGTACCTCGACGGCCAGAGCATCTGGTCCTCGGAGCAAGACCTGTTCACCCTCCGGCGACGGGTAGGGATGCTCTTTCAACGCCCGAACCCTTTCCCGATGTCCATCCGCGACAACGTCGTGGCCGGAGTCCGTGCCCATCGAATCGCCAAAGGCAAGCAGCTCGATGTGGTGGCCGAACAGCGCCTTTTAGAAGTGGGCCTGTGGGACGCGGTCAAGAACCGACTCGGCGATTCGCCGTTCAAGCTGTCCGGTGGGCAGCAGCAGCTTCTCTGCCTGGCTCGGGCGTTGGCCATCGGCCCCGAGGTGCTGCTCCTCGACGAACCGACGTCGGCGCTCGATCCGGTCTCCACCGAATTCGTCGAGCACCTCCTGGTGCAGATGACGCCGGCGCTGTCGATGGTCGTGGTCACGCACAATCTGGGCCAGGCCCGCCGGATCTCTCACCAGACGATGTTCCTGTACGACGGGGCGTTGGTGGAGCACGGTCCCACCGCGCAGGTCTTCGAGCATCCGGTGCACACCCACACCGAGCGCTACGTCACCGGAAGGATGGGGTGATGCCCCTGACGTGACTCCGGACCCCGTCATCTCAGAAATCTCAGTGGCAGTGCACAACCTCACTCAACCAATTGCGACATTACCCAAGGAGGACCAGATAGTGGCTCGGAACATCCGAGGAACGTGGATCGCAGCCGTCCTATTGGCGGTCGGTCTGGTTGCCGCCGCGTGCGGGAGCGCCAGTACGACGTCGACTGCTGCCAAGTCGGCGTCGAAGTCGTCGACATCGCCCACCTCGTCGACAGCCTCTTCGTCGTCGAGCACCGGCGTTACCGTGGAGACGCCTCCCAGCGCTTCGCTCACCGAGACCGGGAGCACCCTGCTGTACCCGCTGTGGAACATCTGGGCGCCGGCGTACGAGCAGAAGTACCCCCAAGTCCATTTGACCACGGCCGGGACGGGTTCGGGCACCGGGATCTCCGACGCCGCGACAGGGACGGTGGACATCGGCTCGTCCGACGCCTACCTGTCCACATCACAGAAAGCAGCTCATCCCACCCTGCTCAACATCCCCCTCGGGATCTCGGTGCAGGTCATCGGGTACAACCTTCCCGGTGTCACGGCCCACGTGAAGTTCAACGGCAAGATCCTGGCCCAGATCTACGAGGGAAAGATCACGTCGTGGAGTGCCCCCGCACTCAAGGCGATCAATCCGGGGTTGACACTGCCCGACATCCCGATCGTCCCCCTCCACCGCTCTGACGGGAGTGGCGACACGTTCATCTTCACCCAGTACCTCTCCAAGCAGACACCGGGCGGTTGGGGCACCAACGTCAAGTACGGGACCACCGTCACATGGCCCAGTGTCAGCGGGGCCCTTGCCGAGCAGGGCAACGGGGGCATGGTGACAGGCTGCAAGAAGACCACCGGGTGCATTGCCTATGTGGGCATCAGCTACCTTTCCCAGCTCTTGGGCGACGGGTTGTACTACGGCGAGCTCATGAACGGCTCGGGCAACTACGTGCTGCCGACATCGAGCGCAGTGGCCGCCGAGGCGAACTACTTCACGGCCAAGACGCCGGCTGATGGGACCATCTCGCTCATCAACGGCCCGGTCCCCACGGGGTACCCGATCATCAACTACGAGTACGCGATCGTGAACACCCAGCAGTCCAGTGCGTCGACGGCCAAGGCCATCCGCTCCATCCTGGAGTGGGCCATTACACCTGACAACGGCAACAGCAGCAAGTACCTGAGCCAGGTGAGCTTCCAGCCGCTGCCGCCAAAGGTGGTGGCTCAGTCGGTCAAGCAGATCGCCCAGATCAAGTAGGTGGCGATCCTCGGAGGTGCCACCGGAGCGGCACCCCCCGCCTCTCCGGTGAAGGCGATGCGCCGGGCCTCGTTGGCCCGGCGCATCGCCACCGCCGGGTTGGCCCACGAGTCCCGGGTGTGGAAGATCGGCGGATGGCTGGCGGCCTCGGTGCCGCTGGGTTCTCTGGTGTTCATCCTCGTCGTCTTGGGTCACAAGGCCTGGCCGTCGGTGATCGTGAACGGGACCCACTTCTTCACCGGCTCGGCGTGGAAGCCTGGGAGCACGTACGGGACAACGGTGCATACGCATGGGTTCGCCCACCCCGCCGGCTCCTCCTACGGCGCATGGCCGCTTATCGCAGGCACCCTGCAGACTTCGGCCATCGCGGTGGTGCTGGCGGTACCGATCTCACTGGGCGCAGCTTTCGCCCTGACCGAGCGGCTGCCCGGTTGGCTGTCCCGACCTCTCGGATTCGCGGTAGAGATCCTGGCCGGGATCCCGAGCGTCGTCATCGGGCTCTGGGGGGTGCTCACCCTTGGTCCCATCCTGGCCCAGGACGTCTACCCGGCGATCGCCGACCACATGCCCGACGTGCCGGTGCTGAGCTACTTCCGCAATCCGGTGGGTCACGGTGAGGGGCTTCTCACCACGGGGCTGGTACTGGGCTTGATGATCGTTCCGATCATCACCGCCACTACCTGCGATCTGTTCTCCCAGGTACCGCCTCTGCCAAAGGAAGGCGGCCTGGCGTTGGGCATGACCGACGCCGAGGTGGCCCGGCGGGTGACCCTGCCGTGGGTCCGGACCGGCATCATCGGTGCCACTCTCCTCGGTTTGGGACGGGCGCTCGGCGAGACGATGGCCGTGGCCATGATCTCTGGGGCGGCGCTCAACACCATCAGCCCGAACGTCTTCGGGACCATGGGGACCATCGCCGCGGCCATCGTGACCCAGCTCGACTCGTCGTTCACCGACGGCACCGGGTTCGCCACGTCCGCGCTGGCTGAGGCAGCCGTGGTCCTAGTGGTCATCACCGTGCTGGCCAACCTCGTGGCCAGGCTGATCATCGCCCGCTCGGCTCGCCACGGCGTGCCCGTAGGCCGGGCGGGGTGATCCAGATGGCGGTGATCGGGGAACCCGACCGATCGGCCACCCGCAGCCGGCGCCGGCGAGAAGTGGTGTTCCGGATGAGCACGCTTGTGGCCCTGGTGCTGGTGGTCGGGCCCGCGGCGTGGATCCTGCTGGGAGTGGTCCTGAGGGCCCTGCCCCACTGGCGCTGGTCGGTCCTGGTCACCCCCACCCAGGGGGCGGCCGGTGGTCTGTCCAATGCCATCTTGGGAACCCTGGCACTCATGGCCGGGGTGCTCGTGGTGGCGGGAACCCTCGGAGTCCTCGCAGGGGTGTTCTTGTCCGAGCTGGCGCCCGTGACGGGCAGGAGGTGGTCGGTGACGGGGATCCTGCACTCGGCCACCGACGTCCTGGCCGGCGTGCCCTCGATCACCTTGGGCTTCGTCGGCTACCTGGCCCTCGTGCTGGCGCTCCACTGGGGCTACTCGCTGCTCCCGGCTGTTCTGGTGCTCTCGGTCATGGTGGTGCCCTACATCGCCAAGTCCACCGAGTCGGCGCTCCGACAGGTGCCGACCTCCTACCGGGAGGGAGCAGAGGCACTCGGCATGCGACAGGGCTACGCCCTGCGAAAGCTGGTGCTCCGCTCGGCCATGCCCGGCGTCGCGACCGGTCTGCTGATCGCCCTGGCCATCTCCAGCGGCGAGACGGCACCACTGCTGTACACGGCCGGATTTACCAACACACTCCCCAAGGCGGCGCTGATCCACCACCCGGTGGCCTACCTCACGTACCCGGTGTGGAACTTCTACGACTACCCGACCCCAGCCGCCCACTACCTGGCGTACGACGCCGCGCTGGTGCTGTTGGCCTTGGTGCTGATCCTGCTCATTGCGGCCAGGCTGGTCGTCGCCCGCACCCAGCGCTACGCGGACCGCTGAGCCAGGCTCCGGAGCCACCGGCGCGGCTAGCGTCGTCGCCGGAGGTGCGACATGTTCCAGTGGACTGATGAGCAGCAGGCCATCCGCGACGCCGTACGGAGGTTCGTCGCCGAGGAGATCGAGCCCCACGTCGACGAGCTCGAACACGGCGATCTGACCCCCTACGGGATCATCCGCAAGATGTACGCCACGTTCGGCCTGGACCAGGCGGCCAGGGCGGGGTTCAAGCAGATGCTCGAACGCAAGCAGTCCGGGAGCACCCCCCGCCCCCGCCAGCCGAGCGACAGCCGGGCGGCAATGACCCTCATCCCGATCATCGAGATCTGCCGCTACTGCCCGGGGATCGTGACTGCGCTCGGTGTGAGCACCGGGCTCGCGGCCGGGACCATCATGAAGCGCGGCACCCCTGCCCAGATGGAGCGTTGGGGGCTGGACCTGCTCACCTTGGACAAGATCGGGGCATGGGCCATCACCGAGCCCGACTCGGGGTCCGACGCGTTGGGTGGGATGAAGACCACTGCACGCCGAGACGGCGACGAGTACGTCATCAACGGGAACAAAACCTTCATCACCAACGGTCCCTTCGCGGACACCGTGGTCCTCTACGCCAAGCTCGACGACGGATCGGGCACCCCGCTGCGCGACCGGCAGGTGCTGACGTTCGTGCTCGACCGGGGCATGGAGGGTTTTGAGCAGTCCAAACCCTTCCGCAAGATGGGTCTGCACTCCTCGCCCACCGGTGAGCTGTTCTGCACCGACGTGCGGGTCGGCCGTGACCGGCTTCTCGGGGAGACCGAGGACGAGCCCGGGGGCGGAGGTCGACAGAGCGCCAAGGACAATTTTGTGACCGAGCGAGCCGGTGTGGCGGCCATGGCTCTCGGGGTCATCGAGGAGTGCATGAAGCTCTCGGTCGCCTACGCCCGGGATCGCCTCTTGTGGGGCAAGCCGATCGGTGATTTCCAGCTCGTCCAGCTCAAGCTGGCCCGCATGGAGGTGGCGCGATTGAACGTGGAGAACCTGGTCTTCCGCCACATCGAGATGTCCGAAGCCGGCCAGAGCCTTACCCTGGCCGAGGCCTCGGCCATGAAGCTCTACTCGGCGCAGGCCGCCAGCGAGGTGGCGATGGAGGCCGTGCAGATCTTCGGCGGCAACGGGTACATGTCGGAGTTCCGAGTCGAGCAGCTCGCCCGTGACGCCAAGGCGTTCCAGATTTACGCGGGCACCGACGAGATCCAGGTCACCCATATCGCCAGGGACCTTCTCGGGCGCTGACAGCGGGGTCCTTGCCAGGCTCAGTCCCGGTCACGCCCACCGGTCGCGCACACGTGGTCGCGCACACCTGTCGCGCCCACGTGGTCGCGTTCAGTCCCCTTCGGGCACCTCGATCGCCTCTTTGCCCGTGAGCCAAGGGCGGCCGGCAGACGCGAGGTCGGCCCACTTGTGGAGGTCCTCGCCGGTCTGCCCCAGGTCCTCGGGGGTCGGCCCGATCCGGTCGGCCAGCGGGCGGAGAGCCGCCACGTCGAAGTGGTAGCAGGCAGCAGTGTTGCCTCCGAGCATCTGGTCGGTCTCGTCGACCGGGATGTCGTGGAATGCCTGCCGCAGCCATGTGCGGGTGTGGGGCCAGGTTCCCTCGGGGTGCGGGAAGTCGTTGCCCCACATGATGTTCCCCACCCCGATCTCGTAGCGCTTGGCCAGTTCGCGTCGCCTCGTGTTGGAGGCCCCGATGTAGCAGTTCCGGTCGAAGTACTCGCTCGGACGCATCGACATGTGAGACGTGAGCTGGCGTCCCAGCTTCTTGGCTGCGTGTTCCCGGTCGTAGACGATGTCCGAGCTCCACAGGAGGTCCGGCGCCCAGAAAGCTCCGCACTCGGTGGTGACGAACGTGAGGGTCGGGAACCGCTCGAACACGCCCGACCACAGGAGGAACCACAGTGGACGGGTTGACCACCAGCGGACTTCGGCCACGTAGATGCCGACGTACTCGCCGTAGCTGGCGCGGTCGGCGGCGCCCGAGTGCACGTGGACCGGCATCTCGAGGTCGGCGCACGCCGCCCACACCGGGTCGTAGACCGCGTCGTGGTAGGGAGGATGGGGCTGCCACATCGACGGGATCAGGATGCCGCCGCGCAGACCCGACTCCCGTGCCCGGGCGATCTCCGCGACCGCCGCCTCCACGTCGAAGATCGGGACCACGGCCACGCCGGCCCGACGCTCCGGGCTGGTCGCGCACAGCTCGGCCAGCCAGCGGTTGTGGGCCCGGGCCCCTGCCATCAGCAGGTCGGCAGGAACCTCGGCGGAGGCCGCCAGCCCGGCGCCGAACGGAGCCGATGCCCCGCCCGATACCGCATCGGCATCGGGAAAGATAACCTCCCCGGCAACGCCATCCGCGTCCAGCTCGCGGTCTCGGCGAGCGGCATCCCAGCCGCCGCGCAGACCCTCGGCGTTCTCGGCCTCCCACTCCTCGGCGAACTCGGGGTTCCGTAGTCCCTGCTCGACCAGGCGTGCCTCCATGGCGGCGCGAGCCGCAATGGAACGGTCGAACGCCTCGCGGTACTCCGGGTCGAGCCACCCGCGGTACTCGGCGTTGGGCAGGCCAGCGTGGCAGTCCGATGAGATCACCAGGTAGCGGTGATCGGATCGTGGTGAAGTCATGGTCGCTCCTTCAGGTCGCACACGTCGGGCACATCCCACACGTAGGGCACATCCCGCAGATCAGGCACATCCCACACGGCGCCCAGGTCGCACACGTCTCGGATCGCCGTGGACGCGGTCATCCGGGGACGCCCCGGAGATAGGAGGGATTGGTCCGTTGCAGCATGGAGTCGGCCCGAGCGCGGATCTGGGCGTCCGTCGAGTCGCTCGGGGGCAAGATCCAAAAGGCCCCGCTCCGCACGCCGGCCACCACCTGGGCAGCCACGTCGGACGGCTCGGTGTACCGGGGGGTGATCCCCGCGGCTGCCATCTGGGCCTCGATGTCCTCGATGGTCGGGTATGGAGTCGACCTCGGGCGCTCCTTGGCCAGGTCGGCCGGTCGGTTCCTCCACGAGGTAAAGAGCCCGGTACGGAGCATGTGGGGTCCGGGGAACAGCACGGACGCGCCGATGACCGAGCCCGCATCCTGGAGCTGGGCGTAGAGGCACTCGGTCAAGGTCACCACTGCAGCTTTCGTCACCGCGTACTGGGGCGTGCCGCGCAGAGGCGAGATCCCGCCGTTGCCTGACGAGGTGTTGACCACGTGCCCCTCCTCCCCCGAGGCGACCATGTGGGGGACGAAGACGTTGATCCCGTGGATGACCCCGAACACGTTCACCCCGAAGGCCCATCGCCAGTCGTTCAGCTCGTGCTCCCAGATCGCCCCCTCGGCACCTGCGCCGATGCCCGCGTTGTTGCAGAGGACGTGCACGCCCCCGTAGGTCTCGAGCACCCGGTCGCGCAGTGCCGTCACCGACTCCTCGCGGGACACGTCGGTGACCACTCCGGTCACGTCGTATGTGCGGGCCCGCAGCTCGGCGACGGTCTGGTCCAAGGCGGGTTGCTCGACGTCGGCGAGGACGACCGACATCTTCTCGGCCGCCAACCGCTCGCCCATGGCTCGGCCGATCCCGCCGGCGCCTCCGGTGACCACCGCGACCTTGCCCGCGAGCTCCTCCACCGGGCTACTTCCTCCCCGCCGACGTGAGGTCGTCGTAGCGCTGGTGGACGTAGGGACGGATCCAGTCCGCGGGCACGGCCTGGTGGAGCCGGCCGCGCTGGACGCTGCTTCGCTCAGAGAGGGTGATGCCCCTCAGCTCGAGCACCGGCAGGTCGGCGACCGGGTCGAACCGGGACTCGCGCAGGAGCACCTCGCCGTCGACCCGTGAGATCGTGCGGACCCGCTCGGTCCGCTCGCAGTAGACGAGGTGGGGGTCGCTGTCGAACCCGCGCCCGTCGGGTGCCGGGAGGAACTTGAAGTAGAAGTCGGTCCTCGTCTCCTCGACCGGCGGCTCGAGGTCCCCGGCGATGGTGCCGGTGATCTCGATCACCGTCGTCCCCATCCGTGCGACCGTCCCGCTCACGCGCTCAGTGCTGCGCTCGAGCGTGAGCGCGGCGAGCTTTTTGGGCTCGCCGAAGGTCTCGCGCCCGCCGACGACCGACTGCTCGCTGGTCATGGGCATGAACAGTGCGTAGTACCGTTCCCCGAACTATCAGCGAATATCTCACTGACCTTGAGGCCCGTCTCCGGGCCTCTCGGGCGGCTGGTATTCCAGCCGTGCCACTGTCACGGACAGATGCCAGAGGCATCAGGCCACCACCTTCTTGGGGCTGGATG
>DAHWPS010000211.1:0-4279 GCA_027342785.1 Acidimicrobiaceae bacterium
TCCCCTGCGAGGTCCCGATGGCCCCCATCCGGTCGGTCCGCGACCGGTGGGGCACCCCGCCGAGGTCCTCGAAGTGGCGGGTCAGGCCCTCGAAGGTGTGCTGGCGGTCGACCGAGGTGGTGAACCACCACGTCAGGAATCCAGGACTCCTTACATTGTGCGATCATCGCTGAGGGACCAACGCTGGCTTTTGATCGAGTAGACCAGCGTGAGTTCGGTCCCCGGGTAGGTGGTCCTGGTGGCGTTGAGCCGGACGGGAGCGCAACCCCCTTCCGTAAGGGAGGGGTCAAGCGACCTCGGCACTTATCGTCTCAGCGGCCGCCCGGGTGGCCTGTTGGGTGACTGCTGATTCTCGACGTACGCCTTCACCACATCGAGGGGAGCCCCGCCACACGACACCACTGCGTACGACGGTGACCAGAAGTGGTCCCCACGAAGTGCCTTGGTTACTTCTGGCCATCCATGGGACCTCACCCTCATCGACGAGATCGTCTTCAGCGACATCACCAATCGGGACAGTGCGACCTTGGGTGGGTAGGTAACTAGGAGATGGGCGTGGTCGTGGTCAGCCTCGAAGGCATCGAGGGAGACATCGAACCTGGTACAGACCTCCTCGAACGAAGATCGGAGATCGCCAGACACCCGATCGGTCATCACCCTTCTCCGGTACTTCGGGGTCAGGACGATGTGCGCATGCAATCGGTAGACCACATGCCTTCCGTTCCTCCATTCATCAGGTGATGCAGACATAGCCTAATCATACACCACTGTGTTACAATGGCCGGGTGAGCATTCGCGAGCGCTTCTACCCCGACGAGGCAGCATTAGCGATGCTTGTCCGTCACTGCGCCGATGCCCGCTACGTCTGGAACCTCGGGTTGGAGCAACGCTCCTTCTGGCGCAAAGGTATGCCGTCGATGTCGGTCTACGACCAGAAGCGGTCGCTGTCCGAGGCCCGCCGGGGGACCTGGCTCGGCGAGGGATCGTCCGTCGTCCAGCAACAGGCACTCTTCGACCTCGACCGGGCGTTCAAGAACTGGTGGAAGAACCCAAGTCACTTCTCCCGCCCCACCTGGCGCAAGGCCGGCGTCCACGAGGGGTTCGCCATCCGAGACATCTCGGTCCGGCGCATCAACCGGCGCTGGGGCGAGGTCCTCGTCCCGAAGTGCGGCCGGGTCCGGTTCCGAGTCACCCGCCAGTGGGCAGATATCTGTGCCGCCACCTCGGCACGGGTCACCCTCGACCGGGCCGGACGGTGGCACGTCTCCTTCACTACTCCGCCGCCACGCTTCGAGCGTCACCCCACCGGAGCGGTGGCCGGCCTCGACGTGGGCATAGCTGCCACCGTCACCACCTCCGACGGCGAGCACCGAAGGATGCCAGCTCTACTCAGTCCTGGCGAGGCCCAGCGAAAGCGTCGCTTGCAGCGCAAGCTGGCCCGCCAGAAGAAGGGCTCGGGTCGCCGGGAGCGGACCAAGCACCAGATCGCCGGGCTGACGGCCAGGGAGGCCGACCGCAGGAAGAACTGGATCGAAAAGACCACCACCGACCTGGTGCGGGACTACGACGTCCTCTGCATCGAGGACCTGGCGGTGAAGAACATGGTCCGCTCGGCGAGGGGCACGGTCGAAGCACCAGGTAAGAATGTTGCCCAGAAACGGGGCCTCAACCGTTCGATCTCATCCCAGGCGTGGGCGCTGTTCCGCAAGCGCCTCTGCGACAAGGCTGCCAATGCCGTCGACACAGACGGAGCCACCTCCCCGGTGGAGCTGGTGGCCGTCAACCCTGCGTACACGAGCCAGCGTTGCTCGGCGTGCGGGCACACGACAAAGGAGAACCGCGAGAGCCAAGCGGTCTTCTGTTGCCGGTCCTGCGGATTCTCCGCCAACGCCGACGTGAATGCAGCCATCAACATCCGTGCCGCCGGACTGGCGGTCGCAGGACGTGGAGGGACACCGGGAGTAGCCGGCCCTGCGAAGCGTCAACTACCTGGCCTGGCGGCGGCGTGAGCCGCCTCACCGGGCCGGGAAGCCCCGTCCGTAAGGGCGGGGAGGAGGTCACGAAGCATCCCTTGGTTGGTCTTCTCACTTACGTGCAACGTAGACATCTGTTCACCTCCTTGGTGATGTCTTGGTCTGGTCAACCGACCCTATTGGGTAGAACCTGTAACGAGATGGCCTCGCTACAAGCTCCGTCCTTTAGGGCGGAGTGGTTGACGGCGCCGATTTCGGAGGACACGACAGAGGACCCGGCCGAAGGCCGGGTCCTCTGTCGTGTCCTGCCTGGTTCGGCTACGCCGACCTGGTCAGGTGACGCAACTCCAGGTCAGACGGACGGGAACCCGTTCTCCTGCCACTTGGTCGCCGGAGCGGAGCTGGCGAGGCACCCACCGGTCGTCGACTTGACGGCGTTGTAGTAGGTACCCGCTCCCGGCAGGCCATCGGTCGTGACTGCTCCGGCGCTCGCGGTCTCCACGTCGATGATGTAGTCGCACGCACCCGTTGACGAAGCCGCGGCCATCACCAGCGAGTTCCCACCGGAACCCGCGGCGAAGCTGATGTGGTGAGGTCCGGTGGATGCGGTGCCGCTCACGAACGTCAGGGTGGGCTCGGCTGCACTGAGCTGAGCGGCGGTGACGTTCGTGTAGGACGAGTTGTTGGTCCCGTAGAGCACCTTCGCAGCCGGCATCGCCGCCTGGAGGTTGTGCTGCGGGGCAGCGTCCTGCGTGGCGGCCCGGGCACCGAGGAGGTTCGGGATCACGAACAGAGCCGTCACCAGAGCACTCAAGAGGAGGCCCCCCAGGACCGTCCACAGAGACAGACCCTCTTCGTCCCTGACCCGATCGGGTCCGAACCATGCTTCCTTGATCGCCCGGGCAATCCGATGGCGCTTGGTCAGTTCCATGATGCACTCCTTGTTCGATGTGACTGTGGATGAAGGCGCCACCGGAGAGGTGACGGTGGTACATCGGAACGAGGGCCGGAAACGCGATTTCGCCAGACTAGAACCGGTTCTAGTCTGGCGAAATCGCCGGGTGGTGGAGAAACCGACTCCCGATCAACTCGGCAGCGGGAAGCCGTTGCGGTCCGTACCGGATGGCGGAGCGGACGACGCCGAGCAGATCGCCGGGGAGGCGGCCGCCGAGTAGAAGTCGCCGCCGGACGAGAAGCTCGCCGTGATGCGCTCGACGTCGGAGATGTAGAAGCACGCACCCGTCGACGACTTGGCCGCCATCTCGACCGAGCTCCCGCTCGACGAGGCGGAGAACGAGATGACCTTCGGTCCGGTGGACGCCCCGGTGGTGAACTGGATCGTCGGGTCCTCAGCGTCCATGGACCCTGAGGAGATGCCGGCGTAGGTGTTGTCGACAGAAAAGAACGTTTTGAAGTCGGTGAGGCCGGCCTGGAGGTTGTGCTCCGCCGCCCCGTTCTCGGCGGCCACCCGAGCCCCGAGGAGGTTCGGGATGATGAAGAGGCTGACCAGAAGACTGCTCAGCAGGAGACCGCCGAGGACGGTCCAGAGCGACAGCCCGTCCTCGTCTCTGGGTGCCGGGTCTCTGGGTGCCGGGTCTCTGGGTGCTGCCAGCATCGTCGATCTCCGATAGTCGGCAAATTCGTCCGTCGATACATCGGAACGTGGCATGGAAACGCGATTTCGTCGGCGATCAACCGGATCGCCGCGGCCAACCCAGCCGCTTCTTCGCCGGGGCTGACCCCGCTGGCGATCTACCTGCGACCTGAGCCTCTCGGTGCCTCGGGCTGAGGCCGGGCTCGTCGAGGATCTCCCCGAGGACATCCCTGAGACGCGGCATGACAGCGGGGAGCGCCGACATCAGGTCCCGCTCCAGGGTGGCCTTGGAGATGGCCTCGATGTGGGGGATGCTTCCGACGATGTTCCACGCCCCGAGCAACTTCTCCGCGTCCAAGGGTCCGTAGGGCGACCGGGGATCGAACCCGTTGAGGAGGACGTCGATCTTCTCCATGGGGACCGACGAGTTGTTGGCGTACGACTGGTCGGAGATGGACTGGAGCCACAAGGTGGAGCGGTCTACCGCCTGGGGGATCGGTGGGACCAGGCAGATGAGGTGGTCGAGGTGGGGCAGCAGGAAGAACCCGAACATGTTGCTGCCGTACTCGGCCACCTGCGTGTCGACGATGACGTAGTCGTACTCGCCGAGGAGGGCGTCGGTCGCCAGGGCGTAGATGTTCGGCGTGATGAGCCCGCTGGCAACGTCTACGTTGGAGCGTGGCCCGAGCAGCCCGTCGAAGTGGAGCCCCTC